>JAGVXH010000001.1 GCA_018303845.1 Candidatus Pacearchaeota archaeon
AGCACTTCTTGTAGTCCCACAATTACTTGTTTGAATAAAAGAAATTCCTGAGCATTTAGTGGTGGTAGCAGGAGTCCAACTAGATATAGTGCAACATTCGCCCGTAGTCTTAGTTCCAACAGCACTTCTTGTAGTTCCACAATTACTAGTTTGAGTGAAACTAACTCCACTACATTTAGTGGTAGTTAATGGAGTCCAAGTAGATACAGAGCAACATTCACCCGTGGTCTTAGTCCCAACAGCGCTTCTTGTAGTCCCACAATTACTTGTTTGAATAAAAGAAATTCCTGAGCATTTAGTGGTGGTAGCAGGAGTCCAAGTAGATACAGAGCAACATTCATCTAAAGTCTTAGTTCCAACAGCACTTCTTGTAGTCCCACAATTACTAATTTGAGTAAAACTAACTCCACTACATTTAGTGGTAGTTAATGGAGTCCAACTAGATACAGTGCAACATTCACCCGTGGTCTTAGTTCCAACAGCACTTCTTGTAGTCCCACAATTACTAGTTTGAGTAAAAGAAGTTCCTGAGCATTTAGTGGTGATAGCAGGAGTCCAAGTAGATACAATGCAACTAGGAGCAATATTCACGCCAACATTAGGACTCTTCTCTCCAAACCATTCAACTCCCTCTTGCAACATCATCCACTGAAAATTATAACTCCCAGAACTCGCTGGGGCTTTAACTGTAAAAGAAAAAATCTTAGTTTGACCAGGGCGAATAACTTCAGTGCTGCTAAGCTCAACTCTTTGAATTTTCCATATAGAATTATCCTGCGGATTATGAGAACCAAGTTTAAAATTACTTCCCTTAGTCCAAGTGCTATCCCCAGTATTTTTCATTGCAACAGAAACCGTATACAATTGGTCTGGAACCATTGAAGAAGAAACAAACTGTGAAACAAACTGTGCATTATTTGAAAACACAACAGGACAAGCCGGAGCACTGCAAGCATTACCACCATCATTAACAAAAGTTGGACTAGGGCAAGCAACACCCCCATTAGAAGCAGGAGTAGTTGTCGTCCATAACTTATCATATCTTCCACTAGTTCCACAAGTAGTAGCACTACAACTTCCATAATTCAAATCCCAAGAACCAGCACAATTAATAATAGGAGCAATCCCACAACAAACATTAGTATCATAAGCAACGCCCTTGTCAACCAAACCACGAGAAGCGCAAGTCCCAGAATCATAAGCAGTAGTTCCGCCAAGCTGTCCACAAGATTTCAAACACATGCCATTCTTCTCTCCCCAATCTGGAGCAAGATGTGCAGAATCACAAACAGACCCATTACTAGAATCAAAACTAAAAATCCTCATAGCAAAAGATCTAAAAACTCTATCAGAAGAATAAGAAGCATCAAGTCCCTTCTTGCCAATAAAAGAATCAATCAACTCATTTATCCTCAAACTAATATCAGTATTCCTATCATCAGTATAAATAAAATTACCCATCATTTTAAGCTCTCCTTCGGAATCCCAGAAAAAATTAGAATACTCATGGGGATTTAGTATTGTCTCATCCATCACAGAAAAAATATCATTACCTAATGGAACCGTAGCCCTTCCAATAGAAAGCCTATAACACCCAACAGAATCACTCAACGGAGTCACACAATTATTCTTAGAAGTCCCACCAACCGCAGCAGTTGCATAAATATACCCTCCAGAACTCACAACACTAAAAATATCAGCAACAGAATTTCTTGTATCATCCATAGCATTAGTCCCCCAAACCTTAGAAGACAAACTTTGTGAGTTAGCAACAATCTTCTTCTTCCCAGAACCGACAACCCAAAGCTTACCACTTACAGAATCCAGCTCAAGCTCAGACCCTCTAGTAGAAATACTATCCCATTGAAAATTACCATTAGAATCCTTCACAAACTTTACAGCTGTCCAATAAAGATACGGTTTCCCATTATGAATAAACAATTTGGGAACAGATGCAGAATATTGGTCACCGGAAAAATCTATTTCCGATTGAACAACCACATACATCTTAGAACTATCCACAGAAAAATCATCCTTAAGCACAGCCATACAAGTATCTGAACTCGGACTAAAGGCAATAGATCGATAACACTCAAACGCAACCCAATACTTACCATTATACTTAATCACACTAGGATCAAAAGCAGTGGTCAACTGCCCCCCTTCAGGCATATTCGCAGGAAGACTAATTATATCCTTCTGCTTAATCATCTGATACTTATCATCAGACTCAACAAGCTTCCCAAGTATTAATTTCCATTTATTGTTCCCATTCATCTCTCGCCCTAAAAAAAGATCTTTATTATCTGGAAGCTGAACCCATCTAACAGAATTACTCAGGCCAGGAGTCTCAAGAACTTTAGAATTCCTAACATTAAACGCATTAGGATTATTCCAAATCCCAGCCATAGAAACACAAGAAGATGCTCCATTGACACCAGCAACAACCCGATTAGTCCCACAATTACTTATTTGAGAAATTGAATCTGCAACACAAATATCCGCATTAGATGGACTCCAGCTAACATCCACACAAGGTTGAACTTCAGATTCACGATCAATCAATTGAACATATCCATCCCAAAACAAATTTCCAAGCAAAACTTGAGAATGCTGATTAAAATGAATAATATCATTACCCGGACAAGACAAGTTTTTTGTATCAATAACATATGTATTCCCTATTTGTGTCCTCATTAATTCTTGCTGAGCTCTTATATTAGAAATTCCCTGAGAAACATCAGTTCCGTACCATGAACTCCATGAGCATGAAGAAATCCCAGGATTTATTTTACCAACGATAAATGGTATATCGTCATCACCCAAATCACTACGAAGATTTTCAACCATATCCCTAGTTAGTGCCAGAAAATTATCATTACCAAATATAGCATCCGACTCCCCCTGCAACCAAAATATTCCACCATACTCAACAGAAGGATATTCTCCGACTACAGATCTAATATTCGTAATTAATTTTTCATAAAGCCTTTCATAATGCGATAATTCACCAGCCCCAGGATAAAGTCCAGGAAGAATACTTTGAACTTCCGAATAATCAGGATTCCAATGATGAATGGTAGTGCCCCCTACAGCAAACTTAATAACAATAATTTCTCTATCTGGATAATTTTCAGCGAATTTATGTACCAGTGAAATTTCTGGACCAAAATGAGGAACACCATTAATATATATCTGAGCATCTAAGGAATCATAAGACCTTAACTCATTATCCCAAGAATGGACATTGTAATATTTAACATTATCAGGAACAATAAATAAATTTGACGGAATTGTGTTCCCAGCTTCTACTATTCCCAACATATTGGATTGTCCAGATAAAATAAAAACAATAGGATTCTCATCACTTGCTCTCATCTCTCGAGCCCCAGAATAACTAAGCCCAGAAACCTCATAACTTAATCCATCGTCACTATACTTACAACTATAACCCCCAGAACTCCCGGGGCAATCAACTAAAACTTCTCCAACATTGCTACAGTCTAAACTAATCTCATTAATACTCAACAACTCTTCATCTTTAACACAAACCTTCCCACTACCTGAAATAACATCAAAATAAACACTCTTGGTCTCTCCCTCGGGCAACTCCAAATTCTTAATAAGAATAAATGAAGAATCCGCAGTCGGATCATTTTGCAAAACAGCCACATCAGCAAGATCAATATCATCACTTTTATTCTTATTAATAGAAATCAAAACCTCTCCATCTGAATCCTTAATGTCCACTCTTTCTCTATCTCCACCTAAATCAGTTACATCTTCATTCATATCCTCGCCAAGAATCAAACTCGCATTAGAAATCCCGTCACACCTAAAAATATCCCTCTTCACAACATTAAAACATTTAGCGAGAACCAAATTCCCTCTTTCATTTTCCTCTGTCATAACTGGAACAACCTCAAAAACATTCACAGGAAAATCAAAAACATACTGATGAACCGCCTCATCACGAAAACTAAATAAATTATCATCTACTCCATCAAAAAAAACCACTCCATCCACTACATTCCCACCAAAATCATCATTAAGAAATCTAGACAAATCTATGGACACATCAGAAGCATCAACACCACCCCTTATTATATATCCCCCAAAATTAAACAAACCCGCATTCTTAAAAGTTAGATTAACAACATTCCCATCACACCCAACATCTTTAACCAAAAGCGAAATATCCCTAGAACATTCCAAAACCTCAGCCTGCCCAAAATAACCACTCAACCAGAAATAAACCGAACCAGCGACAACAACAGAAAGTGCAATCAACAAAACATACCCAACCATCAAACTAACTCCCTTTTTATTCACCCTTAACATGACATAAGCATACACATGTTCCTTATAAATTTTTATCCTTTCAAATTCTAAACCTAGTAAAACTAAACAAATTATAAAAATCACAAATTTTCATTCGTAGCCACCCCTACCCATAGCCCTATATACCCCCATTTCCTAAAAAAACCAAAGCATAAGACAACTTATGTCAGGTATACGGAGGAAAAAACAACATGGAAGATAGAGAAATGCACAAAGCAGTTTGCTCTGATTGCAAACAAGAATGCGAAGTGCCATTCAAGCCAACAGAAGGAAAGCCAGTAAAATGTCAAGAATGTTTTAAGAAAGGCAAACCACAGAGAAGCTTCGGCGGAAACAACAGAAGTTTCGGCGGAAACAATCGTGGATTCGGTGGAAACAATCGTGGATTTAGCGACAGGCCAAGAGAAATGCACAAAGCAACTTGTTCTGACTGCGGCAAATCTTGCGAAGTGCCATTCAAGCCAACAGCAGGAAAGCCAGTTAGATGTAGAGATTGCTTTCAATCATCTAAGAACTAGACAATCTAGTTAATCAATTATTTTTTTAATTTATTATTATTTCTTCAAAACTAAGAACATAGCAAACTATTTCATAAACCCGCTAACAAGCCAGACAATCAAAAACCCCATCGCACCACCAACAACACCAACAACAAATAAACTGCTAGAGCCTGAGACCGCACCAAGTAAACCCCCAATAGACCCACCGACAGCACCAAGCCAAAACTCCTTACTTCTCATTAATAAAATAATTCTTCCACGCTTAAATACTTTATCACAACTAAAATAGAAACATCTCCTACAAATTGACAACAGCACTATCGCAGGTTCCGGTGTCTTTCCCGCAACAAACATCAGCAGAATTCTTCCTCCCTTGTTCTCTGCATGTAATATACAAATATCCACCACCAACATAATGAGATACATATTGCTGCGTTCCAACAACACACCATCCATAATCCCTAGGAGGCCAAGGCTTAGTTCCCCAATATACTTTTGCCTGATAAGTAGCAGTGCAAGAATTTCCAGAAGGTAAACCACAATCAGCAGCTTGAGTTACAGAACTATATATTATAGAAGTTCCAGATCCTCTACCAGCACAAGCACCACTGCTCTCACGATGACAACAAACAACACTCGAATCAGCTTCACACGCAGCAAGACACTGAGCTTCACTTGGCAAATCCCATCGAGTCCAAAGAACATTCGCTCCCTGATCACAAACTCTATTACTCTGAAAACTTCCACATCTCTTATTATCAACACACTGATTACCCGAACAAGTTTGACTACTAGTGCAATCACTCTTCATATTTCCTATCACCCCACAACTATCATACCAATAAACATCTCCGCCATAGCAAGAATACGAAGCATGTGAAGTACACGGAGCAACACAAGTATTCCCAGAACAAGAATACGAACTCGGACAATCTTCCTTCAACTCTTCCTTTTTCCCACAACCATCATACCAATAAACATCGCCACCAGAACAAGAATACGAACTACGCGAATTCCCAAACAACCCCTCATTAATAGCCTGCTGCAAATTCTTCTCTCCATTAAAATTAACCCAAATATCCCTCGCATCATGCCCATTCTTATTCTCTCCCGAATATTCACCACTTCCCACTTCTCTCGAACCGCAAAGACTTCCATCATCAATCGCCTGCTGCAAATTCTTATTAGTTCCTCCAACCTTCACAAAAATATTATCACTATGCCCCGAAACAACAGGTCCATAATTTCCATTCCCAGCGTAATTCCCAGAAAATGCTCCACTATCAATCGCCGACTGCAAATCAATCTTGTTTCCATTAACAGAAATAAAAACGCCATCTGCCCCATGCCCAGGATTAGGAATATTCTGAGAATAAGCAAAAACAAAACTAGAAACTAAAACAAAACAAAAAATCAACTCCCTCTTCATGGAAAAACGAAGAGACGACTCTTTAAATAAATTTAGGCTATAACAAACCGAATAAAACACATTCCAAATAAAAACTTAATCCAAAAATAATCTATACAACCTGTGCATTACAACCCCAAATTCTTAAAAACCCCAATAAACTAAACCCCTCATGGAAAGAACCCTAATTAAAGACGCATTCAAAACCCAAGACAAAGTCCTCCTAAAAGGCTGGGTCCACGAAACACGAGACCTAAAAAAAGTCCGATTCCTAATCCTAAAAGACAAAACAGGAAGAATCCAAGTAACAGGGATTGAAGGCAAAACAGATGAAAAAACTTTCAATCTTCTAGACAACATTAGCAGAGAATCCGTAGTGGAAGTCATTGGAACATTAAAAGAATGCAAGCAAGCCCCAAACGGAAAAGAATTAATCCCAGAATCAATAACAATAATTCACGAAGCCCAAAACCCTCTGCCAATCGACGTCTCAGACTACTCCAAAACAGAACTTCCACTAAGACTCGACAACAGATTCCTAGATCTACATTCTAGCCGGACCCAAGCCATCTTCAAAATCCAGTCCACCATCGGCTCCGAATTCATAAAATACTTCACACAAAAAGGCTTCACATACGCTCACCCACCTTCAATGATTGCAGCTTCAAGCGAAGGCGGAACAGAACTATTCAAAGCAAAATATTTCGAGCATGAAGTATTCATGGCACAATCCCCTCAACTCTACAAACAAATGATCGCCTGTTCAATGGAAAACATGGTAACAATAACCCCAGTCTGGCGAGCCGAAAAACATAACACAATAAGACACCTAAACGAATGCCGACAAATGGATATTGAAATGGCCTTCGCAACAGCCTCAGATGCAATGAAAGAAATGGAAGGCGCAGTCCAACACATCATAAAACAAATCATAGAAAAAAATTCCGAAGAACTAGAAGTCTTAAAATTAAAACTAGAAATTCCAAAAGTAAAATACATGACCTTCGCAGAAACAAAAGAGGTCCTGGAAAAAAATGGAGTAAAAATCGGAGATGACGACCTAACCGGAGAAGCCGAAAAAAAACTAGAAGAAATATTCCCAAACACACTAACCTTCGTATACGACTGGCCGATGAAAGGAAAGCCGTTCTACATCATGCCAAAAGGAGAAGACCCAAATGCAAAACTCTCCGAAGGCTTCGACGCAATCTACAAAGGAATGGAAATTTCTTCAGGCGGACAAAGAATCCACATTCCAGAACTCCTCCAAAAAAGAATAGAACTAAAGGGAATGGATCCAAAAAACTTCAAAGATTACATCGATTCATTCAGATGCGGCGCACCGCCCCACGCAGGATGGTCAATCGGAATAGAACGATTTACCCTAGTCTTACTAGAACTAAGCAACATCAGAGAAGCCTGCATGTTCCCACGAGACCGAGACAGAATAACCCCATAAATCTAATAACTTAATTTAAAACAAAATGATAAAAATAATAAAACTTGTCCACACTATCATCTGGGCAATTATGGCCTCCGCATCTTTATACATCCTATACGCAGGACTCACAAACACCCTAAACTCAACCCTATTAATTTTAATAATTTTACTAGCCACAGAAACAACAGTCTTACTATTCAACAAATGGACTTGCCCGCTAACACCCCTAGCAGAAAAATACACCAAAAACAGAAGCCACAACTTTGACATATACCTTCCAAATTGGCTAGCAAAATACAACAAAATCATCTTCGGAACAATCTTTGTAATCGGAATAATACTTACAGCAATGAACTTAATAAAAAAAATATAACCATCCACTCAAACCAAATTTTATAAACCACCTTCCCTAATCCTAATCATGGCAAGATACGACACAAAAACTCCAGAAAAAAAATGCATCTTCTGTGAAATCGCAAAAGGCAACATCCCGCCATTAGGAAACGGCAAATTCTGGGAAGACGAAAATTTCATTGCGTTCCTCTCGCCATTCCCAAACACAAAAGGCTTTACAATTATAATGCCCAAAGAGCACTACGAAGGCGACGTCCTAAAAATGCCAGACAAAGCCCTATCTAACTTCATCCTAGCCGCAAAAAAAGTATCAAATATATTAATAGAATATTTCGAAGACGTAGGAAGAATAGGACTAATGATGGAAGGAACAGGAATCGACCACGCGCACATCAAGCTCTTTCCCATGCACGGAACAGACCACATGAAAAAAGGCGAATTCCGTCAATACCAAAGCGACGTAGGAACTTTCTTCGAAAAATACGAAGGATACATCGCCTCAAACGACGGACCAAAAGCCGACGAATCCGAAATAGAAAAACTAGCTAAAAAACTAAAAAACATTAACTAACATGACAACCAATTCACTATGGAGACAAGTAACAGAGAAAGAAAAACAAGAAATCAAACAAGATTCCAAAAGACTCCTAACCGAATTCGCATCTAAACTAGAAAAAATCTCCGCCAAAGAAGGACATTTAGAAAACGAAACAGGAACAAGGGCAGAAGGCACCGGATGGACAACCGACGAAGAATTCAAGAGAACTACACTATCCAACGCTCCATTTGTAGAAGAAGGTTTTCTAGTAGCAGAAAAAGGAGCATGGAAAAAATAATGGCAGTTCTAAAAGGAAAATACCTAATAGCATCCGGACCAGTAATAATCCAAGACAGAAAACTTCTAGTAAATAAAGATAACAAAGACAATTTCTACAAAATTCCTGGAGGCTCAATTGAAGAAGGAATAAACGATTTAGAAAAAGCCTGTCACAAAAAAGTCCACGAAGAAATCAACGGCAAAATAGAAATCATAAAACCTCTCCACCCAAGAGTCCTCTGGCAAAATCCACAAACCGGTGAAAAAATGACAATCATTCTAACAAGCTACCTCGCAAGATTAACAAATCCAAAAGAAATAAAACCAATGGGCTCAACCACAGAAATCAAATGGCTAGATCTAGATAAAATAAACGAATGGAAACACGCCGTCTCCCCATACACACAATTCCTAATCGAAAAAGGAGACATAAAATGAAAACAAAAATCTGTGCAAATCTGTGCAAATCTGTGGCTAAATTTAATAATTATTCAAAATGCTAAAAACAAAACTAAAACTTCTCCAATCCGGAAAACTAACCGCCCTAGATAACGTCTTAAACTTCTCCAAAAAAATAGCAACTCCAGAATCCAAAAACCTAAACATCTTCTTAGAACTAAACCCAAAAGCAATCGACCAAGCCAAAGCAATAGACAAAAAAATCAAAGAAGGGAAACAAGGCAAACTAGCCGGACTCTGCTTCGCACTAAAAGCAAACATCTCCGCGAAACACATGACAATATCCTGCGCCTCAAAAACACTAGAAGATTACACCGGCCCCTTCAACGCAACAGTTGTAAATAAACTTATAGCCGAAGACGCAATCCTCCTCGGAATGCTAAACATGGACGAATTCGCTTGCGGTGCTTCAGGAGAAACTTCAAGCTACGGACCAACAAAAAACCCAACAAACCCAGAACTAATCCCAGGCGGTTCAAGCTCAGGACCAGCAGCAGCAATCGCAGCAGACCTAAGCGACTTCACACTCGGCTCGGACACAGGTGGTTCAATTAGAAACCCGGCATCACACTGTGGAGTAGTCGGATTAAAACCAACGCACGGTGCAGTCTCAAGATACGGACTTCTAGATTTAGCGATGTCCTTCGACACAATCGGACCACTAACCAAAACTTCCGAAGACGCAAAACTAATCTTCGACATAATAAAAGGAACTGACAACTTCGACCAAACCACAAAAGAAACACCAAAAAAATTTCCAGCTCACAAAAAAGTAATCGGACTCGTAAACATAAAAAACTTCTGCGACGAAAGAATCGCAAACTTAATAGAAGAACAAACAAAAAAAATAGCCAAAGAACATAGCTGGAAAATCAAAAAAATCGACCTCCCACTAGACATCGCAATCCAAACTTATTACATCATAGTATACACCGAATTCTTTTCAGGCTCACGAAAATTCGACGGCAGACGATTCGGGAAAAAAATTGAAGATTCAGCTGGACCAGAAGTTGTAAGAAGAATAATTGGGGGCTCAGAAATTACCAAAGCAGAACACGACGGAAAATTCTACAGAGAAGCCCTAAAAGCCAGACAACACATAAAAAACCAATTCCAAGAAATCTTCGAAACCGTAGACGCAATTATTCTCCCAACCTCACCAAAACTTCCACACAAAATAGGAGAATCAATCACAACAGAAGAAATGTATGCGTACGACGTAACAACAGTTTTAGCATCAATAGCAGGGCTCCCAGCAATTTCAATTCCACTTGACAAAATCGAAGACAAACACGTAGGACTCCAAATCATAGCACCACATTTCCAAGAAGAACTTCTATTCAAACTAGCAAAAAATTTTGAATAAAATTATGAATTAATATACTTTTCTCCTAACAATAAAAACTTTTTATCAAAATCCTTTTTAGCTGAATCAACTTCCTCAGAAACACCTTCTATTCCCTTATTCAAATAAAACTTAGAAAGAGTACAATAATCTTTTTTACGTTTCAAGAATTTATAAATAACATCATCCTCATATCCTTCCAATTCATCCAAAAAAACGCCAAGCCACTCTATTTTCTTTTCGACAGCATCTAACGAATTCGCAAAAAAGTTACCTATCTTATAAGAATAATCTTCAGTCGCAACCCCTCTCTTAAAAAAACCATTTTCCAAATTCCTCTTATTTAATATAACATGGGACATTCTATCAGCATCATACAATGTCTTTTTCGCACATTCCATCTCTGCCCTTAAATCATTCTGCATCCCAACATAACTAAAATTAATCAACTTGTCATCTGCCATAAAAACAACCCCCAATCTACCTTTATAAAAATTATTATACCTAATCATATAAAATCCACACGAATCAGCGCCCATAACTATCTAACCCAAACACGAATATATCCACCCAAAACTTATCTAACCCAAATCCCCTTATACAAAAATGCAAAACCCAAGACAAACCAAAATATCCGTAGCCTTCGTCAATATCCTAGCAATCTTATCCATCCTAGGTTTCACAGGCATAATCAGCTACACACTATTCAACAAAAACATCGACGCCTACACCGAAACCCTATGGCTACTCGTCCTCGGTCTCGGCTTCATAATCGAATCATCCCCAATCCAACTCTTCCACAGCATACGAAACAACCTCGGAGAAAAAAACTTTACCTCAACCACAACCCTAATAATCGGAGTACTAGCAGTCATTGCCGCAGCCCTTTCCCTTCCCCAAATCAACATTCAAACTCAAGCATTCCTAGCAATAAAAGGAATCATGTCAATCATCGCCGTAATTTTCATAATCGTTCAAACCTGGGTCATAAAATAAACTACCAGAAAAAATTACCAGAAAAATAAGAACTGACTTTATTAAAATCTGCCCTTTCAATTTTTTTATCCTCTGGAAATATTTTGTCAATCCTTTTATTTTCAATCTCACGAATTTCCCTCACCATATTCTCTTCATAAAATTGCTCAAACGTCAAGCTAGGAGCGACTAAAGAAGTATTCCCAGAAAAACGAAGTCGCATTTCCCCATTATCATCCTTAATAATTCTAACCTCTAATCCATCTTTCTTCAATTTTGAAATTTGCTCTACTTTATATCCCACTCCTTTATCTTCATGAACTTCATAAAAATCTTTCCATGTTAATCCTAATTTTCCTGCCTCATCTAAAGAAACCCTTGTCGCCTCATCATGACTAGAAGAATTCATTCCAAAACAAGAATCCGTATAACTAACTCTCATATTCTCATAAAGCTCCAACAAAACCTTTTTCCTTTTCTCATTGTCCATACAAAGAAAAACAACCCTACATATAAAAATATTTACATACTCAAGGCTCTGCCCTAAATTATGTACTTCAAGACCTTTTAGTCACACAACTCTTATGTATTTCTTCTCGATCGAATTTACTTCGTCGAGAAAAAGATTTTGTGATTTCGAAAAATCACATCTGGCCTAAGTTCGTGAGAACTTAGGACAAAGCCCATGCTCAATAACAACCATTAAAAACAAAAAATCTCTTCGTTAATCATGCCAAGTCCAAAAAAACAAAAAGCAATAGAATTTCTAAATAACATAACTAACAAAGACAAAATTGCAATCATTCATCACGATGACCCCGACGGAATCTGCTCCGCAATCCTCTTCCAAGATTTCTGCCAAGCAAAAAAAGCCAAAACAAAAAACTTTTTCTATAACTTAGGACAAACAAAACTCAAAAATCTTCCATTAAAAAAATTCAACAAAATAATAATAACCGACGTATCCTCAAAAGATATCTCCCCACAATTCGAAGATATCAAAGAAAAAGAAACACTCTACACCGACCATCACCCAGCCTACAAAATCCCAAAATACATAATATCCCATATAACAACATCCCAAGGATACATCCCCTCAAGCAGAACAGCCTATGAACTAACCAAAGAAAAAATATGGCTAGCCTTAATCGGAATAATCACAGACTCAGGAAATCTCTACAAAGAAAACAACGCCTTCATAAAATCCACACTAAAACCCCTGAATCTAACCCTAGACCAATTCCAAAAAAATTACGCCCACATATTATCCAACACATTAATCTACTTCGAAAAAAACCCACAAAAAGCCTACAGGATATTCTCAAAATTAAAATCCCTAGAAGAAATAACCAAGCTAAAAAAATACACAAATAAAATAGAAAAAGAAATCCAAAAAACACTACTAGAGGCAAAACAAAGCCACAAAAAAATAAATGGAATAAATATTTACGAAATCAACCCGAAATACAGAATAAAAGGAATAGTGTCTACAATCCTTTCCCGCGAAAACACATCAGAACCCCACATATTCATATCTCAAAAAGGTAGAGACAAAACCCTCCTAGGAATATCTGCCAGACAAAATTCTAATTCCGCAGACTTGCCAAAGCTTCTAAAAATAGCAACAAAAAACTTACCTGAAGCAATTTCCGGAGGACATCCAAGAGCATCCGGCGGACAAATAAGGAAAAAAGACTTAGAAAAATTCAAACAAAACCTAAAAAACTACACCCAATCCTCTAATTTCTAATTTCTAATTTCTAATTTCTTGTGATTAAAAGCTTTGCTTTTGTCACACATATTCTTTTAAACAAAACCCTCTATATATTTTCATGAAACTTGAAAGGAGGTTTAACAAAAAAGAAAATGCCACTAGATTTTGCAAAAGAAGCAATACAATCTGCAGAGAAAAATTCCATTAACTTCGACGAGCTTAGAGCTGGTAAAGCTAGCATTAAAGTATTCGGATGCGGAGGATGTGGATGTAACATGGCAACCTGGCTATTCAACAAAGGTATCAATGGAGCAACAATTTACGGAATAAACACCGATGCGTTGCACCTATCTATCACAAAAGTTGACGAAAAAATCTTAATAGGAAAAGAATTAACCCGTGGACTTGGATGCGGAGGATACCCTAAGAAAGGAAGAGAGGCAGCAAAAGAATCTCTAACCGACCTGAAGAAAGCTGTAGCGAATTCGGATATGGTTTTCGTTCTGGCTGGAATGGGAGGCGGATCTGGAACTGGTTCCATACCCGTAGTTGCTCAACTTGCTAAAGAAGCAGGAGCCGTAGTTATCGCAGTTGTAACAATGCCTTTCGAGGCAGAGAAAGCAAGAATCGACAAAGCAGAGTTCGGATTACAAGAACTTCGAGAATCAGTAGATACAGTTATCGTTTTAGATAACAATCGACTAGTAGACATTGCAGGTCAGCTACCAATGGAACAAGCTTTCGCAGTAGCAAACGAGTTAGTCTCAACAATGATTAAAGGTATTGTAGAATGTATCACAATCCCTTCTTTAATTAACCTAGACTATGCAGACGTATCTGCCATCATGAAAGGTGGAGACGTTGCAGTAATCGGAATTGGTGAAGATAACTCAAACGCAAGAGTAGATTCGGCGGTGCAACAAGCACTAACGCATCCACTTCTAGACGTAGATTACCGAGGCGCAACAGGTGCCTTAATCCACATCACATGCGGACCTGACATGAAACTTGAAGAATTCGATAGTATTGGAAGACTGGTTACAGAAAATCTGTCCCCAGAAGCACAAGTTATTATCGGAGCAAGAATCAATAAAGAATTCCAAGGAAGAGTTCGAGTCATTACAATTATGACAGGAGTAAAATCCCCTTACATCTTAGGGAAAAACGCGGACCAATTCGGACGTGAAGAGAAAAGAAGAGTAAGTTCTAACGACCTTGGGCTTGACGATTATAGCTAAATAACAAACCATTTTTATTTTATTTTTATTTGCCCCTTCGGGGGCTCCAATATTTTTAGAAAACTTAAATAGTATTCAAAACCTTGTCAATAATTTCCTCGTCAGAAAGCTTCTCTTTCTTTATCATCTGGACACTGTCTTCCAATCCAAAAAGCTTAACAAATCTATCAAATTGCCTATCGACATCTTTCTGAAACTTCTCATTAACCGAACGAACCTTATCCTTCCGCAACAAACCCTCTCTTATCGGAACCCTAATCAATTTAGAATAAGTCTTCAAATGCTCCCTAACCAAAGCTTCCAAGACTGACGATCTCCCAAACTTATTCACATAATAACAATACCCATCCATTACACTCCTGTCACAGACAAGCGTCCCACATCTATCTTCAGCTTCCATCTCCGCAATAATCTGATTAAGTATTATCCAAATCTGAGTCTTCTTTGTGGCATCCTCATTCAATGGGAAAGGACACTTCCGTGCAATCTCACTCAAAAATCCAGCATCAACTCCCTGCTTCTTCAACTTTACAACCAAATCATGCGCAAGCGTCGTCTTCCCAGTCCCGTGCGTCCCAAGAAAAGCTATCTTCATAAACAAAAAAATCAGATATTCTTTTTAAAGATTTATGAGGTCAACCCTCTAATCTCTAATCTCTAATTTCTAATCTCTAATTTCTAATCTCTAATTTCTAATCTCTAATCTCTAATTTCTAATCTCTAATTTCTAATCTCTAGTCCCTAGACCACATCTCGTCCGACAACAACATCAGGAACCATCTTCTTATTTCCATACTTCCCAAAAAACATAATATTATCCAACTTCACATCCCTCTTCTCTGGCAATCTAACCTTGGAATTAATCCCAACAGGAAAAATCCCTTGAACACTTGCACCTTCAGGAATACCCAAAATTTTCCGAATCTGCGAATCCTCATAATACCAAACCCAACTCGTCACCAACTTTTCTTCCTCAAGCCCAAGTAAAAAATTCTGAATCGCAGCCCCAGCCTGAAGCTCACAATATTTAGAAGCTCGATCTCCATAACTTCTAATCAAACTCGACGGGTCACTCACAACCACAACCAAAAACTTCGCCTTTCGAATAAAATCCTGCTGACTACTAACCGCAATCTTCTCAATCACAGCCTCATCACTAACCAAAATAAACCGAACCGCAAAATGATTTCCAGCACTCGTACTAAACCTAGCAAAATCAATAGCCCGGACAATAGCGCGCCAATCAGGCTTTTTCAAATCCCACCGCTTCACATCTCGCCGACCTTCAACCGCATCCCTCAATTTCATAACACAATCAGACACACCAACTTTATAAAATTACTTACAAGAAATCCTTTGCCATAAATACTTCGATAATTTAACAGGATTAATCGGAACTCTTCTATAAAACAACTCTCCATTGTACATAGCCTTACCAATATCTCCCCTTCCTTCATCCCTTCCAATCAAAATTCCCATATCAAACAAACTAACCAATTTTAAATCCTGGTTCCTTCGAAACTCATAATCAGTATTAGTCAAAATATATTCAGTAATCTCCTCTCTTTTCTCCTCATCCCTTAGCAAAAAATTTAATCCAGAAAAACTTTCATCGGCAGTCAACACCATGACATCCACATCTGGATTATCTTTAGTATGACATCCTTTATGATACCCCCCAAAAAGCCTAATCTCTAACAAAGCGGGAACAGCCTCCACGGCATTCTTAACAACTATCTCCAGATTTTCCCTAACATATTTTCTCGACATAATTCTACCCATTTTCAATAACTATCAAAAGCTCTTTACCAAGACACGCTTTTGGGAGAAATCGGGCTCACAAAAACAACGTTTTTGTAGAGTCATCCAGTGGAACCTCAGGTTCGGTTCTCCCAACTTCAAGCGCGAAACGCTTTTGGGAGGACTCGAACCTCCGACATCACGGTTAACAGCCGTGCGCTCTACCTGCTGAGCTACAAAAGCATAAACACAAGAAACACAAATCGTTTTTAAAATTACCTATGAAGAACTTTTATTCATCTTCCTCAAAATCTTCCTCTTCATCATAATCAAACTCAATCTCATCCTTCAGTCCCAAATCCCCATCCGCCCGATTCACCTTCGAACCCTGCCTCTCCAAAAACCCAAACACATTCCCATGCTTAGACCCCGAAATCAAACCTTCAATCCCCTGAATCGTCGCACTCAAATGGTCCGCGTCCACAATCACACCAACCGTATTATCACTAATAACAACAGCACTCCCAGTCAACTTCTCAATCGTCCTCTTCGCCCGTCCCTCTCGCCCAATAATCCTAGACCTAACATCTTTCAAATTTTTCCGATGTGTATGCTCCTTAACATCAATAAATTCCAAAACAAAATCCTCATTCAACAACAAAAGCGCATCATCAATATCAAAACCAAAATCAATCGCCCGGATAATCTTCTCAACCAAAAACTCATTCAACTCAGCCCCCTTAACAAAAACTCGCCCTTTCCCAAATCCAACATTAACCTTAACCCGGTTCTCAATCGAAGGCACAGCCCGCTTAATCTTATTCATATTGGAAACAACTATACTTCTCATAATTACATATCAAAAAACCCAATTATAACTCTTTTGGTAACCGATTCGCATAACAAATCTAACTCAACATCCACGCGAAGAATTATAATTAAAATTCAAAAAAGAATCCCACTGCCCTCCAGACATTCTCTTAAATTTAAACTCAAACCCCATCTTCTTATAAAACCCTTCCACCTCAAAACCTTCCCACGTAACAACATTCAAATTCTCTACACCTTTCAAAACCATATCCTCTTTAACAAAATCAACCAAACTCTTACCAACGCCACACCCACGAACTTTAGAATCTACGGCCAAAGAAAAAATCTCTACCGAATTAGAATAATACCCAAAAATCATTGCCCCCAAAATTTCATTTTCTCTATCATAAACAAAACAATTATTAGAAATTTCAGCCACACGAGAATCAGAAATTTTAGCAACATGTTCTGGGATATACCCCAATTTTCTCTCAAAAACATTAGAAAGCACTTTATTAATATCCGCAACTCTATCAAAGTCCCTCACCTCAGCTTTCCTAATACAAGCATCCATAGACCTAAAAAAATTCAACCCTATAAAAACCTTCCCATAAGTAACCCCTAAAAAATAACAACACTAACAGCAATTCTAATTTATAGCAGGCAAATTCGCAGTGTAAAAATTTTCGATGTATACAAAAGTACATGAGAAAAATTTGCCCCAGAACTCCGCAATTTGGGGTATGCCGAGCGGCGACCAAGAAGTTGTCGCTAAAAATTAGAATTCCTCATCACTAGTCGTAAGCTTTCCCATCTCCTTCAACTTCACAACCTGATTGTCCGTATACTTATACAAAACCTCTCCCTTCTCGTCATCAAACTCCCACGGCTCAACAATAATCGCGTCGCCCTCTCGAAGCCAAAGCCCTCGCCTCTTCCTCCCAGGCACCTTACAATTACGCGTTTTCCCATCCATACAACTAACAATCATCCGACTTCCCCCACATCTCTGCGCAATAATTCCAATAACCTCTCGACCTCGCGGCAACTTAATCCTAACAACTTTCTCCTCTCCAGCCACAAAAACCTTCTCCTTATTCGGCTTAGACTTATCTTTAAATTTCCCAAATGCCATAACAAAAAACATCAAACTCTCTATATAAAATTACCTATATCAACAAGTCTTAGTGCAAGTAGAAGCCCAATGAATTTCGCTATCCACATAGGAAGTTGTAGGAGAGCCTCCCATTGCAGCACAAAGCAATCTTCTATTTGTAGTATGATCCATGGAATACCACAACTCACAACAAGTAGGACCTAAAGAAGCCATTGAATTACAATGATTCATACAAGCAACTGTATCACTTGCAACAGCGGCAGTATTAGCAGGAACAGTTCTTATCTCTATTGTATTATACTGCACAGTAGAAGTACAAAGTCTATCATATCCACCAGCAGGATCAGAACAAACAGTCTTCAGAGGCTTTGTCCCAACAGCACTCCTAGTTGTCCCACAATTACTAGTCTGAGTAAAACTAGTTCCGGAGCAAACAGTATTAGTAGCAGGAGTCCAAGAGCTAGCTACACAAGCAGCACATTCTCCTGTGGTCTTCGTGCCAGTAGCACTCCTTGTTGTCCCACAATTACTATATTGAGTAAAACTAGTTCCGGAGCAATAAGTATTAGTAGCAGGAGTCCAAGAGCTAGCTACACAACATTCTCCCGTAGTCTTTATCCCCGTAGCACTCCTAGTTGTCCCACAATTACTAGTCTGAGTAAAACTAGTTCCGGAGCAATAAGTATTAGTAGCAGGAGTCCAAGAGCTAGCTACACAAACAGCACATTCCCCCGTAGTCTTTGTCCCAGTACCCGCCTCACTTATTCCGCAACGACTTCGAGTAAAAGATTGTCCATTACAAACATCACTAGCAACTTTATCCCACTTCCCAGCAAACAAACCCTGATTA
>JAGVXH010000004.1 GCA_018303845.1 Candidatus Pacearchaeota archaeon
CGCCCGAGACAGGACTAAAAGTTCTTTAGAACTTTTCAGGAAATCGCAAGATTTCCGTTCCGAGTGACTTTGTCACGAAGGTTGAACCGTAGGTTCAAGTCTCCACGCCCGAGACAGGACTTGAACCTGCGACCCCGGCATTTCTCCTTCTCGCGAAACTTCCACGTTTCGCCAATCCTAGTTCTTTGGGTTTCAAGGAGCCTTTCTTTTTAAGAAAGGGAGCTTTAGGAGTGCCGTGCTCTATCCAAACTGAGCTACCCGGGCATATATAAAACCAGAAATGATAGTATAAAAGATTAAGTATCTAGCTCTAATTTTTTCATAGATTTTTAGAAAACGAAGGTCGTTCGAATCCGGACGAAACCGAAGAATGAGGAGAGAGGATTAAAAGTCCTTCATGGACTTTTAGGAAAGCAAAGCTTTCCGTGTCCGAGCTTCTTTGAAGCGAAGGTCGTTCGAATCCGACAAAAAACCCATGAGGAGAGGAGGATTCGAACCCCCGTAGGCTGAAGCCAACAGATTTTGAGTCTGCCCCGTTTGACCACTCCGGCATCTCCTCGCGATAGCAAGACAAAAATTAAATCCTTATCAAGCATGCGCGGACAGGGACTCGAACCCTGGTCAACTGGTTGGAAGCCAGTTATTCTGCCACTAAACTATCCACGCATAAAACAAATATCTAATCAAGGGTTTTAAAGTTTATCATTACCGCGTCCCACAAACTTTAAAACTCCTTCCGGTTTAACTATCACATGAAAAAATTCGAAGGATGGTATAATACAAATTACAAAAAATTACTAATAGTCCCAATTCTTCTAATAATCCTTTTTTCATCCTATATGATATATTTCTACAATCAAAATAATGATTTTACAAAAAGAGACGTTTCTCTTTCTGGAGGAACTTCTATAACTTTACAAACAGAAATAAGCGCAGACGAATTCACCGAAGCCCTCTCCGATGTTTTCCCAGATATAGAGATAAGAACCTTAACAGATAACACTGGGAAACAAACCCACCTAATCATTCTTGTCCCAGAAGAAAAAGACAAAATAATTGAAGCTATAGAGTCAAAACTTGATTTAGAAATAACTGAAGAAAATTCCAGTATTGAGTTTACACAAGGTAGTCTTGGAGACGAATTTTATAGACAGCTAATCGCATCTATGCTTTTTGCTTTTTTATTAATGGGACTAGTCGTTTTCATAACATTTGGAGAATCAAAAATTATCAAAGCATACGCAACAATATTAACATTAATAGCGATGAAAATTACATTTCCAACAATATTTGCGATATCTTTTTTGGTAATCTTTGGCATGATAGTCACCCCGATTTACGGACTTTATTTTTCTAGTTCCAAAAAATCTAAATGGATATTGCTTGGTTTGTTCGTATCGTTTGTCGTCTTCTACATCTTTCCTTATTACCCCATTGTATTCATTATCGCAATTATTTGCCTATGGTTATACGCTAGATATAGCGCCCCAAGTATTGCAGTTTTAGTTGCGGCATTTGCAGATATTCTTTTTACATTAGCAACTATAAATCTAATTGGAATGAAACTCTCTTCTGGAGGAATAATTGCACTTCTAATGCTTATAGGTTACTCTGTAGGAACTGACATTTTATTGACTTCCAGAGTATTAAGAAGGAGAAACGAAAGTGTAAATTCTGCATGTTTAGGAGCATTTAAGACCGGAAGCGCAATGACGCTGACTGCCATTGCGTCCATATTTGTTGGTCTAATGTTTATCTACAGATTTGAAACCGTTTTAAACCAAATATTTATCATAATCCTAATAGGGTTAGCATATGACTTGCTTAACACATGGCTTACAAACGTCCTGATAATAAAATGGTATGCCGAATCAAAAAATAAATATGACAAGGTAAAAAAATAAAATGAAAGTAACTTGGAGAATTTGGCTTATGATGTTTTTCTTAGGCATGTCTCTTCTAGCCATCTTTGGAAGTGCCCATAGTCCTTATATATCTCTTTTACAGACCGGAATTTTAATCGACAACGTGAAAGAAAATTCCAGTTTGTTTGATTCTGGCGTTAGAGCCAATCAAATTATTTCTTTCATAAATGATGAAAAGATAGAGAACTTGAAAGATTATAATAGTGTTATGGAACAATACCACTCCCTTGGGGACGGAGAAACAAAAAAAATTATAATAACAACAAAAGACAAGAGCGAGTTTGTATTGCTGGCGAGAAATACTATTTCAGAGGAAATCTCTTTGAGTGAGATACCCAAAACAAGAATTCAAACAGGATTAGATATTAGGGGAGGAGCAAGGGCGCTAGTTGCGGCAGACCGTAAATTAACTGATGCAGAATTAGATGACCTAATATCGATTTCTCAAGAAAGATTAAATGTTTACGGGCTTTCTGATTTAACAATTAGGAAGCAATCGGACTCTTCTGGAAACAAATATATGGTTGTAGAAATCGCAGGAACTAGTCCAGAAAACTTAGAGGCTCTTATTGGACAACAAGGACATTTTGAAGCAAAAATAGGAAACGAAACAGTTTTTGTAGGTGGGAATAAAGATGTAACTCACGTGGGAAGAACGGGCCAAGATGCAATGGTCACAGAATGTTTTGCAGTTCAAGGAGGAGAATCATGCGAATTCCAATTTACAATTTTCCTTTCCGAAGAAGCAGCACAGCGACACGCGGATATTACAGACACCCTTTCAATCAACGGTTCTTATCTAAGCAAAAAACTAGATTTCTTTATTGATGGCAAATTAACAGAGTCCCTAAATATTGGAAGTTCGCTAAAAGGTTCCACAACAACACAAATATCAATTTCAGGCTCAGGTCAGGGTGCAACTAGAGAAGAAGCAATAGAATCAGCAAAACAAGAAATGAAACAATTACAGACAATTTTAATTACAGGAAGCCTGCCATTCAAACTCGAGATTGTAAAAATAGATAAGATATCTCCGTTCCTAGGAGAACAATTCACAAAGACAATATTTATTGCAAGTTTTGCTTCATTCCTCGCCGTGTGTTTAATAATAATTTTAAGATACAGGAGAATAAAACTATCTTTTATAATGCTCTTCGTGGCCTTGTCTGAAATAATAATGATTTTAGGATTTTCGTCGCTAATGAAAGCAAATCTAGATTTATCTTCTATTGCAGGAATAATTGCAGCCATTGGAACTGGGATAAACGACCAGCAGGTTATTGTAGATGAAACAATTAGAGGAAAACTTGAATCCATGGGAGTAAGGATAAAAGAGGCCCTATTTATTGTTTTTACGTCTTTCGCGACAATAATTGCATCTTTATTCCCACTATTCTATGTGGGGGCTGGACTACTTAGAGGATTTGCAGTAACTTCCATAGTGGGAGTAACTATTGGAGTTTTAATTACAAGACCTGCATTTGCCGACATGATAAAACAAATGGAAAAGTAAAATTATTTTTATTAAGAAATCAATGGCCTATAAAAGCTACAATTATCACAAACCTTAGGTCGCTTGCCATTTTGGAAATCATCTATTATTTCCCTCCATCTTTTACCTTTACAAATTTTCCCAAGAGAATCTTTCGTAATATTACCAATTACTAAATCATCCTTAAAGGTCTCAAGCACCCGACATCCACAAAGCCTTACATCTCCGTCGGGAAGTACAGATAGCATTAATAATCCCTGACAAGGATAAATTTTAACTTTAGGCACCCTCTTAAGTTCCTGAATTCCCAAAAGATTTCCCTTTTTAATTTGCCCTCCCCAATTATCATAAGTTTGCAAGAACAAAATGGTACAAATACCTTTTTTATAAAATTTCCAAAATGCAGTTTTTTTCATATCTTTCATAATCTCACGAACCGGCCTCATCGGACGAAATTCCAGCACAACATTCATCTTAATTTTTCTCCTATCAATTTCCCCTAAAAATTCCAAAATACCATCAAGCTGATCTTTAGCAGCACTATCACTAATTCCAAAAACCTTCGCACTATATTCAGGAAAAACATCGCCAAAATCAAAATGAAGATTATCAATTCCAGACTCAGCTAGTTTAGATATATTATCATTTTTTTTCAATAAAATGGCATTAGTAAAAAGACTGCAGGAAAGCCCTTTTCTTTTGAGATATTTAACTTTATCAAAAAATCCAGGATCCATAAGGACCTCCCCAAGAGTAGGGGTTAATCCAATAGACTTCCCTCCTATTTTTATATAATCATCGACGGCTTTCTTAAAAATATTAAGTGGCATAAACTCTCTCCTTCCTTTAAAAAATTTGTAAGCGCAAAAACTGCAACTTGCATTACATGCGGTGGAGGGAATTATGCCAAGTCCGACAGGTTTAATCTCAATTTTACCACGTTTTCTAAGAATGTAATAATTAAACAAACTCTCGATGTCTTCTCCAATCGTGTTGTATTTAGATAAAGTTTTAGGGACGACTGGCGCAACTTGTTGCATTGTGCCTGAACATAGGATTTGCTGAATTCTCATAAATTAAGATAACTGAATTACTTTTTAAAAGTTGATAATTAAAATTTATTCGTGCTCAGATTGAATTCTTCCGTCCCCTCTTCCATATTCATCTCCAACCCTAATAACATCATCAACCTCAGGAGTTGAGGCTTCCATAAAAACAACATCTGTTAAGCAATTCATTCTATGTTTTCTCCCATTGGGAATTGTCCATATAGCGCCAGCTCCAACCACCTTTTTTTCAATAGAACCTGTATCATTTTCAAAGTAAGCTTCAATGGTCCCTTTTAATATAAAATTCGTTTCAACCTTTTGTGTGTGATATTGGAAGCTTGTCTTTGTGCCTTTCTCCATATAAAGTTTTTTCATAACATATAATTTTTCCTCATCTCCAACATTCTCACTTTCTCTATAATTAATCCAGACTTCTTTGCCCCATGGTTTTTTAACAACTTTAGCACTATCTTCAGAATATGCCCATCGTCCATTTGAATCAGATTCATTTACCATATTAATTACTTATAACAAGCCCTCCATCTACTATGATTGTTTGCCCTGTAATATAGCTCGATTTATCCGAAGACAAGAATACAATAGTTTCGGCAATTTCCCTAGGTTCAGCCATCCTTTTCAATGGAATTTCATCAACTTGCCTTTTTATTCTAGAAGACCACGTTTGATTGGTCATTTCAGTTTTGGTAAATCCAGGCGCAACACAGTTCACAAAAATGTTGGGAGCATATTGATTGGCCATACTTGCCGTCAAATTTATAACAGCAGCTTTAGATGCAGCATAGGCAGAACTTCCAGCGTTGGAGGGAAAACCTTTTATGGAGGAAACATTTACTATTTTTCCATACTTTCTTTCTATCATCCCAGGAATTACGGCCTTAGAGAAATTGACAACCCCCAAGACATTAGCGTCAAAAACTTCTCTCCAGTCCCGTGAATCCAAATCCCAAAAGTTTTTAGATCTGGCAATCCCAGCATTATTTATTAAAATATCTATATTAGAATTTAGAGATTCAATTTTTTTAACTACAGAATTTAACTCCCCAGCATCACAATAAATATAATTAGAATCAATTTCTTTAGCAAGCCCCTTTAGTTCACAAGATTCCGTTCTTCCATGCAAGATTACATTAGCACCATATTCTTTGAAAAGTCTAGCCGTAGCAGCACCAATTCCACGAGAAGAGCCAGTAATAAGTGCAGTCTTTCCTTCTAGGCAACGTTCTTTATTCATAGTTTTTTATAGTCTCCTTTATGGCTTTTATTATAGACATATGAATGTCTTCGCATGCACCAAGTCTTTTCAGTATATTCTTATAGGATTCAGATGAAAAATGATAATGCCCAGCAATTACCCCGCATAAAAATTTATTATTTTCAGTATTATCTTGCAACCATTTTCTCCATTTCTCTCCATTCTGAATTTCTTCTAAAAAATCTTCGAAATCAATCCCATATTCCAAGCATTTAGTTATCGTAATCATAGTTTGCACAACTCCCAATTGAGGCGCAATGTTTAACGCATCCACCAACCCAACCCTTTTTGCAATTTCCTTCTTGGACAAATAGTCAGCATTATGTTCTTTTAACTTAAGATTGTATTTTTTCAAAATACGAACAACTTTTTCAACAAATTCTTCATTAAAAAATCCAACCTGATTTATCTCCTTAATCAAACTACCAGTTTGAACAACGTAAAATTCAGGAGAACAAAAACTAGAAAAAAATCTAGCCTCACTATCAATTCTTCTCAAGTCTTCTTCTTTAAGATTGGTTCCAGAATTAACATCAGTTCCAATCTCTAATTTAATTTTAGAATTTAATTTTAAACAATATTCTATCGCCTTTTTAGATTCCAATAATTTTTCTTCTTGCGTTCCAGCAAAATTACAAAAATCAATATGTATCAAATCAAATCCACAAGAGATATCTTCTTTAATAGTAGCGTAAGTATCATCTAATTCAAATATCCCATTAAAGCCGGGTCCACAATGATCTCTGCAAATCAAGACGTTAGCAAGAGGATATTTCAACTTCATACTTTCGATAAAATTCATAAATTCTCGGGTAGTCCATCCTTCAACATATCCGCCATTATAATCTATTTGATTTTTAGAAGCAATAATCATAAGTTGTCTTTTACTCTCTTCAGATGCATAAAAGATTGCTTCAATTATTTCTATGCTCATCGGGCCTACTCCCAAATTAGAATTAATCATTTTATCCTCCCCATTTCTTTTAGCGCATAATAAAGTTTCATCTTTCCAAAAAAATAAAGCATTAGATCAAATGGTTCATGATGCAAAGGAGACATATTCAAAAAAATCAAAGCCCTAATTAGTTTTATCTTGGAAAGATTATATCCTTTCTCTTTAACGAATAATTCAAATTCTTCTCTAGCTTCAATTAAATCATTCCCAACAATAAAGTTATAATAAACATTTGATCCACTCATATCAAAAGTGAAGTTCCCTTCTTTGATTAGCTTATATGATATAGTAAGTCCGCCATAAAGCTTGGACAAATCATAATATCTGTCTCCATATTCAATAAGCCCCCCAAGCTCATGTCTCCAATCAATCAATTTAAATTTTCGCAAATTACTAAGAGGATCTATTGAAACAATTACATTATCAAATTGCAAGTCTCCATGGAAACCAGAAGATACCCCATTCGTGAGATCATCCCAATCTATACATTTTAACATCTCACTTAGCGTAGGAATATTCGCTCCATTTATCTTATTCTCGCCATCTACTATTCCAGTTTTTTTATAGAATAAATCTAGTCTATCCATGGTTTTATCTCTGTAAAGTTTTTCACAAGCAATCTTAAATTCTATCTTTTTCTGACCATCCAATTTAACATCCTTCCAAAGATTACTTTGCGCCCAATACAAAAAGTCCTTAGTGGTCTGTTTGTCAAGAGAATCATAAACAACTTTCCCTTCAATTTTTTTATATGAATAAAAGTTTCCCATGACAGAGATTATTTCTGGACATAAATTTCCCAATATTTTTGCACGCAGATATCTTTTCTTAACAATATCTTCATTCGCAAAATATTTTATCACCTTATCTTCAACGAAATACAAAAACTCATTGCCTTTACTAAAATCAAAACTTTTCCCTCCAGAAAAACTCTTATTAGTCTCAATATATGATTCCATTGTTCCAGCATCAAACCATGTAAAACTTTTAGGGACAAGCCTCTGCTCAATCAGACTATTAAATCCATTTGAAACCTGGATTTCTCCACCAATTAATTCACTGTTTTTTTCAAGAGCATTGAAGAAAATATCGTAGTCTTTAATTCCAGCAAGACCAATAAACGCAAATTTATTATCACATTTAATTTTGTCATTCAATTCATAAATTAAATTATTTTTTATTTTAACAGTACAATATTTTTCAGTTTCCTTGACGGGCGCGGTTCCAAACCAATTTTCATATGGTTCAGGAATATCTTCTATTACCAAAGTATCAACTGCAAATAAAACAAATGGACACTGTAGTTTTTCCTTGCATTTCAAAAGAGAATACCCAGGCCCAGTCCCAGGCCCAATATAATTATCTACTTCAACAAAAGTAAATTTTCTATCTCCATGAGCAAGCGCTAGATAATCTCTAACCGTATTCCCTTTGTGCCCAAGTGCGATAACAATTTCAATATTTTTATCAAACTTTTCAATTATTCTAGAAATCGTCGCTTTGAAATTAATCGGCAAAAGAGCCTTATTTATGTTGTCAGTAACAGGCCCCATTCTATTTCCAACTCCTGCGGCAAGAATGCAAGCCTTATAATTATTCATGATTGCTGTTCCAACATTTATTTATATACCTAGAATATTCAACTAAATCTATAGGTAAATCATCTTGTTTGTCTGCCCATCCTCTACTCGGCCAGTCAGCTATTCTTAACATTTCTGCAACAGCCTCTTTTTGATCATTGGGGTTCTCAGGATTAAAGGCATAGGGTGTCCCAATTTTCTGGTAATCAGAATCAAAATTTTTCTCTTCCCTGGCAATATATGTCAAAACGGATTTAACTCTTCTTAGCGAAGTGGGATGGCATACAATAATTAAATTTTTATGAGGCAACTCATTTTTTATAATAGTATCAATTCCAAAGCGACAACACTCTCCTCCATTACTAGCAGTAGGTTCGATATAAATATTTTTTTTATTAATACCATGAACCATATTCAATAAACCTGCTTGCCATTTCGCCTCAGGCAAACTCAAATCAATAAGATATCCAGAGTCTTTCCCAATTCCTCCAGTAAACATTGCATAGTCAGCCAATCCCTTGTTCATAAGGTCGGAAACAGTTCTAGCAACAAGTGGATCATCCCTGCAAAAAACAAAGGCCCCATTTGCTTTTAGTAACAAGCCAGAGTCATCAGAGGACAGATAATCAAACATATCACGAATCTTTTTCGTTTCAACTCTCATTTAATTAATGCGAATGCAGTCCCCCAATAATTTTCATATTACTAAAATCATTCATATCGATAATCAAGTGCGGGCTTCTTTCCTTGTTATTATATGCAATCATTGCAGGGTACTCAATTTGAGAAACCATCTTCTCGGTTATAGCAGGATCTCTTGGCTTACCATCTTTCTTGGCTCTTTCAATTTTTCTATGAACAGAGATTTCAGGAGAGACATCTAGGAAAATAGAATAATCAAATGGTAAATGCCTCAAGTACATAGAGGGAACCAGTATAACAGAATTTTTTTCAACTTCATAAGAATCAGAATGTTCAGTTCCATCTTTCTTGTTGTCTAAGATGTTTTCTAATAGCAACCTATTGGATACAGAAGAAGAGAAATTAAGAGATGATATTTGAGATATCAACTGAGATTCTATTTCTCCAAATTTCCAAATCTTTTTATAAAAATCAAGATCAACAGGATTTCCAGTCTTCACATTAGTTATCAGTTCATTATAAATTTTCATTGCCGGAGTATATCCAACATGAAAAGCATCTCCTTCTATAGTAATACAAGGAAGTTTAGACTCATTTAATTTATCACACAAAGCTCCAGAAAAAGTGGATTTTCCAGAATTAGAAAGACCTTCAATAGAAACAGACATAGGCCTGTCCTTGACAAATTCATTTTTGTAATCGTAAATTTTAGTCGCCGTTCTTGTAAAAATATCTACAAAACCCATCTTATTCTCCTAAATACCCCTCCCCGTTAGGATAATTTTTCAAAGCATGTCTATAAGCGCTAGGAACTCCAGTATCAAACCAGGTAAAAACCTCAGCTCTCATTCCTTCTTCTATAAGAGAAGTAAATCCATTTGAAACTTGAATTTCTCCCCCAATCAATTCATCATTATTTTCTAAAGCATTCCAGAAAACCTCATAGTCATAAACTCCAGCAAGCCCAATAAACGCATACTTATTATCACTCTTAACTTTATCATCAATTCTAATAACCTTATTTCCAGAAACTGAAGCAGAGCAAAATCTAGAAGTGTCAGGAACCTCAGCCAAACCAAACCAATTAAAATTAGGCTCAGGAATATCTTCAGAAACTAAAGTGTCAGCAGAAACAAAAATGAAAGGACACTGCAAGTACTGTTTACATTGTAATATAGAATACCCCGGCCCAGTCCCAGGTCCCTCAAACTTTCCAACATCAACAAAAGTAAGCTTCCTATTAATATAAGTAGAATTCAAGTAATCAATAACCATTCCCTTTTTGTATCCAACTGCAATAACTATCTCAACGTTCTCTGGAAATTTTTCAATAATATGACATATCGCAGGTTTCCCATTCACAGGGATCAATGCTTTATTAAAAGTCTTAGTAAACTCTCCCATTCTACTCCCAGTCCCTGCAGCAGGAATACAAACCTTATAATCATTAGAAAAAAACTTGTCATCTATTTGAATACAGGCATCACAAACCGCGCCCTCGGCAGAAGCGGACGGAGTAACAAAGTCAGCAGCCTTCTTGGCCTCAATTCTAGCATTTCTAGGGGCAATTCCAAATTTACAATCCCTCAAAATAGGCGCATCAAAAATTCCATCTCCCATATAAGCAGTATTCTCAAATCCAAATTTTTCCTTAATGTAAGAATATCTATCTTTCTCTGTAATTAATTCAAGTCTATATCCCATATCAGAAATTCTTTTCTCAGAAATAGAAAATCCTCTTTTGTCAGCAGTGATAAAAACAATATTCAATTTATTCTTTAATATTTTTAACCCATCTGCATCATGGGGCCCAAATATTTTATACACCTTCCCTTTCTCTGAATATAAAAACTGCCCCGTAGTCATTACTCCGTCAACATCAAGAATAAAATTATTTAACATGTTTCCTCCTAGTGAGAAACCGATAACTTTCATCATGTGACTTTATCCCAAAAGATCTTAATCTTCCAGCGACAAAGACGCACGTCATAACGCCCTTTCCAAACTTCATTTTATATATAAGCAATCTTGACGAGTATTCGCCCTTATCTGCTTTTAAATTTGAAAACTATAGGCTATATATATATATCGGCACTAATTTGTTTATTTCGAAATAGTTAAGATTTATAAAATATAAGATACCTGAATTAAAATGAGACTTAAGAAGAAAAAAGTAGCATTCTGTTTTTCTGGTCAAGCAAGAACTTTCGATTTATGCTATCCTTACATTAAAAAAAATTTTTTAGACCCATTGGGGGAAAATAAAAAAGATTATGATATTTTCTGTTGCGTAGAAGACGAAAAAGACGCCGATAAAATACTAGTTATGCAGCCAACAAAAATATTAAAAGTAAAAAGCGAAGATTTTAACGAAAAATATAAAGATGTTATATCTCTAAATTATAAAAAATATTTTGCCAGAGGAAACCTGAGCAATCAATTAAACCAGTTAAATAAAATATATCTAGCCAACAATTTAAGAAAACAGTTTCAGAAAGAAAATAATATTTCATATAATTTTGTAGTAAGAACAAGGTTTGACATATTTCCGATAAGTAAAATAAATTATTCATCATTAAATAAAAATAAATTATATCTGCCAAAATCAAAAGACTCCACCCACCCAAATTATAATGACATAATAGCTATAGGAGGAGAAGCAATGTTGGATGTATACTCAGATAGAATAAAAAAATTTAAAGAGACGTTAGCTTTTTTTCATATTAAAAAAAGCTCTTTCAAAATGCATATATCATTATTTTTAGAAAAGAAATTTATTAATTTCTTCGAGTTGCTAATAAGAATATCAGAAAAAGATTCAATGAAAGCACGATTTTATAAGAAAGTAATTATTGCGAGATCTCTCTTGGGCTTCATTAGACCACCTTTAAAAAATTGTTATACTGCAGAGTCTGGACTATACAAATATTTAGAGAATGAAAAAATAAAGCCAAAAATAATTACAATAGATTTTGCATTAATTAGGGAAAAATGGGTAGAAAATGGAGTTTGGCTAGATAGACAAAACTAAATCTTTTGAATAACCCAAGTAATCTCTCTCTTTTGCCATTTTAAAAAACGACCCCTTTTAACTTCCGTAGAAATATGCTTAAATCCACCCTTGTCTCTAAAGGTAGTAAGCCCCTCTCCTGTGACCGAACGAATGGCATATTCATTAAAATAATTTCTATGAGTTATATACAAAAAGCTCCTTTAGATCCCACATGAGGACATTTTATCTTCGCAATTCCTCCAGATTTCAAAATTCTTTTTATTTCTTCAAAAAATCCGTAGGTCCTTAAGATGCCCTAGGATATGAGATGCTAAGATATAATTAATAGAATTAGATTTAAATGGATAAGGATAAAATATTCAAATCATGTTTAATATCTGCTCTGTTGAGCAAATCTACATTGAGAAATCCAGCTAGTTTTCCAGCCCCACTTCCCAAGTTTAGTTTAATTGTTTTTTGTTTTTGGAATCTTTATTCAGCACATTTTTAGTTTTCATCTAACTGTCGGATAAAGGTGATTTGTGATTTTTTATCCAGCCAAGGATTTGCTAAAAAATAAGCCAGAAAAGAGTTAAAAAGAAGTAACGGCAACAAAGGGAGATAATAGTCAATGAAAAATCAAATAAAAGAAGAGGCTCAAGATATAGGCAACGCCCTAAGAAGAATAAGAACAAGAAACTTCTCAGGCACAGCAGGTCAAGTAGTAAAGAATTCTACATACCAACTTGCAACGAATCTAACATTCAAATTTGGGAGCATGGCCTTCACAATAATTTTAGCACGAATGTTGGGAGTAGAGCTTTTCGGACTTTACACATTAGCACTATCAACGATAGTTTTATTCTCTGCTTTCTCTAGCTTCGGGATAGGGTCCACGCTTATTACATTTGTTTCAAAATCTTTATTAAAAAATAACCCGCAAAAAGCAAAGTCCTATGTAAAAGGACTGTTAAAATACAAATTATATCTAACAACTACATGCTCTCTCTTCCTAATTTTTTGCGCATATTTTTTAGCGAATAATTATTACCAAAAACCAATATTTTACGCATTGCTAGCTGGGGCACTATATATCCCAGCAAGCAGCTTAGTGTCATTTCTGGCGACAATATTCCAATCTGATAACAATTTTAAAACTCCAATGATAGAAGAAATTATTTTTCAAATTTTAAGGCTAACAATTATACCCATTGGAATTTTATTTTTGCTTAAAACATCGGCATCAAACGCCACAATTATAACTATAATTATCTTAATTACAGCCCTTTGTCATTTTGTCGGATTAGTATATTTGAAAATTGCCACGAAAAAAGAAATAAATTTTCTGAAAGGAAGCGCTGAACCATTGACGAAAAATGAAGTTAAAGATGTAAAAAAATTTATATTCCCTCTAGTTTTAACATCTCTAAGCGGAATGTTTTATGGCTACATAGACACAATCATGTTAGGGCACTATATTCCAGATGCATCATATATAGGATTATATGGAGTAGCACTAGGATTAATAGGCTCCGCGGGGGCTCTAATCAGCTTTCTCCCAAGCGTGATTCTTCCAACTTTTTCAAGAATGAAAGGTGAATCACTAGAACACATTTTTTCAAAAGTTCGCAAATTTACATTATTAATAGGAGTCTCGGCAGCAATTTTTACCTACTTAATTGCAAAATATATTCTAATGCTTTATGGCCCCGATTTCGCACAGGCAACAATAATATTGCAAATATTATCAATAATGTTAATTCTAGCACCAGTGGCAGGAGTCTACGATGCATATTTTACATCAATTAAAAAAACTGAGCTTATCGCAAAACTTTTGATAATATCAACAATAGTCAATGTGATATTAAATATAGTTTTGATAAAATATGGACTACAGTTTGGAATGATGCAGGCAGTTTTGGGAGCATGCCTGGCAAGTATATTCTCAAGGGCAGTATATCTTGGAGGATTCCTAATAGCGAAGAAGAGTATAGGCTAGATTACAAAATCCAATGGTAATCGTGAGTATAATCATAATCTCGCTCACTAATCATCTTCAATCCATACTTCTCACATAACTTCAAAGTATCTTTATTAAAACTCCACCATCCAGGAACAAACTCCGTAGGAACAATCCCAAGTTCTTTTTTCATCCAGTCCATTGATTCTTTAAATAATTTATTTTGCTCTCCATAATTCATATTCTTCATAGTAAGACAAAGATGTATGTGCAAACCTAATTTCCCCCAGTTTCTCATTCATAAATATCTCTCCTTCATAATCTTAGAAATTTCCTCTTTAGATAATTTTACATTAAAAGAATTCTTATAATAAGTATAATTGGTAGGTGTCATTAGATACCAACCCCGAGCCTGTTTCCCATCGCATCTTTTCTTAATTTCTTCCCAGCAATCATCGTCAACAACCAATTCTGTATGGACAGCAAGTGGCTTAAATCTAGAAACGACCCATCGAAAAGTATTATTAATGACCGCAAGATAGTCTTGTTTTAATTTCATAATAATTATATTCTCAGCATGTACAACAGATTCACCTCAAAGGACTAAATTAAATATATCCAAGATCCTTCAATCTTTCACGAACTTCCTTCTCGTCAACTTCATCCTCAGAATCTTCATCTTCCTCAAGAACTTGATCTAAAATAAAACCAACATATTCTTCAATAGTCTCAAATCCAAGATCTGCTCCCTTAGTCATCAATTTTCCCTTTTTAGCTTCTGAAATTTTTATATTTACGCTTCCCATAAAAATAATTACACTTATTTCTTTATAAAATTATGTATCTCTAGGCTGTAAAAAGATATATCAGCCTTAATAAAAAGTCAAATAAGAATGGTTTTGCGTTAAAAGTTAATGCCTTAATTGCAACTCCATGATAAATAAAACATTCTTTTATCTCAACTCATATTACAAATCTCTCCCCTTATCCCAATAGATACATTATCGTTACTATTAAAATTAGACCAAACTTTAATAATTGGTTTTACTATTAGGAAAAATTATTTATATTATTCCCAAAAAGAGTTGATTATGAAATTTTATGAAGTAAAGATTTAATAACCTCTCATCCCCCAAACTAACATGGATGAAAAACTAAAAGAATTTCATAAAAAATTAAAAAAAAATTTAGAGAATCAAGAAAAATATTATGAATCATTCATCTATTCTAAAGAAGCTGGGTTTTATCAAGGGTTCGACAAAATAGAACTTAAGGGCTGCAGATCAAGCGAAAAAAGACTTGAAAGATACGACATAAAAGAATTCTTATCAGACAGCAAGAAGGCATTGGATATAGGATGTAATTGCGGATTTTTCACGTTGCTTATTTCGGATCTTGTGTCTAAGATAGATGGAGTAGAAATAAACCCATTTTTAATACAAATAGCAAGAGACACAAAAGACTTCCTTAAAAATCACAATTCTTCTTTTTATACAACAAGCTTTGAAAAGTTCAGGCCAAAAGAAAAATATGATATAATATTTTCATTAGCAAACGACGAAACAGTTGATGGAAACACTAAATTTACTTTTATAGAATATATTTTAAAAATAAGAAATCTATTAAATCCAGAGGGACTTCTAATCTTCGAAAGTCAGGCATTAAAAGAATCTTTAAACGAATTTCCAGAAAAAAAATATGAACACCTAAAAAAGCATTTTGACATATTGGTAGAAAAAAAGGTTCCAACAGATTATCCCTATAATGTAAAAGAAAGAGCCTTTTTTGTTCTGAAAAAAAAATAATTCAATGAAACAACAAAACATAATAATAATCTTACTAGACGGCGCTAGACATGATAGCCTAAAACTCCTTACCTCTTTCAATGCCTGGACAAAAAAGGGAACCACCTTCTCAAAAATGATAACTTATGGCCCCCAGACAGTAACGGCCATTCATGCGCTCCTAAGCGGAATGAACGGAAACAGGAGTGGAGCAAACAACTACTACGGCATCCTAAATTTCAAGAAAAAACTTTGCAAAACACTCCCGCAATATCTCAAAGAATCAAACTACACAACCTCAGCAGACGTCCTACAAGATATAGTCCTTCCAAACCAAGGCTTCGACAGCATAACACTTCACGATGAAAAAAAAGACGACATAGTCCAAAAACATGTCAACTTAATTAAGCAACATGCAGAGTTAAGAAAACAAAATAAAAACTTCTTCTTGTTCCTACAATACAGCCCAATTCACACCTATGTAGTTCACGAAGTCCTAAAGAAATATGATTACGACGATTATAATTCCAAATATTTTAACAACCCAGAAAAAAATCTAGAAGAATACAATAAGATTGTTTCCAATACAGGGAAATACTTAGATAAAATAATGCAAACATCAGAAGAACTAGGTTTATTCAAAGACACGCTATTCATTTTATTCTCAGACCACGGAGCAAGCGTAGGGGAGAAAGAAGGCGAACTAGGCTATGGAAGATTCTGCTATGATTATACAATTAAATCTTTCGCGACATTCATTCAGCCAGAATTCTTTCCAGAGCAAAAGGAGGTAAAAAAACTATCAAGAATAATAGACTTCTTCCCAACAATTCTAGATGTTCTAAATATCCCAGAATCCCCAATGCCTCTAAAAATCCAAGGTAAAAGTCTGTTTCCCTTAATTCAAGACGAACCCGACGAAAGAATAGCACTTTCAGAAGCTTCAGGCGTAGAACAAAAACCAACCAATATCCCACCAAGAATACATTCCATTAGAACTCCAAACTGGAAGCTAATTTATAATACAGAAACAAAAGAAAAAGAAATATATAACTTAGAAGAAGATCCAAAAGAAAAACAAAATCTTATCGGAACCAACCCTGAAAAAGAAAAAGAACTTTTCAAAAAACTATTAGAACTTAATCCAAGTATAAATTAAAATCTCTTATAAGATTCCTTTGCAATAAATTCCAAGACAGGATGAATAACGTAATAGTCCACTCCTTCATCCAAATTCTGTTTCGAAGTCTTAACCATGCCACTGTCAGCCAACTGCAAAACACTTTCTACTAAAGCCTCAGATCGAGTAAACGGGTCATAAATTCTCGTAGGGTCGATATCCCCAAAAGGCAAAGGAAATTTTTTCTGGGAAATAATTTCTCCCTGATCAATTTCGGGCATCATAATAAATGAAGTACACCACCAGCCATCATTTGCCAAGGTAGAATAATAAGGGCAAGTGCTTCCCCTGTATTCTGGAAGTTTCCCAGGATGAACATGAATTATTTTTTTCCCAGCATTAAATATTTCCTTAAGAATTCCTCTTCCAGAAAAAACAAAATAATCCTCACTTCTATTTCCAACTGCCTCAACAACATTTAGGTCATTGCAAGAATTAGCAATAACCACTTCATAAGGAATACCAGCGTCCTCAAGGGATTTCTTCTCCGAAATAGCAGGATTAAATAAAATGTCTGAAGAACTTTTTGGAAGGCTATCTAAATTCTCTGAAGGTTTATCTGGATCTTCTAGCAAAATTACATAATTAGGATAAAGACCATGCCTAATCAAATTCTGCAGATAAGCTTTAGACCTATGAGTAGCTTGTAAAAACATCCCAAGGTTTTCAACAACCCTTTTTTCACAATTTTCTTTTTTATTCTCAGGTTCCCCGCGTTCCAACTTAGAGACATCTCCCAAAACCAAATCAACTAATTCATTCTCTAAAATCAAAGCTTTCTTTAAAACTAAATCCACGCCACTTCCAGTATCCCGTCTAGCTATAATAAAATCATTCAGCTTAAGCATTGTAGAAAGCGCTTGCAAGTATCCCTTCCCCTTTCTCTTGGCATACATTCCTAGTACCAAAGAAAAATAACAATAATATCTCAATTCTTCTTCCTCTTTAGACAAATTAATAAAATTCTTGTCATAAGATTTCTTCAACACTTTTAAATCAGCTTTCTTAAGAATTCTAAAAAAATGCCTCAACTCCTCTTTGGAAAAATCATCCCCATTCTCCAGAACAAAATACAATTGAAAAATAATCCTCTTAATTTCAAATTCCCCCCCACTTTTCAACTCTTCCTCGCAATAAACCTCCTCATCAAAATCTCTAGTGACACCATTTTCCAATTCATTAATAACTCTAGTTCTTTTATTTCTATATACTTCCAAAAAATCTTCACTAAAATCAACAAAACCATAAGTCCCCTTCAATGATTGTTTTTCTTTCAAATCCCACGGATAATCTGTTTCGTTCATATGTGTAATTATACTTAACATTATTTAAGCCTTGTCCGTAGATTACATACTTAATTATTTAAACAATATCCAGCTTCTCTACTTATGAACAACCATAAACTCCTAGAAGGAAACCCCCCATCTAAAAGAGTTCTAGCCCAAATAAAAAAAAACATTAAAGAAAAAAAACTAAGCATCTGTTTAGCAATTATTCTAATAGGAGATAATTCAGCATCTAAAAAATATATAGAAATGAAAATGGCAGCCTGCAAAGAAGTAGGGATAAAAACAAAGTTTCTAGATTACACAGAATTTAACGAAGAAGAAATTATAAAAAAAATTAAAAAACTAAACGAAGATAAAAAAATAACCGGAATACTAATCCAACTACCTCTATTAAAAGAACTGGACACGGAAAAAATAATAAATACCATCGACCCCAAAAAAGATGTAGACGGATTAACAAAAATAAACGAAAGAAATCTGGAAAGCGGAAAAGAAACATTAGCTCCAGCCACACCAAAAGGAATACTAAAACTTCTAGAAGGTTATGGCATAAAACTAGAAAATAAAAAAATAGTTTTAGTGGGCATGGGAAAACTTGTAGGATACCCATTATCGATAATGCTAAAGAATAGAAAGTTAAATTTTACAGCCTGCGACGAGTTCACAGAAAACACAAAAGAAAAAGTAAAGGAAGCAGATATCCTAATAACGGCAACAGGAATTCCTCATTTAATAAAAGAAGATTGGGTAAAGCAAGGATCCATTGTGGTAGATGTAGGGTATTCAAAATTAAACGGAAAAGTAGTAGGCGACGTAGATTTCGAAAACGTAAAAAATAAAACGTCTTTCATAACTCCAATATTCGGAGGAGTTGGACCAATGACAATTGCAACATTAATAGAAAATTTATACAATATAAAAAATAATTTAATCTAAAGGAAATTTTTTACAAAGCTCTATAACTTTTTTCTTAACTCTCTTCAAGACGTCTTCACTGTCATAATTTTCAAGAACATCCGCAATCATTCCAGCAATCTCTTTCATTTCATTCTCCTTCATCCCTCTAGTTGTAATAAATGGAGTACCAAGTCTAATCCCACTAGGGTTAAAGGGACTTCTAGTTTCTCCGGGAATCGTATTTTTATTAAGAGTTATGTTCGCAGAATCAAGCGCATTTTCAGCCTCTTTGCCCGCACACTTCATATTACTCAAATCAATAAGTATCAAATGATTATCAGTTCCTCCACTAACCAAACTTAAACCAAGTCTCTTCAATTCTTCAGCCAAAACTTTAGCATTTTTTACAACCTGATTGCCATATTCCTTAAAACTATCCGAAGAAGCTTCTCCTAAAGCAACTGCAATAGCAGCTGTAGTATTATTGTGAGGACCGCCCTGAAGCCCGGGAAAAACAGCTTTATCTATCTGCTTAGCATACCTTTCTTTACACATAATCATAGCACCACGAGGACCTCTAAGTGTTTTATGAGTCGTTGTAGTTACAACATCCACAAACGGAAACGGAGAAGGATGATTCCCTGAAACAATCAGCCCAGCAACATGCGAAATATCTGCCATGCAAATAGCTCCAACCTCTTTAGAGATTTCAGCAAATTTCTCAAAGTCAATTTTTCTAGGATATGCGGTGGCGCCACAAACAATTATTTTAGGTTTTTCCTTCAATGCAAGAGCCCGAATTTTTTTATAATCTAAAAGACCAGTTTCAACATCTACCCCATAATGTACAAAATTATAAACCTGCCCAGTAAAACTAGCAAAATGTCCATGTGTTAAATGCCCCCCTTCAGTCAAACTCATGCTCATAATTTTATCACCAGGTTTAACAAAAGCAGAATAAACTTCCAAGTTAGCAGGAGAGCCAGAATAAGGTTGAACATTCACGTGCTCTGCATTAAACAATTTCTTTGCTCTCTTAATTGCAAGTGTTTCAATTTTGTCAATAATCTTATTTCCACCATAATATCTTTTCCCCGGATATCCTTCAGAATACTTATTCGTTAAAATGGAACCCATGGCCGTTAAGACAGCTTTGCTAACATAATTTTCCGAAGGAATAAGTTCAAGAGATTCTTCTAATCTCTCTTTTTCTTCATCAATCAATTTATCTATTTCCAAATCAGCATAAGAAAATTTTTCAATATTATAGAACCTTTCGAGAGTCCCCTCTTCCATCCATTTACACCCTAATTCATAATCCTCAACGGTATCAAACTCCATCCACCCTCGCTTTACCCGAACAGCTCTAACATCCAATCCCTTGTCTATTAATTCTTGCATAAAGTCAGTCATATAAGCCTTCTTAAAAGATTTAGAAGTATGCCAAGGAGTCTCCCATGATTCCTTAACTGCATTATCATAAATTTTTTCAATTATAGGGAGTGCGCCCCTGGAGAATTTTATCATCCCGACATACCGAGCATCCATATCTTTTTCAGGAGGGTTTGATACTCCAAGAGAAATCATTTTATCATTCTCCCCAATAATAAAGCTTTCCGAATCTTCCTTCCAACTTCCAATTCTAGCAGTCCAATAATCCTTCCAATCCTCATCGCCAACAATTCCAACATCAGCATCAGTTTCCATTAATTTCCTCAAAATTCTAGATTCAAATAAAACATCTCCATAAGAAAGAATAATATCATCATCAAACTCATCTCTAGCCTTAAATAATCCAACAACCATATGTGTATCATAATCAGTCTCATCAATATACCTAACTCCAGGAACCTGAATTTTTTCTGCAAGATGTTTCCTAACAATAATAATATCATTAATCCCACAAGCACGAAAAGTCTCAACTTGCCTCTCAACCAAACTCTTCTCCGCAAATTCCAACATACATTTAGGAAGATTTTTGGTGTACTTCCCCAATCGAGTTCCCATCCCGCCAGCAAGAATTATAGCTTTAACCATTCCTTAGAACCCCCATTCTCTAAAAATTTATCAACCACCTTATCATAAATTTTCTCATCTCTTTCAGGATGCCACATAATTCCAATAACTTTCTTGTCAGAGTGATAAATCCCCTCGATACTTCCATCTTCCCCAAGGGCGAAAACTTTCAACCCCTTTCCTAGCCCAGATTTATGAAATCCAAGATCATGATAACTATTTACATTTTCTTTAGCCCCATTAATTTCAACATAATGGTTTTTGGCAACATGCCCCTCTATTCTCTCCAATTTCCCGCCAAAAAACAAATTAATAAATTGCATTCCCTTGCAAATTCCCAAAACAGGAATATTCTTATCTATGGCAGTTTGCAAAAGTTGCGTCTCTACATAATTTCTATTTTTAGAATCAGCCCCTCCAGATAGTATCAAAAAATCAGGATTCAATTCAAAATATTTCCCAACATTTTTCATAGAATTTGGAATCGCAACAAGTATAACATCTTTTTTCCCAAAATAAGAAGAATAAGCCGACTCTAAAACATCAATGGAATTTCCAAAATTATTTTCTTCCTCTCGTTGACTTATCAAGGCTATCATATTATAAAAACCCCATAAATATATTTAAATCTTTATCAATCCCCATCAAGCCCAAATCCTCCCACTCTCGCAATCCAGCGTCACCTTAGCCCCATCAATCAACTTATCATAAATAACCCCGCATCCAATAGCCGCAGGAAGCCCAAACTCTGCACACCGAATCGACATATGAGAAGCAACTCCACCATATTTAGTGATAAGTCCAGCGATCCCCTTAGTAAAAATCCAGTCATATCCAGGATCCCCACTTTCAATCAAGACAATCTTATTCTTTATGTGGAATTTCCTCTCATTCACGTTCTTTAAATTAACCACGTTCTTTGTTATCTTTTTATTGGTAATATAATTAGGCTTAGGAGAATATTCTTTAACAACATCCAAATCCTTTTCGGTAAAAATTATAGAAGGTAAAAATAACTTATCATTAATAGCTTTTCTTTTTTTATTCATAGAAATATTTCTTTTCCAATAATTCGTCAAGCCATTCCTATTTTTTATATTAGCAAAAATATCTTCAATAGAAAGAAAAGACATTTCTTTTCTCGTAAATCCCATTTCTTTACCCGCAATGGCAATTAGCTCAATAGCGTCACTCAAATTCTTTGTAAATTCAAATTTAGATAGTTCTCTAGCTTTAGTGGCATTCTCTATAAAATTAAATAAAAATTTAGCATCAAACTTTAGGCCAGATTTTTTCAATGCAGCGTTAACACTACTCTCCGATTTTTTAGATAAACAAAATCTTTTGCTCTTCGCTTCTTGCATATGAATACCATGACTAACTTCTAAGAGAGATTTGTTCTGGTCATATCTTTTGCTGGTTATATCATAAGTTCCAGGTCGCAAATGTCCATATTTTTTCAAGAAAGATTCTTCATCTAATTTCCCCTTTACTAGTTTATTAAAATCATTACTAAACTCTGTGGCAACAGTATTAATCGATTCAAAAAACGAATCAGCCTCTTCTCTAGAGAGGGCGCCCTCATCACAAAGAGACTTTAACAAAATTTTTCCAATAAACCCGAGTCTTGCAAGTCTAGAAAATTGTACAGTCCCATGTTCTTTGCATTCATTTAATAAAATTTTAGCATAATCTAAAACCTGAAATACAATATCCTTTTCATAAATAATTTTTATTTTATTTCTAGTCTTAGATAAATCTTTAGAAGAGGAAATGTCATTTTCTATGTTTTTTTTAGAATTGATTATCAAAGAATTGGTAAGGCACATTAGGGCATTCTTTAATTCCCTAATCTCCTGTTCATTAAAATTTTTAGCACGCAAATTCTCAAATTTTTTCTCCAAAGAAAAATCATAACAAGTAAACAAAATATTGAATTCAACCTTATCCTGATATTCGGGATTACTAGCCAGACTGTCCAAATAATAATTTACTAATTTTCTTCTCAATCCAGGAGAAATATCTTTTGGGACAAAAGAATTAAAGGTTCTTCTAACATCAACATAGGGTTTGTTTCCAAATAAATAAACTAATCTTCCATCTCCAACATCGTAATACCCTTGAGTCTGTCGAGCAATACTCCAAGCCCTTTCGGTTATAATATAATTATAAAGAGAATAATCTAGTAATCCAGAAGAGTCCCCGATTATTTCAGCGGGATTCCAATCCGGCATATCTGCCAAAATTGTGTGATTACCCTCTAGCCCTTTAATTTTTTTATTTAATTTCCTAAAACCTTTCTTTATTTCCTCAATTTTTTTAAAATACACTTCATCCCCGAATTTAATATTTTTAGTAACAAGTGGCCTAGCTTGAAAAATTATAACATCAAAATTTTTATTAATTCCAAATTCTATATCTATAAGGCTAGAATTAAATAAATTCTCTATCTCCCTAACGGATTCAATCAATTTGTCAAATATTTTGTTGCCTATTCTTTTGCAATTCCTTATAATTTTTATTGATTTATTTTCAATTCCAGATGTAACACTTTCGGTAGAGCCACTAGAGTCATCATAATTAATAATATAATAAGGAGCTCCATTTTCACTTCCGCGAGTAAAAACAACCCCACTCATAATAATTTCTCCAGACTGATTTTGCACTAAGACTTGATTAAAGGCACTTTGGGATTTTTTATTATGATAAGATTTTATGACTTTTACTATAGCTTCTTTAATTTCCCGAACATTTTGAGAATCTACATTCAAAACAGAGTCAAAGAATCCAGCCATAGAACTCTCAGCAGTATCCTCGGAAATAGCCGAACTTCTAACAACTATCCTATCTCCAAATTTCTTTTTTATGTGTTTTACTATACTTTCTGGATTATTTCTCCAAGCAGATTCACTAAAAAAAAACGAGGGCTCAATAATGGATTTCTTCAATCTTTTTTCCAATATCTTTAAGGTGTTGGCCTTAGTGGAAAACTTTTCATATTGCATTTAATAATTATGTATAATTACTTTTTAAATATTATTATAATCAATTTTTTCATCAAAACTCCATAATCTTAAAAAACAGCAAATCCTAAAACATTTATGAAAAAACCAAATATTATTTTTATAATGATTGACGCTCTAAGGGCAAGAAATTTAGGTTGTTATGGATATGATAGAAATACCTCTCCAAATATAGATACGCTTTCAAAACAAGGAACAAGATTCACAAATGCATTTTCTACCAATAATTCTACTAATAAATCGTTGATGGCAATGCTTTCTGGAAGGCATATTCCACTAGACAAAGAAAAAAATATTTTAGTTACCAAGTCGGAATTAAATTCATTTTCAAACTCAGGCGGGAAATTCCTATCAGAAAGATTAAAAGAACATGGCTATAAAACTTATTGGTTAAATGATTTATACGGATGGCAAAAGAGAGGATTTGATTTTTATTTTTCAAATAATAAAAAAAATCAACCCATATCCCTTTTTCAAAACATAAAAGATTCATCAAGATTAAGATCAGTGACAAGAACCTTTTTTCATTATATGCCTAAAAAAATGTCAGACAATATAAAATTAAAATATGGAAGAAACAACGGAGAAATGGCAACGGAAAAAGCAATCCAAATAATTAAGGAAGAAAAAGATCCATTCTTTTTATGGATATATTACAATAGCCCACATATACCATATAATCCAAAGCAATTTACAAATAAATTTGTAGCACCAAAAACAAAGAATTATTTCTTTAAGGAACTAAAAAAGCACAAAATAAAAAAAGAAATGGTAGGATTTTTCAAAGGAGCATTCTCAAAATATGCAACATTTGAAGATATAATCGCAAGGTACGATTCAGCAATTTATCATGATGATTATTTGATAGGGCAAGTAATAGAAGCACTAAAGGAAAAGGGGATTTTTGACAACACGTACATATTCCTATTCTCAGATCATGGAGAAAGTTTTGATACACAAAATGTGTTCTTTAGTCACCATGGATTATATGACGTATGCACAAATTTCCCACTTATAGTCACAGGTCCAACAATCCCAAAAAATAAAATTAACGAGTCATTCGTAAAGCATGAAGATATGGTTCCGACAATTTTGGATTTATTAAAAATAAGATATTCTTCATTAGAGTTTGACGGCAATAATCTTTTATCAAAAGAAAAATTAAGTTATACCACAGCAGAAGAAGCAGGTTATCAGAATAAGAGGTCGATAAGGACAAAGGACTTCAAATATATAGAACCAGTTTCAAAAGAAGATGTTGTCTGCGAACTTTGCAATGAAATTCACGGAGGAAAGTTAGAGCTTTATGATTTAAAAAAAGATCCTGAAGAAAAAAATAACATAGCCAGCGAAGATACCAGCACACTTACTGAAATGAAAACTCTATTGGAAAAACATTTGAAAGAGGAAAAACAAATTAACGAAAGGAGAAGGATAGCACATAAGTTGAAAAATTCTAATTAATTTTCTTGGCTTTAATGTGATAAAATCCACCAAGAAAATTGGGAAACATTTTCGCGATCAGGAATTGCATCTTTTTGGACAAAAACAATCCCAGGCTAGCTCCAATAAATAATTTTAACTTGGTTACAAATGAAATATCTTTTCTAATATCAGAAAATCTAGCGCTAATAATTTTAGGGGCAATAATATTATCAACAATCTCAAACCCATTCTCCTCCAGTATACATTTCAAATAAGAATAATTTATTCTTCTAACATGATGTTCCCCATCTGGCGTCATATTGGGCTGTCCTAAATATAAAATCCCATTCTTTTTTAGACTCTTATTTATCTCGCTTAAAACAATAGAGGGGAAGTGGATATGCTCAAGAAATTCATTGCAAATAACAAAATCATAATTTCCATCCCGTGTGGGCCAACTATCCCTCATTAGGTCGCACTTTATAGTCTTGAATCCAAACTTGTTCCGAGCTAATTTTAAGCCAGAATCACTTACGTCAATAAGCGTGACATTTTTCAGTCCAAAATAGTCACTAAGCTGTCCGCTTCCACCTGCAACATCTAAAACCTCTTTTCCTTTTCCAAAGTTATAAAATTTTTTAACTAGCCCATATAAATTATCATAGTATGCCTTTCTTCCTTCAATAGAATTTTCCCAGTAATTTTCATAATCATATACCATCAAGGAAAACAATTAATATTATTAATAAGTCTTCCCGTGCCTAGATATATCCCAATTTCTTTAACTTCTTCTTTATATCCTCTTCGGTCACTTCAGAAAATTCTTTATCGTCATAAGACAAAACTTGCCTAAGAATATAAGACACATATGCCGACACAGAAGGTAGCCCTGTTCCTTTTATTTTTTCTTTAATTAGTACAATTAAGGGAAGAGGAAGTGAGATAGTTCCATATTTAACTTTATTATCAGCACTTCTTTTTTCCTTTTTCATGGTACTATAACCAGATATGGATATAAAAGATTTGTGGATTTAAAAAATATTTGCAATACAGTGGCATATGCCGCTTTTTTGTACACAATCTAAAAAAATAAGTTTTACCAATCATATTCTACTTAGAATGACATACTATTTTTGAGTATTCACGAAATCAACAACAGGATAATAATCATGTGTAAAGTCATAATCTCTTTGTCCAATCATTTTCAAATTAAGTTTTTTTAGAATTTTCAAAGTATCATTATTGAAAGACCACCATCCGGGAACAAATTCTTTTGGAGTCACGCCGATTTCTTTTTTCATCCAATAATAAGAGTTTTTCAAAATTTTTTCTTGTTCTTGAAAGGACATATTCTCCATAACCAGACAGAGATGCGCATGTAGTTCCAGTCTTTGCCCATGACTGATCATCCAAAGATATCTTTCCTTCATAATTTTTGACAAGTCAGAGGTAGACATTTTAATATTAAAAAAAGATTTATAATAATCTATATTTTCAGGGGTCATAACATACCATCTAGAAACTCTGCCGCGAGCTACTTCCTTTTTGATTTCATTCCATACGGAATCAATCATAATAGCTTCGGTGTGAACTGTAAGCGGTTTGAATCTTATTACAGTCCATTCGTAAAATTTTCTAAAAATAGAAAAAATATTTCTTTGAAGTTTCATATTCAAATAAGAAAAAAAGTATTTATAAGTATTTATAAATTTAAAATTGCAGGAAAACCTTATAAAGTTCCATCTTTCTTAAAAAGTCAATTTAAAATAAAATGAACAAAAAAATAAATGCATTTAAGGAATTAAAACAATTCGAAATTTGCACGGGGATTGGCTGTAAAAATATGTGCAAGTATTGTCCACAAGACACAATTATAGAAGCATATAAATGCAGGGAAAAAATGATGAGTTTGAATACATTTAAAGTTTGTGTAGATCAAATACCAAAACACATAAGGATAGTATTTGGAGGGATGTCCGAACCATTCCTGAACAAAGATTGTATAAAGATGGTGGAATATGTGCACGAAAAAGGATACAAGATAGATATTTTTACAACTGGGGTAGGAATAAAAAAGAAAGATATAGAATTGTTTAAAAGAATACCATTTCATGCATTCGAATTACATCTACCAGACAACGACGGGAATACAACAATTGAACCAACAGAAGAATATTTAGATATTGTTAAGGGAATTAGAAAAAATGTTCCGAATATGGAATATAAGATGTTCGGGAAACCCCATTTTAAAATTCAAAAAGCATTAGGAGAGGAGATAGAAGATCTCTCAAGAATTCTTCATAATAGGGCCGGAAATAATATTCACATGAAGAGCCAATATTGTGCAGGAATAATAGAATGCAGATACGCAGGAAAATTTCTTAATAACAATGTCCTTCTACCCAACGGAGACATAACACTTTGTGATATGGATTACGGTTTGAAATATGTTTTTGGGAATTTAATAGAAACTCCATATAAAGAATTATTAGATTCCGAAAAGTTTCAAAAATTTATAAAAATTTTGAATACAAATAACGGAGAAATTCTTTGCAGACATTGCGCTTATGTTAGAAGGATGAACACTCAATTAGATAGAATAAGGGCGAGATGGGATGATAGTAGTACAAAAATGAAAATTTATAAAATTTACAAAAAAGCAAGAAAAATATTAAAATAAATTTAACTAATTCTTTTTTGCTTTAATTATTAAAACTTCTCCTAATGAGGGGGGGCATTTTGTCAAAAGTATTTTTGAATGAGTAACGATTCCATTAGAAGTGATATCCTCAATATCAAAGCCACTCACCGTGAGAACTTCACAAATAGATTTCAGATTAAAATCATTTTGATGTTTTTCTGGATCTTGTTGATGTTCAGAATCCCACGCAATAGAACAGTATGCAGGGAGTTGACCAAACAGCATTTTAATTCGATTTACAAAAGAACAAACATTGGGAACGGTAACAATTAATATTCCTTTCCGTTTTAATACTCTGTGGAATTCTCTCGCAGTTCTATATGGATTATTCAGATGTTCCATTACCTCGCCAGCAATTACGATATCAACTTCTTCGTTGTTCAGGGGGATTCTATCTCGGTTTAAGTCGCATATCAAATCAGGATTAGCCTCTTTTACAATATCTAATTTTAAAACTTTCTTCGCATTAATAGTATCCGATAAGGCAAGGTTATTTACCCCAATATCCAAGATTATCTTTAACTTCGCATTTCCTATAAACTTTCCTACAAGTTCAATCCTTTTTTCGCTTTGTTCGTTTAATACTTTTTTATTAGAATTTTTCACTTTGTTTGCCATGCTATTTTTCTTGTAAAAATATTTTTTCTACAACCCAAATGATTTCTCTTTTTTGCCATCTGAAAAATCTTCCACGAGTAACCCTCTTTTCGATTAATTTAAAACCCCTACAGGTGCTATTGTCCTCACTGGTAATTATGGTAGGGCATAAGCTATCAATTGCATTTTCATGAAAATAACTCCGATGTCCAAAACAAGCATAGGCTCCAATCGATTTATAGTGCGGAACTTTTACTTTTATTCTAGCTCCCAATTTTAATATTCTATGTATCTCGTGCCAAAATCTTTCAGGCTCCTTTAGATGTTCAAGGGTGTCGTCACAATTAATATAATCTATCGAATTGCTTTCCCATGGATAAGGAAAATTGTTCAAATCCACTACAATATCAACGTTTTTAGTTTTTATATAATCAGAATTAATAAATCCCTTAAGCGGCTTATCTCCACATCCCAAATTGAGTTTAGTTTTCATTGTGATTTAGATTTTTTTAGACAAATTAGTTGTGAAGATGGAAATTTTTTACGACGTATAGCAGAAGGAAGAGACGAGGCAGCAAAAGGGAGTAATAAAAATAAAGAGAAAGACTTCCTGATAAGATTATTTTTTATTGAAGCTATCTTGCTAGCTAGAGATTGGGATTCTTTTGTTTTCTGAGAATACTTCCAGAAAGCTATGTCTTTAAGAGATTGGAGTAAAGTAGGATAATATAATGTATACTCTTCTATTGAAAAGCCATGCCTATCTCCTAATTTTTTTAAGGAAAGTCTATTCCATCTTCCAACATGGGTAGGAGGGTATGCGATGGCATTTATTTGAGTTTCCATAAAAGCGATACTTTCTTCAGGCGTAGTAGCTATATAAATTCTACCATCATTATCTACAATTTCAGATAATTTTTTGAAAATGAGATTAGGGTTATCCATATGATGAAGGACTGAGAAAAAACAAATTACGGAAAATTTATCCTTCGTTTTAAATTTTTTAATATCTTTATTAAAACAAGTTAATCCATGATTTTTAATTTCCTCTATGCTTTTATCAGAGAATTCAAAACAAGTCACATTATGTTTTCCTATGATATCTGCAACCTTTTTTGCAAAAACTCCATTTCCAGCTCCAACTTCAAGATATTTGATATTTTTATTTTGAAGTTTTTTTATATTGTTAAGTATAAGATTATATTCTTTTCTCCAAGTAGGATATTGGAGGTTGTCATATATTATAGAATAATATTTTTCAGTTCCAGATTTATGAGGTATAGAGTAAACAAAATAACATACATCGCATCGAATTACTTTGCATTTATTCCCGCCCCAAATAGATTCAATTTCCTTTTTTAGTATAGAGTATTTATTCTTTTTAACTTGAGAAATCGCGGCATCATGACTGTTGATTTCGAATAGTAGCTTCCCTTTCTTTGAACAACATGCGGGACAGATAGAAGGGATATTTTTGAGCATATATTTCATAAAATTAAAACATAACAATATTTTAAAAAGTTTGTCATATATCCCGAATTCGCAAGGATTTATAAATTATTTATAGAATATAAACATATGAAAGATAAAATATCTGTAGTAACAGTAATCCATAATGAGGAAAATATAATAAAAAGATGTCTGGATAGCGTAAAGGATATAGCTGACGAAATACTAATTGTTCACGATGGCCCATGTAATGATAAGACAATAGAGATTTGTAAAAAATATACCAAAAATATTTTTGTTCGTACTCATAAGGGTCTTCCAGCAATGCATTTGGCATATCTATTTAGAAAAGTAAAAAATAATTGGATTTTAAAAATAGATGCAGATGAATTTTTGTCAAAACCATTGCAAAAGGATATATTGAATTTAATAAAAAACAAAAGGGCGGATGCATATGAGTTTAATTGGCCATATTGGAATGGGGAAAAGTATGCAACAAGAGATTGGCCAAAAAAAATTGCGCTATATAGGAAATCCAAAATATCATATTTGGGATTTCCCCATTGGGATACTCCAGAAATAAATGGGAATATTATAAAGAGCAATTATCAACTTGAGCATAGGCATTTTACATCGGGAGCAATACCAACATGGAAAGAGTTTAGGGAAAAGGCCATAGGGAGGTATTTAAGATTGCAGGCAGAATATACAATTAAAGATTTTAAGGAGTTAGATAGTTTTCAGTATTCCAAGAAAGATTTCCCCATACAAATGAAAATAAGGAGAAATTTTCCACTTTTATCGGCATTCCCATTCGCAATAGGAGCAGGACTCAAAATATTATTATCAAAAAATGCATGGAAAGAGGGACCCCCTGTCTTTGCAGAAGCATTTGGATGTGTAATATACTATTTCTATTTAGGGGTATATATACATAAATTAAAAACTAAATCCCAGAAAGATTAATAGCAGAGAAATACTTTTTTTCATATAAATCAATTATTTTCCCCCATTCAAATTTTTGTTTGACGAATTTCCTTGCATTGCCCCCAATCCTTTTAATCTCGCCAGGATTGGAAATGAGGTAGTTTAATTTTTTTTCAAACTCCTCAATATTGTTAGGTTCAACCAGAATTCCGGTTTTGGAGTCTTCAATTTGTTCAGGAACCCCTCCAATCTTAGAAGCGATAACAGTTAGCCCATAAGACATTGCCTCTATTATAGAAGTGGGAAAATTGTCTAGGATAATTGAAGGAAAAATTAAGATACTGGAATTTTCATAATATTCCTTGGGATTTTGGAACCCCTTAAAGTCAATATTTTTAAATTTTGATATTAGTTCTTTTTTAAGGGGGCCTACCCCCAAAATGATCACATTATAATTATTAATCCTATTAAGAATTGGAGCCACTACCTGAAGACCTTTACCTTCCGTAAGACTTCCAACGAATAGTATCTGTTTTTTGTAGTTTGTAATTTTTTTTGGTATGGTGATTCCGTTCGGGATAACAGCTACTTTAACATTAAGATATTTTTCAATATCTTTTGCAAGAATTTTTGTGGGAGACACAAAAATAATTCTTTTATCGGATAAAATTTTTCTATGCATGGCTCTTTTAGCCCCTCCAATGATATTTCTAAAAGAATTATTTTTCTTGGGAAAATATAGAAAGTCATGAAGCGTAAGAATAACAGGAATTTTCATATCCAAAGCTGCAGTGACAACTGATGGAGATAAAATTCTAGTACAATTATGCACATGGATAATATCTGGATGAAATTCTTCAATTTTTTTTGCAACTTTCCGATACCATTTCTGGCTATTCCATCTGGAAAATAGAGAAGCTAAGTCTTCTCCCCTCTCTGAACCATATACACAAACTTTATGTCCCCTTTTCTCCAAAGAAGACTTTAAATTATAAATAAAAGTTTCAGTCCCGCCAACTTTTTTCAAATAATCGTTTATCATTAATATTTTCATTTTCTCTCTCTCTCAATATCTATAATCAATTTGTTAAATTTCTTTCTAAAAATCTTCAGTATTTTATTTTTTTGAAATTCTCTCGCGACGCTTCTAGATTTCTTAGATAAAAGTTTCTTCTTCTTAATATTAGAATTAAAATAACCAAGGACTCTATCAACAATTATTTTTTCATTCAATGGGGTAACCAATTCTTCTCCGACTTTTCTAATAGCTTGTTCTGCTCCCGTGTAATTAGACACTATAGTAGGAATTCCAGAAAGCATAGTTTCCAATACATTAATTCCAAATCCCTCCCCTCTTCCTAAATGTAAACTTAAAGAGCATTTTTTCAAATAGGGCTTTATGTCTTGAAAACCTTCAAAAAAAACACCATCAGAAAGCCATTCCTCTTTTATTATCCATTCTCCTAAAATAAATAGTTTAGCGTCTGGAAAAAGTTTTTTTATTTTTATAAAAGAATTAATCATTAAATCAATTCCTTTATAATGCCAATCTGGCCCGTGTCCAATAAATAATATATTATGACTTGAAAGTCTTGGAATGTTTTTTTGGAGGGTCATATATCTTTTGTCAGAAACAAAGGCAGGAATAACGAGTATGTGATTTTTTTTATTAAATTTTCTAAAAAGCCAGGAAGAAAGTTCACTTATGCAAATTGCTCCATCTAGTTTTTTCAAGTTTCTTTTAACAATTTGTTTTTGTATGAAGGGATATTTTTGCAATTCTGCCTTTTTGATGTTAAATTTTTTATCAGTATAAAGTTGAAATAATCTTGGGTCGGAAAAAATATTAATAATAATTACATGTTTTTTCAGGCATCCAATTGCTTTCAATAAGCTGATATAGTTAAAAAATCCCTCAGTCAGGTAAATGTCATAATCTTTCGGAATTTTTACAATAGTCTTTAGTGATTCTTTATGGTCTTTTGTGGGATAAACAAAAAAATCGGCATTAATGCTTTTAGCATAACTTTCGTGAAGCCAATGGGGCGGATTATCACAAATAAACAAAATTTTTTTATCCCCTAGCTCATCTTTCATTACAATAACTATTAAAAAGCATTTAAAAAATTTTGTGGTGCACAAGCAAAACCCTTTTACTTCCCAATCGCTTCATAATACAAACTCTCAAACCGTTTAGCCACATTAGAATACTCAAAATTCTTTACAAATTTCAAGCCATTCTTCCTAATCTTATTCTCGAGTCTCTTATCTGAAAAAAGCAGTTCAATCTTATCCCTAAGCTCATCAACGTCTGGAAACTTAGCAATCAGCCCGTTCTCCCCATTCTTCACCAAAGTTGGAAGAGATCCCCTGTCGCTAACAATAACAGGAAGACCTGAAGCCATAGCTTCTATGACAACAATCCCAAATCCTTCCCACGCCGAAAACAAAACAAAAGCATCGGCAAATGAATATACCTCATTAAGTTGTTTGTCACTAACTTCGCCAAGAAGTTTAACTCTTTTAGAAATACCCAAATCATTCACCCTATTTCTTATTCTCTCGCTAAGGTCTGCGTCTCTTCCAGCTATAATAAAATTAAAATCCAAATCTTTAATTGCCTCAACAACATGATGCGCCCCTCTGGTCTCATGAACTCTTCCGACGTAAAGCAAAGTCTTCTTATCCTCTAGCCCATATTTCTTCAAAAGTTTCTTTCTATCAATCTTCCTAATCTTAAATTTTTTAGAATCTATCCATGCAGGAATAATTCTAATTTTTTCATCCGGAACCCCAAGTTGAAGATATTCATTTCTTTCAAGTTCTGTTAACGCAGTACAAAAAACTATATTATGTAAAGCGCTTTTAAAAAATCTATTATAAAGTTTTTTCACTCTACCATATTTCTTATCATGGAAGAACCCATTGGACGTATATATCACAGGTTTTTTATTTTTTAAAAATCTCAAGGAATAGTCTGTAGTAAACCTTCCATGCCCAAAGACATGAATAATATCAAAGTCTTCCCATATCTCTTTCAGCTTTTTCTTAAAGTCCCTAGAATATCCAAACCCCTTAACGAATCTATCATTCTTACAAGTTATAATATTGACACCATCCTTATTCTCAATTGCCTTCCATTCGTGTCCCTTCTCATACAAATCTGTTTGCAAAATTGTAACATCGTGCCCTTGTTTAGAAATAAAGTGAGATAACTCCCAAATAACTTTTTCAGCTCCTCCCGGGTATTGAATTCTAGCACTACATATATTCAAAATTTTCAACTTTTTATTCATCCAAAGCAAGTAGTCAAATACGTTTAAATAACTTAGTTTCCCAAGATTTTAATGGAGAAGCAAGATAAGACAGCACTAGTAACCGGAATAACCGGTCAAGATGGCGGATATCTTGCGGAGCTTTTGTTGGATAAAAATTACAAAGTCTATGGAATGCACAGAAGGGGAAGCACCGATGGGCACTCAGGAAGAATTAATCATTTAAAGGGAAAGTTGGAATTAGTTTGTGGAGAATTAACAGACATCGGGTCTCTTTCTAAAATAATTAAACAAATAAAACCAGACGAAGTTTATAATCTAGCCGCACAGTCGCATGTGGGGATATCGTTTAGTCAAAAACATTATACAAATGAGGTAAATTGGTTAGGGGTAGAACGACTTATAGATTGCATAAAAGAGGAAGCTCCAAACGCAAAATTATACCAAGCATCTACAAGTGAATTATTCGGAGAGGTTTTAGAATCCCCTCAATCAGAAAAAACCCCATTCAATCCGGTAAGTCCATATGCAACTGCAAAATTAAAAGCACATAATGCCATAAAAAGAGAAAGGGAAAACGGAATGTTTTGTTGCTCAGGAATTTTATTTAATCATGAAAGCCCAAGAAGGGGGCTGGAGTTTGTCACAAGAAAATTTACAGATGGAATCGCGAGAATTAAACTAGGAATTCCTCAGCGAGAAACTGGAAAGAATTATTTAGAAATGGGAAACTTAGAAGCAAGAAGAGACTGGGGGCATTCAAGAGATTATGTTGAGGCAATGTGGAAAATGTTGCAACAAGATTCCCCATCAGATTATGTTATAGCCACAGGAGAAACTCATTCAGTAAGAGAATTTATAGAAGCTGCCGCAGATGTAGCAGGAATAAAAATTAATTGGCAAGGTCAGGGAGTAGAAGAAAAGGGATATGATCAATCAGGAAATAAAATAATTGCCATAAATCCAAAATTTTTCAGACCAAATGAGGTCAATTTTCTTATCGGAGATGCGACAAAAGCCAAAAGGGAATTAGGCTGGGAACCAAAAGTGCGATTCAAAGAATTGGTAGAAGAAATGGTTCAAGCAGATTTAGAAAAATTAAAAGGCAAATAATTTTTCAACAATTTCTCATAAGTCAAAACTTTCTTCTTTCCAATCATTTTCAAAATTTCTTCAAGTATTCCAAGCCCAGCCAGCCCCTCATAATCAGCGTGAAAATAAAGATTCACATATTTCTTCTTCAATTCATTTCTGTAAATATTCAAAATATCATCCGTAGATTTTCCTTCATTCTCTAGCTCCTCAACATTCTTTCCAAAACTTAAAGGAATAATATTTAACCCATGCTTCTTGCAAATTCTAGGAAAGCAATCATTAACAGCCAGATATTCAAAGCCTTCTTTTTTCAAAATCTCAACTACCTCGTCATTAAACTTCCAGGTTGGAGGAGCAAAGCCTTTAGGCATAACGCCAAAGATATCAAAATAAGATTTCTTCATCTTATAAATTTCATCCAAATAATTGACGTTAGAAAAGTTCTTTGACCAAAGTAAATGACTCCAACAATGAGGGTTTACTTCATGCCCTCTTGCTTTTATTTCCAGGAGCAATTTCCCATGCGAATGTCCAAGCGCCCTATTCATTAAAGTCATCTCAAGCAATTCCCGCTTAGAATATCTAGAAGAAACTTTTTTATCCTCGTTAGATATTTGTGAACCTTTTCTATATTTCAAAATCTGAAAAATGTTCGCCTCCCTTCCCATGTTCACAAAAAATGTAGCCTTGATATTATGCTTATCAAACAGCCTAAGTAAATTAGGTACACCATTAACAAGACCATAATAACCATCAACATGAACTGAAATACTAACTGTCATATTCTATACAAACCCTAATCATTTATATCCTTACCTCTTCAATATTTTACGAGCAAGAGCAACGCCTCTCAAAAATTTCCCAGACCTTTTACATATCATTTGAACATCTCCCTTCAATATAGCTTTCTTGATATCATCAATACTTCGACTCCCAGCCTCAACAACACTCACTCCATTTCCAATTTCAAATAAAAAATGAGCATCACTACCAGTAATACCAATTCTTCTAATATCTTTAGCCAACCTCTCGGACATATCATTTTCCTTTGCCCCAAGTCGAGCATTAAAAATTTCAACAACATCAACCTTCTTCAAAACCTCGTCGGTTAAAATATGAAACTTAGCAGGATGGGGCAAGACAATAATTCCTCCTTGTTTCCTTATGTCTTTTACAACTTCAAAAAATTTCCTAGTCTCAATCTTCTTCTCTAAAAAAAGTCCAATAATATCCCCATACTCAGTATCAATTTCCTGCCCTTTAATCACAATAAAATCCTTATCTATTTTAGAAGCAAGCTCAGCCCCAGCAAATTCTTCATGGTCAGTTATAGCAATTCCATCGAGTCCAATCTTCTTAGCCCTCTTAATAATAGAACTAATCTTAGAACTAGAATCGTGCGAATATTCGCTATGCACATGCAAATCTAATTTAATTTTCATTTTATTATTAATTTGTAAAATGCTCCCACCATTCTTATCAGAGTAGGAATAGGATCATTAAAAATATATCCAAAATCACTTTTAGTCTTCTTCCCAAAAAAATCCCTTCCCCAATCCTTCATCGCATCCCATTTATTCTTAGCACTCCTTATTCTTATCGTATCCTCCGGCAACACCCATTGGAACCTCCTGCCACTCTCATAATCTAAATTAACAATCTCCTCGCCCTTGGAAAACCGATACAACAAATATGGAAACTCAATCCCGCATGAAATTGACAAATCTAGTGAACCCCAAAATTTAGGATTAAATTCAATAAAATAATATTTCCCATTTTTCTCGTCACAAATAAACTCAACCATACAAACTCCAGTCCATTTCAATTTTCCAATTATTTCTTCACCACATTTCTCAAGATTCTTATCATAAAAACTTTCAGCCACAGAACTTACACCTCCGCTCTCAGGATATTGCCTAATCCTTTTATGTTGAAAACTCTGCAACACTTTTCCATTATCACACAATGCAAAAAAAGCACATCCAAACCCTTCAACATATTCTTGAACAATCTGTGTCCCATGCTCCAATCTCTCTTCTAATTTTACAGCCAAGTCCTTTCCTGATTCAACATATTCAACTTTCTCGCCCCTTTCCTCCTCGGCAGATTTTATGGCCATTTTTTTAAGAACAGAGATTTTGCCAATATCTTTTTTATTTTTTACAACATAACTCTTGGGAAAATTAATTTTAGTGTTATTCAAAATCTCAATCATCTTCTCTTTATTAGAAGCAACAATCATTTTATCATAATCAGCAATAACAATATTGGAATATTTCCGTATCTCTCCAGCAATCTTAGAACATTTAATATTTGACTTATAATCAATAGGCACAACTAAATCAACGTCATATTTTTCCAATTGCTCAATTAAATCCCTCTCAAAGTTTTCATTGTCATACCTAAAACTTTTTTTAGAAAAACGAGAAAATTTAGTAGGGCTAAATTTAGCAGAGCCGCTAAGGATATTCAAATCATGTTTTCCAAGGCATCTAACAGCGGCGAGCGAATGTTTGTATCTAGAATCAATAACCAGAACATCAAACTTCTCTTTCACTTTAACGCCTCCCCATAAATCCTCTTTAACTGAGCGTTCCTTCTTCTCAAAGAAAATTTCCCAGACTTAATTTCTCTTAAGCAATTAATCCCCATTTTTTTACGAAGCTTAGAGTCTTTAATCAAAATTCCAACTTTCTTCTCTATATCATCTACAACATCTTCATCTGCTCCAAGATACTTAGCCATCATCTGAGTAGGCCTATCAACAACAAATCCCTGCTTCTCATCCTCAACAATCTCTCGCCTAGAGTGCCCGTCAACCGTAACAATCGGAACCCCAAAAGCCATCGCCTCCATATAAACAAACCCAAAAGTATCGCTATATCCAGGGTAAACAAATATATCAGCCCTTTGATATAGTTTCAAAACATCCTTATACGGCATCAATTGATAAAACTTCAATTTCTTATTCCTAGAATATTTTTTAATAACATCTTCCGGAATCGCTCCATTAATAACACCTTTTACATTAGGATATTTTTTAGTAAGCCTATCCATAACCTCCGTAGCATGAACTCCTCCCTTCGCCTCAAAGTGTCTTCCGGAAAAAAACAAAACAATATCCTTGCCTTTCTTTTTTTTCATAGGTTTCATTTCAGGCATAGCATAATAAACAACTTCAACCTTATCAGCAATCTCGGGGAATATTTCAACAATAGACTTTTTAGTAGCCTCAGTCCAAGCTATTATTTTCTTGCAATGTCTAGACATAACAATTTTTCTAGTCATAGAAATTCTACTTTTCGTAGCAGAAACTCCCCCCCACATCTGATATACAGATTCAATATCTGCAACCCAGGGGGATTTATTTAAACTAAGGCAGTGCGCACAATGTATTAAATCAAAACTACTTCCATTGGTATAACGTGCGTTAGGGATTGGCAAGGGTATCCTCTCAAGAAAGGTTCTAATTATTTTTTTGAAGTTATCAAATCCCCTAAACTTCCTCGTGTTAACAACCATTCCAGTTTTCTTAGATCCAACAAACTCAATTCCCTTAGGTGGATTATCAATCATAGACCTATAATATTGCGAATCAGAAACTTTCAAAGGATACTGCAAATAAACCCGAATATTTTTCATAGTCCTACCCAATCAAACACGTTTATATCTTTTCCGCCAAACAATTTTACCTTAGGGCAACAATCTCATATTTTATTTCCGAAGCAGGAAAAGTTCAAACAAAGAATATACAGCAGAGTTTATGGTTAAAGTTCAAAATAGGATTAATAGCCCAATACAACTCCCGAGTCATATTCCAAATTCCAAAAATTAATTCGACACTGCTTACTTTAAACATCCCTTTTTTACAGTCTACCTCGTGAGAAAGGACATTCTTATCAAAAAAATAAAAAGTAAACGGTGTAAAAAAATCCAATATGTGTAGGATTATCAAAAGCCCCAAGAGAAGAATAAAACGGAACCCTTATTTTTAAAATATCATCCTTTTTACATATTCTATGTATCTCATGCATCACATTTCTCATTCATTCCCAAGACCGTAGACCCACTCCAATATGTCCAGATAAATCACAATTAATAAAACCTTTAATATACTCCTTTCCACATCCCAAATGTAATTTCATTTAAACAACCACCAATCCGTTTTCTTATCACACTTTGCACATACAGAAACACAATTTACTCTATCAGCCAAATGCATATCACGAGCCCTCTTCAGTTTTACACCAGTCCAAACTTCTCGTATAGACTCCTTGTTTAAATCCCCAATTACATCCTCATGATTCCAATCATTACAGCAAAGCACAACCTCTCCGTCCCAATCAACAACCATCATTTGCCACAATAATGCACATGGGTATTTAGTCACAGCTTTCCTTTTTTTAGCTTTCCCAGACCAATTTCTCATATTGATAATGCTTATGGAATCAACCCTATTTATCCACTCATTGTGAAATTTTTTTAACTCCTTTGTATTTTCATCCATTTCAACAATAGCCAGACTAATGGAAGGAAATTTACTTTTAGCCTTTTTCTTCAGCTCTATTAAACCCAAAATATTATTCCGAACATCTTTCAAATTTTTTCTTATTCAAATCTTTTCATAGGTTTCTTTATTAGGAGAGTCAAGACTTACAGAAATATTATCAACTTTATTTTTTATCAACATTTTAGATTTGCTTTCATCCATTTTAGACGCATTAGTAAAAAAAGAAACTCCAAGCCCCTTATTTTTAGCATACTTTATTCTTGCTTCTAAATCCTTATCTAACATCGCTTCACCAAAAAAAGAAAGTGAAACTTTTTCCATACCACAAGAAACAGCGTCATCAACTATTTTTTTATATAAACCCATATTCATAAAACCCATTTTTTTTAAGTGCCTATGTGGACACATTATACAGTCAGCATTACAAACATTCGTAATACCAATTTCTATAGATTTCGGTAATACATCCGTATGTAGCTTTGCAGTTCTTTTAATTTTTTTAAAATAAAGTTTTTTGTAAAGAGCAGTCTCGGTAATTTTGCTATCAAAAACATAATTAAGTGCTTTAAATCCAAGCCTTGAGCTCCTAGCCTTCCCCGCAATTTTCCTTATCATTTTCGTTTCTCCCATATTCCATAAACTAAAGAATACCCAGGAATCCTTACCTGAATTCCAAGTAATCCTCTGGTAACAGGAACTTTCCATGATTTGAGAAGTTTAAAGTCCTTTCTAAATAGGTCTAAAAATTCTTTTTGATTTTTATATTCTCGAACATGCGTAGGATCTAAAGCAAATTTTCCATTGCATTTATATTTATACACCGCAAATTTCTTCTTGATAACGGAAGAACAAAATAATACTCCTTTGGATTTTAGCAGCCTACTCATTTCCTCAACCATTTCTTTGTCAGAAGAAACATGCTCAATGACCTGAGACGAATAAACTAAATCAAACTCCTCCTTTAATTTAGTATCACAAACATCTCTAATATAAAATCTACTATTTGGGAATCTCTCTTTAAGTCCAGCAATTCTTCTAGGAGAAATATCTACACCAACAATATCGACCTTAGGAAATTTTTTTTTAAGAGGGTAAACAAAAATGCCGTCACCACACCCCAAATCAATAACAGATTTGATTTTTCTATTTACCAAGATATCTCTAATTTCAACAGAGATTTCAGATTCTCCAATAGGCTGAATAAACCTATTGGAATACTCCGCATTTTTTCTCAAAACATCCTCATTGGACCTCATTTCAAAATCTCCAAAACCCTTTTCGACACCCCAACCTCGCCATAAGGATTAACAAAATCTTTAACGTCAATCCCACCAGACTCAATTTTCTTAATTAACTTTCTTGTTTCTGTAACATCAAGCTTAGTCAAAAAATTAATCCCACTATGTAGCCCCTCCTGCCTCTCCGTCACGTGTCGCAAAATCACACAAGGTTTCTTGAAAACCAAACTCTCTTCCTGAATACTCCCACCATCAGTCACCAAATAACTACAATTCGCAATCAAATAAATAAAAGTATAATAATCAGTCAACGGAGTAATCTTCAAATTCTTCATCTTTTCCAATTCCGCCATCAAACCATATGTCTCTAAATAATGTCGCGTATTGTCATGCAACGGCCAAATCGCTTCAAATTTAATCGACTTAATAATATCAACAATTTTCTTCATCTCATCCCTACTCCTAAGATGCTCATGCCGATGAACATTAATCAAAGCAAATTTTTTCGGTAACTTCTTTATTTTAGTTTTCTTCTTAGCATCCTCATAAATAATATGAGCAGCATCAACAATTGTATTCCCAGTATTGTAAATTTTCCCAAACACACCTTTCTTCCGAGATCTCTTCAAATGCCCCTCACTAAAATCACTAACCGCCAAAAGCGTGTCAGAAAACCTATCACAAATCTGCCTTGAAATTTCCTCAGGAAAAGGTTGCATCAAATTCCCGCTTCGAAGCCCAGCCTCTAAGTGAACATTATTCCAATTCTTAAAAGGATTCATCATCCTAGAAGAACCAATCGCAGCGACAGCTGTGCTCATCGTATCCCCATGATAGATAACATGCCGCGGCTTCAAATCCCTAATTAACCGTTTAATCTTAGGCAACATCGCAAAACACCAAATGATAGAAGAATTATTTATCTTCGACCAAAATTTAGTAGAGCTCGTGGGCTCCAAGCTTAAAATAAAATCAGGTTGTTTAATTCCAAATTCTCTAGCATTTTCTCTTAAGGGATGCTGCCCCGTACTCACAAACCAATAATCTTGTCCCCTCTCCTGCAATAACTTCATAATCGGCATACACTTAATCAGCTCCGCCTTAGTCCCAATAACAATCATAATATCAGAATGCTTATCCATTAATCCCTATTCCCAAAATCCAAGTCATCCAAAGACCCATACTCTCCAGTAGAAGCTTCCTTAAATTCAGGCACAACTTTAATTCCCTCAGGAATTTCACTAACATCCCAAATCTTTATAGGACCCCTAAATCCCTGATAATAAACAAAATCGCCAAGTGGAACGCCTTGCGCTTTCAGGCTCGCAACAACAGGGTCGTCCTCGGTATGCACAAGTTCCAATGTCTCATACTCTCCAAATGCATCGTCCAACAAAAACAGCCTAGCAAACAAGCTCTTAGAGACCGTCTGAGATAAGTAAATCGCAGCACCCATCTGATTTATACTGTTTCCTGTAAATGCTGGAATAATATCAATAACAACATCAAGCCCACTCCCAAAATCAATAAGCCCTCCATTCACATAAACATATCGAACAGGAATCCTGGTCTGAATATTGTTATAAATATAAACTGCCTGAGGTTGCCTCAAAGAATTTCCTTCTATATTCATAATAACACCAACAACAGCCGCTTTCTCCGCTGGCAAAAATATATCCTTCCCATTCATGTTATAGTTAATATCTTCAAATAAATACATTCCTCCACTAAAAACAATCATAGTTCCATTCGCAGTTTCTACAGTCTGCTTAGGATCATTAGGCATCACAGGAATAGCGGCATATCGATCAACTCCATCGGGTCCACTCCCAATCCTACTATATGCAGGATATTTTCCTAAGTCAGTTTGGTCAATCAGAAGATAATCAACATCCATAGTCTTAAAAAAACTAAGTGCAGTTTCAGGTTGTGGAGTAGTTAAAACATATCTTCCTATCTTATGGTTCCCATCATAAATTGTTTGTATTTGTCCTCCGTCCGCCACAGTGGCTCTCCCCCCAAGAGTTTGAACCCAGTATCCATAATCCCACCAATGAGAAAAAACAGCACTTGTGTCGGTATTATTTCTAATCCAAGACATCGCTCCCTGCCATTGCCAGTCTGCCGAAGGTCCAGTATGCCGAGCTTGATCAGAAATTAAAAGATAAGAACCATAAATACTGGTTCCTCCGACTACAACAGAAACGATTAAAACGCCAATAAGTATAACCCCAGAAATTTCTTCAAATCTATTTTTTTTGTAGTATTCAAAGATTTTTGCAATAAAATATGCCGAAGAGAGACAGATAAATGGTGTAATGAAAAAAAGCATACGAATTGAAGATCTCGCCGTTATAAGAGTCACAATGGCCCATGCAGATAATATCAAAATAGAAGAATCAATTTCTATGCGCCCATCATTATAACTTTTAAGAAAAGCATATGCGAAAAACACAAGTCCGCTCAGATAGAGTAGTCCGCCCAAGCTAATAAAATCTTCCCCGCTTAAAATTGAACTAGGAGAAATTCGAGTAAACAAAATTCCAGACATCATGGCTACAAACCCAACAATTAATAAATATCTGTTTTTTCGCGATTTAATTTTTTTCGCGAATTCAATTCCCATCATAACTAGCCCAAGAAAGAATAGCCAAAATAACTGAACCCCAACTCCTCCAATTAAGTCAGAAAGATACATCTGAGAATTTTCTGCAACGGTAAATCCATGTCTACCCCCATCCCCAGAACCAACCCAACTAGGATTAACCATTTTATTTAAGGTTATCCAAACAATTTCAAAAAAATTCATTTTAATAAGAGGCAGTAATATAATGCCAAGAATTATTAAAACAGAAATTACATAATAGATACGATGTTTTTCATTATACCTACTTTTCATATATTTGGAGAAATAAATAATTAATCTATCTACGATAATAAAAGCCAAAACAGCTACGCTGATAATTGAACTAGGGCCAAGAAGATATCTCTGGATGAAAAAAGACGGAAGAATTCTTGATGGAAGAATAAAAAGAACACTAGAGATTAACCATGCTGAATAAAAAAGAAGACCTGTATCCTTAAAGTCGCTATCTGGTTTTTGTAATTTTATTATCCAAAGAGCAAAGAAACTAATAGGAATAATCATAAAAATAAATGCACCAACTCCCCCCCAAAAAAGAATACTAGCATCCGTTATCCCGCCAACTATTATTCCAGCGACTACAGCTCCAATCAAATTTTTCTTTTTTGCCCCATCTAAATATTTCATAGCCAAAGCAAAAGCTAGCATAACAGCAAAAAATCCCATCATGCCAATTGCGTCATGGTCACTGGATCCAGCCAAGGTTCTAAACAAATAAGCAGGAACAAAAGCCAAAAAAGTACAGGATAAAATGCTAGCGGTTTTAGATTTCGTCAAAACATATGTTAAAAGAAAAAAAAGTATTAACGCAACTCCAAAAAAGAAGACGGGAGAAAAAACATTAATTGTTCTTAGGCTATAATCCCCAAAAATACTAGATGCCTTCCACATCCAGACAATAACCTGTGGCGAAATTTCATAAGTCCATTCCACATTAAAACCAGGAACTCTCATATAGTCAATCTCCCCTATATTGCCGTTTGTTTCAACAAGAGTTTCTGCAATTCTTAAAAAATAATAGGAGTCAAGATCGCCAGGAATCATCCCCCCAGTAGTACGGTCAGTAAATAAATCCCAATTAGAAAGCCGAATTGAAGAACTTAGCATCAAAATGGCAAAAAAAACAACAATAGTAGCAGCCCATTGATACTTCTTATTGGAAACAACTTCCAAAACAAAATCCTTAATCTCGTTGTAACTCATATCCAAAAACATCAAACCCACTTTAAAAAACTTCCTCACCGCGTCAAATCTTCACATCTGCCAAGTTCGCGAAATAAAATTTTAGGTGCAGGAGTCCAGCCCAAAGGAAGAGGACAGCAATGTTAAGAAATTTTATTTCGCATTAAATACTATAATTAAAAATTGATTTTTCATAGAAAATTAATTTTTAATTATAGCTAACTAAGTTTTGATTCCAGAGAACCTTTTTCTAAAAGGGAGCCTATCACATCATCAAAAATCCAATCAGAATAAACAAAATCTGAAACGCGTGAATCAAATAAACAACTTTCTTCTCAGTTGCACTTTAGTCGGAATCCCAAACGAATGCTTTTTTAGCCCACCTCGCACTTTCAAAATAACTTCCAAAACATACGGAATAAAAACGACGAAGGCAATCTTTTCAAAATTACCCAAAATCGCCATGCCTGCAATCAACGCTCCAACGCCATAAGTCATAACATCCCCAGGAAAAACTTTCGCTGGCACTTTGTTAAAAATCCAAAATCCAAGTAAAGCCCCAACCATACAAAGTCCAACAATTCCAAGCCAAGCCGAACCAGTGGCATAAGCAACAAAACTCAAAAACGAGAGAATCAAAATACCTTGTCCCGCCTCAAGCCCATTATACCCAGCTAAAAAATTATAAGTAGTACTCGCTCCAACAACAGCTAACGGAATCAAAAACAAAGGATACAAAATACCAAAGTCGACAATTCCAATAAACGGCAGATTCATAAAATGGGTACCGGCATTAATTACAATCAAAGGAATAGAGGCGGCAATAGCAAGTAAAATCCGAATTCTTATGGGCAAACCATTGTTCTTCCATCCGAGCAAATCATCAACAAGTGCAACAATCGCTAAAATCAAAATAACCGTAAGTAAGGCAAAAATTTCCAAAGCCTTACTCTGTCCACCAAACAAGAAAGTTTTCAAAGCAATATAACTCAAAACCCCCAAAATAAAAGCCATAATAACAATAACTCCACCACTCGAAGCGATATTCTTAGGGTGCCCGAATTTATTCATATCTTCCCATGTAAGCTTCAATCTTCGACAAGCATGAATCCACATCGGCAAAAAGGTGACACATAAAACAAAACTTATCAAAACCGAAACGAGCAACACATATTCCATAAATAAACCCACAAATCATGCCTTAAAAATATTTATATCTAAAAGAAAATAGCAAAATTCGCCAAATCCGCAAATTAAAAATTTAGGTTCAGGCGCCCGGCTCCAAAGGAGAGAGGGCGGAACCGTTAAGAAATTTTAATTTGCATTAAATACGAAAGGTCAGTTTCGCTAACTAAGTTTTTCTCCCAGGTGTCTTTTTTTTAAAAAGAGCCCTTCCACATCGGCAAAAAGGTGACACATAAAATAAAACTTATCAAAACCGAAACGAGCAATACATATTCCATAAATAAACCCACAAATCATGCCTTAAAAATATTTATATCCTAAAAAAGCAAAGGAGTCAAATACACTTCCATCAAAGCCGCCAAAATCAAAATAACAATCGCGATAATAATCATCAAAAGTGAATCCTGCAAAATCCTCCAAGTCCCTTCTCCCTTCAAATCCTTCCGAATCACAGCAACCGAAACAATCCCGCCTGCCAAAGCCCCAATAAAATAAGCCCCAATCTCAGGAATCCCATGAATCATATATCTCATCAAACCAAGTGGCAATTGACTCAAAGTCTTATCCGTAAAAATACCAATAGCGGCAGCAATCACCGAAGCATTCCAAACCAAAATAAACATAGCCCCAGCGCCAAATGCAAGAGAAAACAAAATAGTAAAAATCAAAACATAAATATTATTCGCAAAAATTCCCAAAACGGCGTCACTTCCAGTCGCTTGTCCAGTCCCCACCGGAATCCCATGTTGCTCAACACAATAATCAAAATGTGAAGGATTGTTTATCGCGCAGAAAGTTTTAATTTGAAAATTGAAATTCGGACCAACCGCTTCAGGCGCAATAGCATACCAAAAAGAAAAAGCAACAATGAAACCCATAAACATCCAAAGCAAAGCCTGCACAGCCCTAGAATGCTCCCATATCAACTTCCCAGAATCACTTATTTCGATATCCTTTCCTTCTTCAAGTTTAATAATATAATACATAAACGGCATACAACAAATCACCGTAAAAATAACAACCAACAATCCGCCACCTTCTTTCAAAATAGAATCCTTCCCAAAAACAAACACAACCAGAGCAAGCGAAACACTGGCCCAAATCATCCCTATAAAAAACATTTCCCATGGCTTTCTCTCAGCTCTTTTAGGTTTCATAAACAATTCTATCATAGCCTCACCGTTCTCCCATATAATCGAATACATAAACATCTTTTTAAAGTTTTATCAACTCTTTTGTTTATGAAAAAGGTGATAAATAGCACGCTCTTCAATTCAATAATTTCCGACATCAAATCAGTAAAGATTCAAGGCGCAGAAAACATATGTAAGGCCGGAATAAAAGCCTACTTATTGCAGCCTAACAAATCTTCCGCAAAGCAAATTCTTCTCACGCGTCCAACAGAACCTCTTCTTCAAAATGCCTTAGTCGCCATACAAAAGTCGACTAATCCAAAGCAAACCGCAAAAAAATTCTTAAAAGATCTAGAATCTTCCCATAACAAAATATCAAAATTCGGAGCCTCCCTAATCAAAAACGACATGAATATCTACACTCACTGCCACAGCTCAACGGTTATGGATATTTTAAAATTAGCAAAGAAACAAAAGAAAAAATTCGTAGTTTATACAACTGAAGTCGAACCACTTTTACAAGGTCACAAAACAGCAATTGATTTAGCAAAATCCAAAATTCACACAATCGTCGCCCCGGATTTAGCAGCCGAACACTCTTTGGCCAAGTGCGACATCTTCTTCTTCGGAGCAGACGCCTTTTCAAAATCTGAAGTCGCAAACAAAATAGGGACATCAACTCTCGTCAAACTAGCAAAACTACATAACGTTCCAGTCTACTCCTGCGGAGTTTCTCTAAAATTCACAAAAAAAATAATTATAGAATCTCGTTCCCCAAAAGAAGTCTGGGACGAACGAAACAAAAACATCGAAGTCTTAAATATACCATTCGACAAAGCAAAACTAAAAGACTTAACCGGTATAATCTCAGAATTCGGAATCCTAAAACAAAAAGAATTTATAAAAAAAGCTAGCAACAAACTAAAGAGCCTGTAGAAACATCAGAATAAGCATATCTATCAAATATTCCAGAATTAAAAATAGCCCCACTATTCAAAATCATATTAGACAAATTGTTATTTCTTGTGCCTTTATGCTCGTCGCATAAACGAGCAGCCATTTTATGAGAAATCATAGCATCCGGATTTGATTCTTTGTATTTCCTGGTATAATCAATTAGTTCCCTTGGGTTATCAATCTCCGTCTCCACAAGTCCATTAACATAATCCTGAGTCCATTTTTTTATCGCCTTATTCCTTTCCATCTCAAGCTTCTCAAGCCCCTTATAATAAGAATCTGATACTTGAGGCCTTCTTCTAACAACTCCCATGTCTGTCATACAAATACATTAGAATATACTTTAAAAAAATTTAGATACTCTAGTTAAGCTTTAGTCTCAGGGATAATGCACCCGGCTTTAACCCACTCATTAAACTCTTCCAGGCTCTTCCACATAATCTTAAATGAGTCCCCATCTCCATTTCTCTCACAATTCTCTGACGAATACTCCCTGCAAATAATCGGCCTCTTCTCATAATAACCACACCATCCATCTTCTTTCAACTTTTTACACTTGTTATTCACTTGCATATTCCAACTATCATCATTATCAATAAAAACCCAAACATTCTCATGTAGCAAAAACCACCTAATCTGGTCGTACTCTTTTTCAGTTTCAGGCGCATCAATTTCGACTGCAACGTGCCGACAACACAAATCACAACCATCACACGGATTTTTTCCAACCATCTTCACTAACAACCTATTCAATTTTTAAATCTTCGCTATCCTATTTACATCGTCTATAAATTTTAATTTTTTATACTTAAAATAATCATAAACAATAGAAAGTTTATCGATTCGTCCTCTCCACGACACCTGATGAATCCAATCCAAAATCAAATGAAACAAAAATCCTGCCGATACAAAGTAAAACAATTCCCAAATAAAATACCCAACTAACCAAGTAAGAACCACAACCTCAATCCCATGTAAAAACCAAAACCCACTATAAATCCCACTTCTTTTCTTCTTGCTCATCTTCATAAAAACCTCTCCCTTCTCAATAAACCAAGTAGCCGCCCTCCTCAAATTCCAATCCTTCTTCCGATAAGCATAATACAAATAATGGTCCACATCAATTCCTATGGTCGCAATCAAAAAAACTAAACACCCAAAAATTCCAATCTCAAACCCAAAATATAAAACAATAGCAGCAACTACTCCAAGCAAAAAATGACTTTTCGGCAACATGAAAACAAAAGTAAAAATTTCTTTATAATTCTTCTTATAATAACATTACTTTTTCATTCAATAAACTCAACCAAATCCAAAAATTCAACCTCTTCTCTAGTCTCCTTTAAATCCCGAAGCGTAAACTCATGACTTTCCTTATCTAAAGCAACACAACAATCCCGAATCACTTTAATGTCAAAATCCCGATCATATGCCTCCTCAACAAAACTCCGAACACAAAGATTAGTCAAAATCCCACAAACTATCACCTCATCAACACCTTCCAACTTCTTTCCCATATCAGTATTAAAAAAAGAACTGACTCGTTTTTTTTCAACAACAACATCAGAATCTCGAAACCCAATTCCATCAATAAATTCAACTCCAGCAGTCCCCTCAATAAAAGCGTCGCCATCTTCTTCAATATGCCGAACAAAAATTATTACATATCCCTTACCGCGACAAAACTCAACTAGCTGATTAACCCGCTTCACAAAATCCCCAACATCTCCAACAAAATAATCCGAATCATCATCAAAATATTCCTTCTCAATATCAATCAAAACCAATGCTTTCATCTAATATTAAACAAAAAGATATTTTTAATCTTTTCTCTTGTCAGCTAGTCCATGAGGAATACAGCGTCAAGGACGACGCAATTTTTCATGGAAACAATCTAAAACCTAATCTCTAAAACCTAATCTCTAAAACCTAATCTCTAACATCTCTAAAAGTTGTTAAGCAACTTTTAGCACTTTTCTTAAAATAATACTCGCCACAATACTATACCCCAAATAATACCAAATCCACAAAGGAAAAATCCACCAAGACCCAGGAATAGCAACACTATAAACACTCTTTAGCCAAACAAATAAAATAATAAATGGAATAATAGTCACAAACATTGGCTTCATCGAACTCTTAAACATAACACCAGTGAGCTGCATCATTTCTAAATTCAACTCTTGCATAACACTCGGTTCTTTCGTCTTTCGAATCTCCGCCTGAATCTCCTTTTGCCTCTTCTTTAAGCTCTTCAGATGCTCCTGATCAGTAAAATATTTTTGAACTAAAGTAGAAATCAGCGTCACAACAACTGAAAATACCGCAAGCGAAATCTTAGGGTTCGCAACCATCATCTCTGTTACACTCATAATCTAAATCACCAATTTATCTATATAAAGTTACGCCCTTAATTCATAACAAGTCTGCAAAATATGATTTTGCTTCAATAGATATTTCGAAGGGGAGTCACGTCTCGCCGTAGAAATGTATCTAAATTTTTTGCAAAAATTTTCCAACGATTTTTTCAATAGAAAAATGTTGATTTTTTTACGCCCCAAAAAATCCCTTCAACGCAGGATTCATATCAACCGCATGCTGCTGCGCAATATTTCGATACAATTGGTAAAGAATCATAACAGCCAATAAAATAGCAGTCCCGCCAACTAATGCCCCAAGTAAATCAGCAACTGAAGCCAATAGCCCAATCGCAACACCGCCCATAATCGTCAACGGTCCAATATATCTTTTCAAAATTGCCTCCAAAACCCTTTCATCCTTTCTAAATCCAGGCATACTCATACCAGAATTAACAATCTTCTTGGCTTGACTTTGCGCATCCATCCCACTAGTAGTAACCCAAAAGAAAGCAAATAAAACTGAAAACAAAACATAAAACAAAACATGGAAAAAAGCCTGAGCCGCATAAATCCATCTAAAACTTCCAGTAATAATCAGTTCAAGTAAAGGGGTAGAATGAATCCAAAATGCAAGCCCGCTATCAGGTTGCCCCGCACTACTAAATCCACCTAAGAAAGTAGCATAGCCTAACCAGTTCTGTAACAGTGACGCAAACAATTGTAAATTAGCCACTAAAGCAGAAACCAAAATAACAGGAATAACACCAGCATAAAAAAACTGCAAAGGCCACTTAACAGAATGCCCACGAATTCTATCAAACGCCAATGGAATTTCAACTTTCAAACTCTGTGCAAATACAACTAACAAAAATAAAGCAGCCGTAGTCAAAATAGGAAACAATGCCCGAGCAGCGCCAGTCCCGTCGCCATTAATCACCGAAGCAATAATTGCTAAAACATGACCACTAGCTTCAAATCCACCAGTCGGACCAATAAACTGGAATAGTGTAGCAAAAAGCCTCCAACCAATACCAGCCGCAATAAAGAGCGAAACACCCGAACCAAAACCCCATTTCTGGATAACTTCGTCCATAAAGATAATCAAGAGTCCACCAACGCATAACTGAAAGATAACAAGACCAGTAAATCCAGGCTGAGCCGCAATACCCTTCATCAAAACATAAACCATCGCTTCAAAAATCACAAATGCAAAAGCAAGCACCTTCTGTAAAGCCTGAAAAAATTTCTTCCCTTCAGTGGTATTCGTATCAATACTCAAAATCTGCGCCCCATTAAGTAACTGCAAAATAATGGAAGCCATAACAATCGGACCAATACCTAGACTAATAATAGAACCAAAAGAAGTTCCAAGTAAAATAGCCAAATACTCAAACCTAGCTAAACTCCCCTCGGTAATTCCAAATAACGGAATATTAGACAAAATAAAATATCCAGTCAAAATAACAAGGGTCCACTTTAGCTTAACATTAAAGCCAACCTTTTTCTCTGCAGGCGCCCGAACCTCAGGCAAATTATGCAACAAATCTCTCAAAGCCATATCCTATCAATATTAAAATCTTTTATAAATTTATGTACAATTAAAATCCCCTTAGGAGTCCACGCGAAATGCAGCGTCGAAGACGCTGTAATTTTGCATGAAACCAAAATATAGTATAATATTAGCGCTTATTTTTATAGAGTTACCAGCTTTACCAGAAGTTCTCTAAGATTTTTTTCTTCTCTTTTATACTTTTCTTGTATTCCCAGAAGTTCTATTCTAGCATCATGAAAAGATTTCAAACACTGAAGTAGCTCCTGATTCTCTCCAGAAGATTTTATTGCCTTAGTATATTTTTCTAGCAACTCTTCCGGATAGTCATTAGAGTTAAGATAAAGACAAGCTGCAGTATATTTATTATTCCCCATTCAAAACAAAACCAGATTCTATTTATAAGTTTTATATCAGAAGAGTAATCAAATCAAAATTATTTTTTCTTCTTACCTTTCTTCTCTTCTTTCTCGGGCACTTCCTTTACAATATGTTGCCTAACATCTTCTTTCTCAGCCGATACAATAATATTTCCGCCAGCCTTTTTCATTTTCTCAATAGCCAAAGTACTAGCACTCATTGCCACAATCTCAGCCTTAAATCCATTACCAGTTCCAAGAATTTTATATTTACTCAAATTAATCTTCTGCCCATCTTTCTTGAATAAATTATCTTTAATAGCATAAAGATTAATCTTATCAGTCTTATCAGCGGCAGTACCTCTCGAAGTTATACCTTGCTTTCCAAAGTAAGTTCCTTTCTTAACAGCCATTTTAGTAGATTGTCTTTTATGCGCGTTTGAACCAGCCATACCAAACCCACCCTTATTCCCATGTCCCTTATGCTTCTGTCTAAAACCATATCCGCAAGTCCTAGCTCCACGAATTCTAGAATTCTTTGGTCTCTTGTGCACTCTCATAGTTTGCCCCCCAAAAAGTCTCGATACTCACGATATTTAGAATTATTAGGCGTAATAAAAGAAATATTACAACGTCTGAACTTACCCATTTCAACATCATAATCATTAATTTTAGCACTCATTAATTCTATATCTCCAGCCCCATCAATTCTCGCAGTTCCAAAAGAACTCCCATTCTGAATAACAACTTGCTTTTTCCCATTATACAAAATAACGGAGTCAAAAACTAATTTTTCCAACTTATCAAATCCAGGCACAAATTCATAAACAGTCCTAGCGCATCCATCTTGTTCGCACATTACAACATCCTCCCAACCAATTTAACCAAATCTTCATGCTTTCCTAAAATCCCTTTTGGCGTAGGTAGCCTAGAACTTTTCTTAAATCCGCCACGAGCAGGATGTAAAAAATAAACCCCATTCTTAGCAGGTCTCTTCTCATCCAATTCCTTAATAAATTCTTCATTAACCTTTCCATAAGCAACCATGTGAGCAACAGCCTTAACCATCCCCATTCTAACACTGTCGTCCTCTTCAACAAAAATAGAAGCAAATTTCTTCTCAATCTTCAACCTTTTCAAAGTCTCATTGTCTTTCCTATTATTTCCAGCTTGCCCCTTAATCCTAACAACAAAATATACCATTAAATCCTAATCTCCCCAATTTTATTTAAAGCAGCAAGACATGCTTTCCCGGAGTTAAATGTGGTTCTAACTTTTCCAGAAGTATTAGTGTAAATATCTTTAATCCCAACAGCTCGCAAAACCTTCTTCAGTTCATCATTAGCAACTAATCCAGTCCCTTGGGGAGCAGGCATTAACTTAACAGTTACCGAAGAACATTTCCCTTCAACTGCCACAGGGATACTATGATTCTCTTCACACGAACAGTCAAATGAAGCACAGCCTAATTGGATTTTAGTGATACTTAACTTAGCCTTTCTCAAAGCTTTCTCTTTAGCTGGCAAAGTTTCAGCAGCCCTACCATATCCAATTCCAATATGCCCCTTCCCATCGCCAACAACAGCCATAACACCAAAAGTCAAAACACTTCCTTCTTTGGTCTTCTTCTGAGTCTGTCTAAAAGGCCTTCTTTTCCCTCCACCAAATTTACCTTTAGCCTGACCAATAAATAAAGTATCACTCTTCAGTCCAGGAATTAATAAATCAACAATCTCAGGTTCCATAATTTTTTGTCCAGCACTCAAAACCAAATCAATGTTAGTTACTTTTCCAGCTCTAACCATTCGACCTAATTCAGTCTTAGGAATCCATTTTTCCAACTTCTCTTTATCTTCTCGAGCAATCTTATCTTCAAAACTTTCTCGTGGTCCATTTCCTCGTCCGCCTCGTCTTTCCGTAGCCCTAGCATTAGCATCAAATTCTTTAGAAACTTTATCGTCTTCTTTCCTCTTTCTGTCTTCAACAATCCTACTCATTTCTTCTAATTGTTTATTAGCATCTGCCATTACTTCAATCCTCCTTTAACTTTACTAACCATATCTTTCAAGCCAGCATGCTCGCCCAATAGTCTAGCCTCAACTGGGAAAACTTTAGCGTCAGCAGGAATATCCAAACCACCTTCAATCAATCCAGCAAGAACGGAGAAAACACGTCCGCCCTTTAATGTCCGAGCCATTCCTAAATCCATAATATATTTATTCTTTGTCCCCTGTTTCCCCTTGTTTGCCATCAGACGTTTAGCCATAAGCAAACCAGTTAAATATCCAGCAGGAATAGATTTCAAACTTCCAGCTTTCTTAGCTTCCCATCCATTCTTCAAAAGATCCTTAGATGTAATAGTCACAATAACCTTATCTTGAGCCTCGACACTTTCAACAGCCTGCACAATAAAATGTTTATTCGTCATCCTAACAACAATCCTAGGAAGACCTGGCAATAACAAAATCCGACGAGCTTTGTAATCTGTCTTATTTTCTCTTCTCCTTCGTTTCTGTGTTCTAAGTCCCATGTCTAATTCTCCAAACTCTCCTTTAACTGTCTTTTGCTTTTGAATTTTCGAGCTCGAATTTGCTTTCTAATTTCCTTTTTATCGTCGGCATTAATTTTCCCAGTCCTAAAAAGCCCTCTAACAAATGCTCGTAATTTTCGAGTAATTATTACATATTCAGTTTTTCTCGTATTAACACTTTTCTTTATTTTTCCAACTCTTCGTCTATTTTTCCGTTTAACAATTTTCTTCCGGCCAGAAACCTCTCGAATAGTAATGGCTCCACTCTTATGTAAATCATTAATGTCCATTCTGCTAATAGCTTCCTTAATCTCGTTAAGCCTGCCCTCTGCAAAAACAATTCTACCCTTCCCAACGCCTAAAACCTTAGCTGCCAAATCCTTTTTCCTAGCTAGATTCATTTCGCTTCCTCCTTCTTCATATAACGATTCAAAACCTTAACACCCATCTCTTTAGCCTTTTCTAAAATACTCAACTTTTTCCTAGCTCCAACTTTCCCAACAATAATTCCGCTTCCCTTCTTCACATTTGCAAGTTCCTTTAAGTTTTCAACTCGAACAGCTTCAATTCCAGCAACAAAACCTTTCGTGCTTCCACTAGCTCCCCATCCAACTTTTGGTGTTTGTATTCTCCCTTTTCTACCAAGCCTAAGCTTATTATGTCTTCCAATAGCTGAATGCCATTTCTGATTCTTCTTAACCCCTTTACCAAGCTTAATTTTTTTATGAGACTCAACTCTCAAAAACTTCGGTTTCTTTCTCTTTGTTGTTGTTTTAATATTTGCCATTAAATAGTCCTATATGGTTTTTTAGTTATAAATATCCCATCTTGAAAAATTCGCCTATCTCGTCCAGTAAGTTTAGTGGCTTTCTCCAAATTCGCCGCAGTCTGTCCAGCAGCCTCGATATCATGTGAACTAACTACAATCTTGTTCCCATTGATATCAACCTTAACGCCATCCAAAACCTTAGATTCACGAACCACTTTCTCTCCCAAAAAACTTTTTATTACAATTTTATTTCCTTCTACTTTTACATTCATCGGGAAATGAACATTGCAAACTTCCAACTCGTAAACAAAATCTTCGTTAGCTCCATTAATCATATTATTCAAATGCGCCCAAATGGTTCCAATCATCTTAGCTTCTCGCTTACTAGCACCCTTTGCTTTCAAGACAACTTCCTTGCCTCTAACTTCAGCCTTAATCTTTCCAATTTCAAATGTCCTCATAATTTCTTTCCCATTTCCCCTGACAACAAATACCTTACCTTCAATAGAGACACTAACCCCGTTCGCAATCTCAATGGTCCTTTCCAAATCTTTATTCATGTTAATAGAAATAAGCGATAACGCCCCCTCCTAAATTTTCTTTAACAGCTTCCTGGTGGTCCTTCATTCCCCTATTCGTAGAAATAATTAAACTACCAAAATTTCTTGACGGCAAAAATCGTCTCAAGTATTTATCAATTTCTCCAACCTCAACAAAATATCTAGGCTTCACGGCTCGACACTCATTCAATTTTATAATCTTAACACTAACGGTTCTGGCTTCACTATCAACTTCATAATCAATATGCCCTCTAGTTTTCATCATTTCAAGCAAAGCAAGCAAAACCTTGCTATATTTCTTAATAACAAGCTCTCGCTTTCCAATCCGCTTAGCGTTCATAATTTGGTTCAATCCATCCGCAACAACATCTTGACTCATAGTTTGGCCCCCCTGTCTTTTAATATAACAGCAAGTCCATCAAGAGAACCCTTTAAAGATTCATGGGGAACATTGTTGGTAATGTTATCATATGCTTTCTTGGCAGCATTATAGAATGTAACGGCATAAACGATATCTTCTTCATTATCTGTGGCTAGCATGTAAAACCCATTAGACAAAAATTTATGAAAGTCTCCAATTTTTTTAACTAAGTTTTCATTTCCCATTTTAACTGTATTTCTTGAACCCCAATTCAACTGCCAATTCTCTAAAGCAATGTCGGCATAAATTTAGATTATAAGATGAAACCCTAGCCCCATGTCGTCCGCAAACCTCACACTTGAAACTAGCAATACCAGTTGTTCGAACCTTTGGCTTATTATGTTTTAAAAATTTCTTAAGCACAGCTGGTTTACTCCTCAGTTGCCTTGTTATTTTTCTCCAATCACTTGCTGTCATTATTCCTTTTCCTCCACATTTTTCCTTTTCTTCTTTACAATTTCAGTCTTAAAATTAGTCACTAGATAATTTTCGATTTCTTCCCGACTAACAGTCAATCGATGAGATTTTCCCCTTTTAACCTTTTTCTTTTCAACAGATTTCCCAGCTCTAGTAAATACAACAGTAACCTCAAATCCCATAATTCCAACTTCTCTAATGTATTCCATTCCCGGAATTTCAATATACTCATGAATTCCAAATGAAAAACAATTTGGTTGGATCTGTTTCTCTTTCAAAATATTATCAACTGCAGGGAGTAATCTTTTAACCATCTTCAAAGCATCTTCTCCTCGAAGTGTAACTTTAATACCAACTTCCAAGCCAGGCCTAACATTCCATGTAGGAATTCTTTTTGTAGCCTTAACTTTAATTGGCTTCTTTCCAGAAACTGTCTTTAATAAAATCTCGCCCTTCTCCAGCTTCTCACCAACTCCACCGATATTCAAAATAACTTTCTCTAATTTAATTTCTCTCATTGGGTTCTCTTGTCCTTTATTCATCCTACCACCAAGATAGTCTTGTAAGGCAACATAGTAGTTCCCGTCGACAATTTAATTTCATAATTTCTACCTCGAACCAATTCTTCAAACCCAACCAGCTCTCCACTTTCTCCCGCATGCTTTCCCGCAATAATTTCAACCTTAGCGCCTTTCTTCAATCCTAAAATCTTCGAAACAACATTCTTCTTGGTATCAAGAACAACCGAATCCCCTACGCTAAACTTCAAGTCACTCAAAAAATTCTGACCATCTCGCAAATTCATTTGAACTTTTCCTCCACTCAAAACTTTCTTCCCAATAATCTTAACAATCTTAGAAGTACTTTCCTTCTCGCTAACTTCAACCAAAACAAATTTTTTGTTCACAATCTCTAACCTATAAAATTTATTACTTCCAGCAACACTCAAATTAACAACATCAAGAACATTAACGGGGAAATTCTCATCGTGCCTAACTTTATTGTTAATCTTTACCATTCCATTCAAAGTCATATGCCTAGCTTCTTTTCTCGTAGATGCAATCTTCAAAATATCCCGAAGCAAAAACAATAAACTAATTCCTTTGTTTAGTCCATGACTAGGCACAGCTATGAATCTTTTCCTTTTTCCCTTTCTTGGAACCGGCCAACTCTTCGGCATTTCTGTTTTCTTTATGTGAGCCATTATTCGTTTTTCTCCTTAGCTATTTTTTTAGTACTAGTTTTAACCTTTGCGGTTTTAGAAACAATCTTCTTTTTTTCAGCAGTTTCTTTAACCTCTTCAGCTTTTTCTTCAGCTTTTGCATTTTCAACCTTAGCTTTTTTCAACCTTCGTTTGTCGTCGGCATTTAAAATAATTATCTTAACACTAGACGGGTGAAACCAAGTAATCATTTTATCTCCACCAATCTTGGCCCTCTGAATTCCATCAACTTGAATTCTAGTATTCTTAATATCAACAACCCCAACCTTTCCCTGCTTGCCACTAAACTTTCCTCGCATAATCTTAACCTGGTCGCCTTTTCTAACTTCAACACTCCTTCGTCCATACTTCTCTCTCAAAGCTTTATCCAAATTAGCTCCCATAAAAGTTCTCTTAATATGAGCAGGCGCATTGGCTCTAAACTTAACTTGCTTTCTGGGCTGAACACTTCTATTCCAAGATTTATTAAATTCAGCTTTCATTAGTAAACACTCCCCGCAATTTTAGCAACTTCTTTCCATCGTTCCTGAACCTCTCGAGCAACTGAACCTTTAATCTGAGTCCCTTTAGGATTCCCCTTCTCATCTTTCAATAAAGCAACAGCATTATCACTAAAACAAACTCGTTCTCCAGTATTTCTCTTCCACGGCTTTCTCTGCCTTACAAGAACCGCATCGAAAATCTCGCCTTTCATCTTAGGGTCTCCTTTTCGAACCGAAATCTTAACCTGGTCTCCAACTTTAGCATAAGTCATCTTCCCTTTACTAGTCTTACAATGCTTAACTCCAACAATCTTACAAATTCTAGCACCCGAGTTATCACAAGCTTCCAAAAGACTTCCAATATTTAATCCCTTAGTCGTCCTAGCGCTTACAGCCTTCATCGCAAAACAGCTCCATATTTATTTATCAAATTTCCTTCAGCAACAAACAAGTGATTTCTTAGTTTAGCAGTATGTTTCCCAGCCCCATAAGTATTTTCATATTCCTCTAGTCTACCTTGTGCGTTTTTTACATTATGATAAACAACAGTGGCCATGGGTTTCTCTGCCCCTTCTCCGCGAAGAATTTTTGTCTCAAGGGGCATGCCTTCCTCTGCAAACTGATTTGCAAATCTAACAGTAAATAAGACATTCTTTGCTAAGTCAATGAAATTATTTTCTTTTTTCATTCTTTCGCCCCCCTAACAACATTTTTTCTAACAACTTTACTAACAACAAAACGAATCATCTTAGAAATCGGTCTAGTCTCTGCAATTTCAATTAAATCCCCAACGGCAACGTCATCCTTCATGCAATCTGGCAATCGAGCATGAACCTTAGTCTTCCGCTTCTCATATCTTTCATATTTAGCTAACTTTAACATTCGTTCGAATTGAATTGTAAGTCGTCCAGGTAAAACTTTGATAACTTCCCCCTGAAACGTTCTGCCTCGCATCTTCAATTTCTTATCTCCATGTTTAGGGCAAAGTCTATCTTTGCATGTAACTACTGTTTCCACTGCTTTCTTAGTCTTACCAGTAATTTTAGTTTCCTGTTTCACTTTTTCTGTTTCCTTTTTTGCTGCCATTTTAATCTTTAATTTGCTCCTCGGAAAACCCTTCCGAAACCAAAATTGGTTTTATGAAGCCTTTGTGATTTCCTTGTAATTCGATCATTTTGTTTTTCGTCGTCCCACCGCAAGCTCGTTTTTCTTTGAGCTTTTTTGCGATTAGTTTGAGATCAACTCCGTCGTCGAATCCTGAAATTATTGTGTTAACTTTTCCAAAGCGTCTTTTCTCAGTTTTCACCTCGATGTTCTGTTGTGTCTTAGCAATCTCGCCACAAACACAAGCAGCCTCGGGCAAACCACACTTTGGGCAAATTTCCACTTAAACTTTACCCTCCACTGATTTAATCGAATTAGCCATTGTCAAAAGTCGCGCAATTTCCTTTTTAACTCTTCCTCTCTTCGTAGGACTTTTCAATAATTCAATTTTCAATTCGCTAACTTTCTTCTCAATTTCTTTCTCGGTCAACATTTTTTTATCTGCCATTACCTCATAGCCTCCTTTCGCTTAGCTTTAACTTTCTTAACAGTCTCTTCAACTTCTTTGAATGTAGTATTCTTCCGAACAGCTTCAAGCATTTCTTCGTCAACCGTAATTTGGTCACACATCTTAATGCCAGGTGCCAAAATCGCAACTTTAATACCGATAACACCTTGCTTTGTTTGAGCAATTGTCTCAGCTCTGTCAACCATCTTAGCAGCATCTCCAGTCTTCTTCAAATAGCCAAATGCAAATCTCCAAGCCTTAGCTCGATCACTTGGTAACTTTCCAGCAGTCCTAATCTCAGCACCAAGAGCTCCACCATTTTTAATTCTAGACAAAGCTCGATAACTTGCAGCCTTGTATTTAGAAGAACCGAATCTTTCAAGTGTAATAGCAATATCATCGGCGACAAGTTGAGAATCAAATTCAGGATGAGCAATCTCTTCAATGTCAACATGCGGATTCTCCATCTTAAATCGCTTCTTCAAAATCTCGGTTAATTCAGCAATCTTCTCTCCCTTTCTCCCAATAATCCAACCAGGCCGGTGAGTCGAAACAACAATCCTTTCTCCAACGGGCGTATACTCAATTGTAACTCTCGAAACCTTTCCCTTTCCAAACATCAACTTTACAAACTGCTTCACATTATATTCGTCCTTTCTAACGCCAATAAATTTCTTCTCTTCCATATTATTTCTTTGCCCCCTTGTTAGCTCTCTTTGCAATCTTCATCTTTCTCTCTTCTATCATTTTAACATTATCCCTAATCTCAATATGAATATGCGCTCTTTTGCCCTTTGACCCACCTCGCCTAAATGGAGCAGGAGCTTGATCACTCTTAGCAATAGAAACAACAGGATTCTCAATTCCAGCAACAACAGCATTAGCAGCAGCCTGCTTCAGAATCTCCATAACACCTTTACATGCATTTTTAGGGAATCTGGCTCCAGCCAAACCCTTCCCTTTTCTATGTGCAACTTCCAAACCAGCCATAGGAATAGGTCTTTTTTCATCAATAACGGCTTGCAATCGTGCAATTCCAGCTTCAGGATTTTTCCCTCGAATAACACGACAAATATATTTGCATTGTTTAGGAGAAATTCTCATCCCGAATCCATTAGCCATAGCGACATCTCTAACTTTAACATTAGTTTTCTTTTTCTTAACTTCAACTTTTTCAGTTTTAACTTCTTCTTTCACAACTTCAGCATCAATAATTTTATTTTCTTCTGCCATTTACTTCAATCCCCCTTTCTTCTTTCCAAGCGAAGTATGCTTAGCTATTTTTCTAGTCATTGAAAACTCGCCCAATCTATGACCAAGCATTTCGTGAGTAATAACAATCTTAACAAATTCTTTCCCATTATAAACCCCAATTGTCTTGTCAAGCATTCGCGGAACAATAACAAGTGCCCTGTCATGAGTCTTAGGTAATTTCCCCTTAGCAGACCGTTCCTCAACTTTCTTAGCAAAAGCCTCAATAACATCATAGTTTCTCAAGATGGCCCTTCGAGCTCTAGATTTAACTAGCTTAGCAAAATTCCTAGTATCAATTGCTTTCAACTCCTCAACATTTTGCCCTCGGAAAAAACGATCTTTACTCTTCTTTACCAATTCTTCTACTGCCATTATCTTTTCTTCCTCCCAGTCCTACTAGGTCTAATATGCCCAACTTTCTTACCAGGCGAAGCATTTCGTTTAGCAATCTTACTCTTAATTCTCTTTCCTCGACCACTACCAAATGGATGGTCAATCTTATTCATCTTAACCGCAGAAACCCTAGGCCAAAGCTTAGACTTCATCCCCATAATATGAAACTGCTTACCAGCCTTCAAAATTGGCTTACTAATTCGTCCCTCACCAGCAGCTCGACCAATAGTTGCCTTACAATTAACCCCAAACTTCTTAACTAATTTTGACGGCATAACAACCTTAACAATATCTCCTTCCTTGGCCATAATCATTGCAGCGCTTCCCCCAGTCCTAATAAACTTTCCTCCGTCACACGGATTATGTTCCAAATTAAAAATCTCAGTACCATTCTTCAAATCCCCAATCTTTGCAATATCTCCTTCTTTATTCCCACCGATTGTAATCTTCTGTCCAACATAAAGTAAGTCAACAGCAAAATTAAAAAATTCTTTTCCTTCTTTATTCCTAAACTTTGCAATAGGGCACGAATGTCCAAGGCTAGAAATCAACTTCACGCATTCAAACTCACCTTTCATATCACTCAGCAAATATCCAGGCCTAACTCTACTCGCTTTTTCTCTAATCTTATAAGTATTTCCACCTCTTCCTCGTCTCTGCTGAATAATTCTCTTTCCCATTTACATCATCCCTAGCTTCGTCGCAAGATCAACCGCCGGGTACTCCGATTTTAATTTAACATAAGCCAATTTTTTATTTTTCATGGTGTGCGTTCGAACCTTCTCAACTTTAACATCAAACAAACTCTCAACTTCCGCCTTAATCTCTGGTTTACTAATAGCTCTATCAACAACAAAAACCAAAGAATTGTCAACCTCAATCTGTTTAACAATTTTTTCAGTAGACTTTATCTTTTCCAAAATTATAGTCTTCATGCAAATCGACCCCCTAATTCTTCAACAGCCTTTTCCGAATAACAAACTAACCTACCAGCAACACCATTAGGAGCCAAATCCTTAACGGCCAAATCATTAACTTTCACAACTTCAATACCTTTCCTTTTCATTTCCTCTTCGTTTCCAACAACAAACAACAAGCCAGCATTAGACTTATACTTTCGACCTCTCATCTTTCCAATCCCAGCTCGAACACTCTTATGTTTCAAGACAGAATCAAACGACTCGCCAAAAACAGCTTTCATAGCAATAACAAAATCCTTAGTCTTGGCCTCCAAAATCTCATTGTCAAAAACCCCACCCATCTCCATCTTCCGCTGATACTTTTTTTCTAAAGCTACAGCATTAAAAGTTCCCGCCATTGCAGACTTCATCGCAATAACCAATTCCTTTTTGTTAACTTTCTTAAACAAGTTCTTTTCCGACCTTGGAGCATGTGGTTTTCGTCCACCTCGTGTATTCGAAACAGTCGCACCAACCCAATTAAAACTAGAACCATGCCTAGACATAATCTTCCTCGGAACTCTAGAAATTCCCTTACCATAAGTTCCCTTCCAAACATGTCTTCTCTTCTTAGAAATACCCGAAGCCGAATATTGCGCACCAGCCCCTTCCAAAGAACCATAAGCCTGAGAAAAAACTCCTTTCTGTGTCTCAAAAACTTTTAACAAAATATCAGCTCTAATTCGCGCACTAAAACATTTGGGCAAATTAACGCTCCCTTTTACACTGCCTGTCTTATCATAAAGCTTAGCCTTCATCGTAACTCAAGCACCTCTAACTTCTTCTTTGCAATCCCCTTCGTCGGCCTCAATGCATGTGTAACAAAAAGTCCTCTCTTTGTAGGTCCAGGAACTGAACCTCTCAAAATCAAATAACCACTTTTCAAAACCCCATACTTTCTAAACCCGCCCTTCTTATTAACATCCTTTTCAGATATTTTCCCAGATTCCAAAACTAAACTATTATAACAAATTCTACTATGATAACCAGTCTGTCCAGCCTGAGGAGATCTAAATGTAGTTCTAGCCGGATGCCAAGGTGCAATATTACCAGGCCTTCTTTGTCCTTTCTCACTCTTATGTGACTTCAATGCAATCCCAAATCTCTTCATAGGACCATTCGTTCCATATCCCTTAGTCACTCCATGGACATCAACTAATCCGCCGCTAAAAACATCATTAATAGAAATATCCTTCCCTAAATTCTTTTTAATAAAAGCCAGTTTCTCATCTTTATTCCCAGAAATACCGACCTCAACCAAATCTGATTTTTTCTTTCCAATCCCAGTATCCCCAATACCACTATACAAAATAACCCTAACATCATCAAAGTCAATATCTCCACTAATTTCAGCAACCTTCTTAGAAACCTTTAAACTTCTTTTCAAAATCTTATCATTAGAAACAGCAACGTCCTTAGCAACCTTACCATCCTTATAAAATCGAACAGAGTAAATCTTCATAGCAGGGCATTCAAGCAAAGTTGCAGGAACAATAATTTTCTTTCCTTTAGTCATGGATTCCGCAGTAGTATCTTTAGCCAAAACAGAAATCATTCCAACTTTATATCCAACAAATCCCATAAATCCAATACCTTCCTTGTCCAAAGGTTTCCAGTTTACACCAGGTATAATCTTCTTAGCACGAACCCTAGGGTAAAATTGCAAACTTCCACTTCGTATTCCGTTGTTATCTGTCATTTGTTTTGTTTCCTGAATGAACGTTGAACATAGTCCTTTTTCATCCTGCGGCAGTTTTCGCTACCTGATAATTTCCCCGATAGCACTCGGGAGCCTTATCGTGACCAACCAATCACAAAATTCTCATGACCCAAACATTTAAGTTTTGGATCGAATCATAAGAATTATCATAGATAAGGGTATATAAAGCTTACCAATACCGAAATCCCGCCAACCAAAATTCCAAGCCCAACTTTTTTCCAATCCTTTTCTAAATAAATAAGCGATGCCAATAGCGCCAAATAGATAGCAATACCAAAAACTCCAAACACAACATCTTCATAATAAAGCGATGTGAAAACTAACGCAATTAATCCCATCCCAGCATGCCAATCTTGCTTCAGTAAAAAAAATACTAAACCAAAAAAAATCCCAGCAATAGCAAATTGCGAAAAATATGTCACATTATCAAGCATCCAAACTCGAGCCAAAACCAAAACAAAAAACGGCAATCCACCAAGGGCAACAATATCTCTCATTGTCTCCCTTAGCCATAATTTGCTTTTCATAGAATGCCGACGATATTAACCTATAAAATACTTTCTCCCTAAGACTTATAAAACAACTTCTCCTTATACTATTATCATGGCAATAATTACTCCAAATCTTTTACCAGGCGAAGAAGGTTATGTCCCAAAAAAAGAAAGAACAGCGAAGAGAAAAGAAACGGAAAAAAAAGAAAAAATAATAAAAAGAAAAGAGGATAAAGTCATTGGCAAAATAAGACCAGGTGCCAAGGGTTACAGAATAGGAAGACTAACCATAACTCCACGAAGAGAAAAAAAATACCCAATCTGGAGATATTCTAAAAACATAGGAGAAATAATAATAACACCATCAGACGAAATCACGTTAACTTTCAAGCGCCTCGGAGGAATAGGAAACTACAAGCACCTAATTCAAGACGCCGATTTTCAACTTGCTTGGGCAATCCGCGAACAAGAACTACTAATAACTCAAGAAACATGTTTCCTCTGCTCAAAAAAAATATCTAAAGCCGCAAAGCCAAATCTTTATCATTACAACATGTTTAAGGTCAGAATGGATCTCTTAGAAAAAGCCGCAGAAGTTCCAGAAGATGTCCTCTCAGGAAAATTAACAATAGAAGAAGGTTGGGAAAAATTCAGCGACATCTTAGAAAGCGGCAACAGATACTATATGTCCCTAAAAGATACAGCACTTGTCTGTTCCGCATGTGCCAAGCAAAAAAACTTAAACGAATAACCATGGAAAAAAAATCTTGGTTCGTCTACATTTTGGAATGTGCCGATGGATCATTCTACACTGGGGTTACAAATGATTTAGATAAAAGAATGAAAATCCATGCCGAAGGCAAAGGTTCAAAATATGTTAAGCAAAAAAGATTCAAACAACTTCTCTGTTCAAAAGAATGCCTATCCAGATCCGACGCACAAAAAGCCGAATGCCACATTAAAACATTGCAAAAATATGACAAACTTGATTGGTTCAAATAAACTTATCCTTCCAATTTCAACAAATTTACCAAAACAAATTAACAACTACAAAGGGGTAACAAACAGAAAGACTTATAAAAGATATCGTCCTAAAATATTTATGAGAACCACATACGATATGAAAGAAAATTCTCTAGATGAATTAACAAATAAGTTTTTGCGTGGAGAAATATCAAGAGAAGAAGCGGATGAATTATCAAAAAAATTGTATGCGTCTACTCCCGAAAAAATATCAGAAAAGAAAACATCGTGCTCAATAGAATACGATACAGCTTACGAAGAAGCCTCTAGAGAAATACTTCAAAGAATAACATATCCTCCAACGGGTTCAGCAATAAAATATAAAATATGTGAGGATAGCGTTTTTATAGCAGAAGCCAAATCCAGAAAACAAAACAGAGGAGGAATTTCTATCCTCATAAAAGAACTAGAAAAAATAGCAAGAAAAGAAAGCTTGGATTTTCTTTCCATGAAAGTATGGGAAACAAATATTGACACGATGGAAAAAGTTGATAATATGGGATTTTACGAAATATACAGAGAATATAGTCCCGAAGAAGACAATTTCTTAATTACAATGCAAAAGCCAATAGAATAGTATTACAAATCATTTTATATTAATTTCTTAGGCTACAAACTCAGCAGAACTAACTCGAACATCTCCATCAACTTCACACACTCTTTTCAAAATACCCTTTCTCTTAGCCAATTCTCTAATCTCAGCCGGCTTTAAGTTAGCCATATCAACAGGATAAACAATATCAGTCACATCAATTTCATGCGCAACCCTCACCTTCTCAAAATCCACAATATCAAAGAATAACTCATCAACCATTCTTTTGTCCTCAGTTTTCAAAGAACAAAAATCAGCCTGAGGCCCTTCGTCTTTTTCTTTACCAGGTTTTCCACTTGTGGGGGCTTTCGCCTTAATCTTCAAAACAAAATCCTTCCCTTTAAAACTCAAAGCAAAAAAAGCCTTAGGATATTTATCCATCAAAGCAAAAATTTCCTTTCCATCAACTTCCGTTTCAACAACATGTTTTCTAACTCCCTGAAAATTACCAACTTTTTTCAATTTAAACTTAATCTCATTCTTCAAATCCAAGGTAGAAACAATAACCCCAGTCACCTTAACCGGACCACCAACACTTTCCAAACATCGCCTAACTAAAAAATTCGCATATTCAGATCCAGCCTTAATGGACCAATTCTTCGCCTGATGTTTTCCTTCCAACAAATACTTCCCTTTGTAAACCCCCCTCCCAAACTTCAAAAAAGCGACATGGACTTCATCATCAAAAACTCCATTAAAAATATTTTTAATAATCATATGGTGAATAAACAAGTTTTCTTTATAAATTTTCCGCCACCTTTCCGAAGATTTATAAGTTGAGAAGATATATAATAGGATGACAGAGTCAGAAGACATAAAAAAGGTGGTAGTGGTAACGCTAATCTTAGCACTTTTTATCTTAGCATTTTTTGTAGTAAAACCAATCATCATGCCAATTATTTTCGGACTCCTTTTCTCATACGTCTTCGGACCAGTCTATAAAGTAATCTTAAAAATAACCAAGAACCAAAACGTTGCAGCTTCAATTCTAGTACTAGGTCTTGCACTAATAGTCGGCATCCCAATAATATATTTCGTTCCAGCTATGGTCAACGAAGTGTTTGAGATTTACGTCCTAATACAAAATCTAAACATTACAGAAATAATAAATAAATTCGTTACTGGTGAAGTCGCATCAACTATTGCGATAAATATAGATAATATGATAGGGCAATTTTTTTCCGGATTTCTAAATCAATTTAAAGATATCCTGGTCAATTTACCCTCACTACTTTTCCAGCTCGCAGTATTTTTATTTACTTTTTATTTCGCAACAAAAGATGCCGATAAATTAGGTGCTTACATAAGCTCACTTTCACCATTTTCCAAAGCGACAGAAGCAAAATTCTTACAAGAATTCCGAGGCATAACAAATGCAATCATCTTCGGGCAAATACTAATTGGGATAACTCAAGGATTAGCCTTAGGGGCAGGACTCTTTTTCTTAGGAGTTCCAAATGCAGTAGTATTAACGGCTGTGGCAGCATTGGTCTCAATAATTCCAGTTCTGGGTTCATGGCTCGTTTGGCTTCCAACTTCAATTTATCTTTTGATAGCAGGAGAAACTTTTGCAGGGGTTTTCTTATTCCTTTACGGAGCTCTTTTTGTATCATCAATAGATAATCTTTTACGCCCTTACATTCTCTCAAGAAGATCCACTCTTCCAATAGCACTAAGCCTAATCGGAACAATTGGAGGACTCTTATTTTTCGGAATTGCAGGATTAATTTTAGGGCCTTTAACTATCGCATATACACTAATTATCATAGAGTTTTATCGCCAAGGAAAATTAAAAGATTTATTTAATAAACAAGAACAAGAGAAATGAAACTAAAAATAAAAAACTTCAATTGGCATGCTGGAAAACCAGTAGTCTTTCTAAATGATAAAACCGCGAAGAGGATGAATGTTTTTGTAGATGACAGAGTGGCGATAACAAGCAAGACAAAAGTTTATGCGATAGTAGACATCTTCCCAAAATTAGTAAAGCAAGATGAAATAGGGGTATCTCATGAGCTGGCCAGAATTCTAAAATTAAGAACAGGCGTAGTAGTAGAAGTTTCAGTCTCTGAAATGTCCGATGCATCATTCCTAATCAAGAAAAAAATAAATGGAGAAGAGCTATCTCAAAAAGAATTAGATTTAATTATTTCAGAAATAGTTCATAACAATTTAACCGAGGCAGAAATAGCATTCTTCACAGCGGCAGAAAAAATAAATGGCATGAATTTTGAAGAAACAATTTCTCTCACAAAAGCAATGATAAAAACTGGTGCGAGATTAAAATTCAAGGGAAAATATGTGGCGGATAAACATTGCATCGGAGGAATCGCAGGGAACAGAACAACTCCAATCACAGTTGCGATATGTGCATCCGTGGGATTAATTCTTCCAAAAACTTCTTCTCGAGCAATAACCTCAGCATCAGGAACAGCCGATGTAATCGAGACAATTTCAGAAGTAGAGTTACCTCTAAAAAAAATAATACAAGTTGTCAATAAAACAGGAGCCTGTCTTGCATGGGGAGGCTCTCTTGGACTAGCACCTTCCGACGACAAGATTATACAAGTAGAAAGATTGCTTAACCTTGACATAGAGCCACAACTTCTAGCTTCAGTTATGGCAAAAAAAATTTCCGCCGGGGCAAAGCACATATTAATTGACATCCCATTTGGTCGTGGGGCAAAAGTAAGAGATTTGGAAAAAGCAAAAAGTTTAGGAAGGAAATTTTTACGCATAGCAAAACGTTTCGACCTCAAAATGAAAGTAACTTACACTGACGGAACTCAGCCAGTTGGAAACGGGTTCGGACCAGTCTTAGAAATGCTAGACATAATAAAAGTTTTCCAAAATGACGGACCGCAAGACTTGAGAGAAAAATCCATTTACCTCGCAACCGAACTAATAAAACTTTGTGGGATAAAGGATGCCAATAGAAAAGCCTCAGAAGCTTTAGCCTCGGGAAAAGCTTATGAGAAATTCAAAGAAATAATTAACGCGCAAAATGGGAAAGACAACTTTGATGAAAAAATAAAAAATTTAAAATTAGGAAAAATAGTAAGAGTAATTCCAGTAGAAAAATCAGGTCAAATAGTAAGGATAAGTAACAAGGGAATAAACTCTCTTTGCAGAATTCTTGGAACTCCAGAAACAATTTCTGCCGGAGTCTATCTTCATAAGCATCTAGAAAAAGTCAAAAAGGGAGAACCTCTCCTAACTCTTTACGCAGAATCCCAAGTAAAGATGAAAGATGCTCTAAAATTTATAAAAGAGTTCAAGCCAATTGAGATAGAATAGTTTTTCTAACAACTTCTGTATCTTGAGGCCCAGTAACGCCCATCCATTTATCGGGAGTAGAACAAAGTTTAACCTTTACTAATCCCCCTTTAATTAACTTAGACAATTCCGTAGAAAGCAAGCATTCACTTTTGCTGTTCTCCTTATTTTTTTTAAACAATTCAAGTTCCGAGTCCAGCATATCAAGAACATCGGGAGAAAACCCAAACAAATTAACATTGCATAATTCCTCGCCATTCAAATTTTTCTGAGTAAGATTATCCTTCGTTATCCCAAATACCTCATCTAGCCCACTAACATTTCCACTTTCATCAATTTCAAAAATACCACGATTTACAGAACAATTATCAGAAAGCATGTCCTTAAGCTTAAACCCGACAGTCGCGCTTATTTCGTTTCTCTTAAGGGCATCAAAGACAACTTTGAAACTGGTCTCACCATAAATATCGTCTCCATTACAGACAACAAAAGGACAATCAATAAAATCTCTGGCACAACACAAAGCGTCCACCGTTCCCCACGGATTATTTCTCGTCCGATGATCAAATTCTTGCCTAGCATAAAACACAGGAACCCCATTATATTCCCTACCAAACATTTCCAAAAACCCAGTCTCAGTTTTCTCTCCAACAACAAAAATTATTTTACTAAAATCATTTTTAAGAGCCTGTCTCAAAGAATATTCAATCAAAGTCTCATCTTCAGGACCAACCCTCGCGAACTGTTTAACCTTTCCACCAAATCGACTAGACATCCCAGCAACAAGATAGACAAGAGCAACATTCTTTCCCATCTTAAACAATTGTTGCCTTTAAAATCACAACATCCTCAACGGGTCGGTCGCCAGATCTAGTAGCGACACCAGCAATTTCGTCAACAACTTCCATCCCTTCCACAACCTCACCAAAGACAGGATGCTTGCTACTCAAAGGCTCTTTATCATAATCCAAAAAAGAGTTGTCAACCAAGTTAATAAAAAATTGACTCGAACCAGTATTCGGTCCAGCATTAGCCATAGCAATTGTGCCCCGAACATTCGAATGCCCCGGAACAAACTCGTCCTTTATCTTAGGAATTTTCGGGTCGCCAAATCCAGTACCAGTCGGGTCGCCTCCCTGAATCATAAAATCCTCAATCACCCTATGAAAAATAACACCGTCATAAGTTCCAGCTTCGACCAACTTCTTAAAATTCCCAGCAGTCACAGGCATGTCATCGTACAACTTTATTACGATATCCCCATGATTTGTTTCTAATTTCACTTTAGTTACCATATTAGCTTCCACATTGTCAAACATTTTAATAACAAACAACGTAAACAAAATAACCAATGCCACACTTAAAAAGATTGCGACAGCCTTGTTTTTTAGCAACTTTTTAACACCCATAAAGCAACCAGAACCAAACAAATTTAAAAACCTTCCCCCCACTTTAAACGTAAGCCTCTATCGCGTAATGGTATCGCACTGGTCTTGAACACCAGACCCCTCGGGGTATCCAGGTCCGATTCCTGGTGGAGGCGTAGCCTAAATTAGGAAGAGGACCCTTGGGTTTAAAGAAAATCTCTAGATTTTCTTTAGGAACCTTCGGTTCCGTGTCCGAGCTTCTTTGAAGCGAAGGCGATTCCTGGTGGAGGCGTCCTAGTTTAGGAAAAGCCCATATCGCGTAATGGTATCGCAGTGGTCTCGAACACCACGCCCTCCGGGGCATCCCCGTTCGATTCGGGGTATGGGCGTAACTCATAAAGGCGTAATCGCGGTATCGCCGAGCTAAACGCTTTGAAGAAAAATAAATATAACTAAATTTTTCTGAAATGCATTTTGCGAGTAGGTCTCGAACACCACGCCCTCCGGGACATCCCCGTTTGGAAAAAATCTTTAGATTTTTTCCAGGAAGCTCTGCTTCCGTGTCCGAGTGTCTTTGACACGAAGGCGATTCGGGGTATGGGCGTAAATAGAAAGAGGATAACTTATTTTTTCTTTTCAAATCTACCTAAAATATAGACACCGAACTTTGAAAGTATATTTACTAAAGAAATCATAAAGTATGCAAAGAAAAAAAGTATTAAAGATTTACCCAAGAACACCTCTCTATCAAATACTATTATTTTATATAAATAGGACGGGAGAAATATTATTAATACTATCAAAAAAATTCCAAAAATTATAGTAGTTAAGATATTATAGGATAAATTTTTCCTTAATTTCTCCATATATAGTTCAATTATTTTTTCAGAATTTTCTAGGCTAGCAAATTCTTTTTTTGAATATTTTTTTGTATTTGTTAATAAAATTAATACATTTATTAAAAATCCTACGATGATAGAGAAAAAGGCTATAGATGAGGTAATTATTTGATTAAATACAGTATCATTCAATGTCACAACAAGTACCATTGAGAGGAGAATGGGAATTATCAGAAAATTAAGAATAAAAATAGATATTTTATAGTCATCTAACATTGTTTTATAATTTTCCCTTAGATAAATAAATATATTTAATGGTTCAAACATTTTCTGCGACCTCTTTTAAAAATCCAATTGCTTTATTATAAAATATATCTAATTTAGGAAAATCTCCTTCAAATTCTATTTCTTCTCCCTCGCTAAAACATATGCCTTGATCTACAATAAGAACTCTGGACGAACCATCTTTAAGTTCAACTTCCAATCTTAAAGTCTTGTATGTTTCTCCATCAATTTCTAAATATTTTTTACAATCATTATTTACGAGACCGCTCTTTATACTTTTAATAAATTCAGAAATAGGAGTTTTTGAGTTTCTTATGGTTATTATTTTTTCTTCTATCAATGTACCAACTTCGTATTTTCCCAAAGCTTTCAAAAGCCCTCTTTCTGAGTCTCTAGGAATTCTGTTTCTGATATATCGTATTTTATTTATTTTAAAGACTTTTGAAAGATCGTGTGATGTGATCGGATTAACATATAACTCTATTCCCCCTGAGTTTATCCCTTTATCCCTTAAGAATTCTCTCAATTGATCCTTGAGCATAGTTTTTATTCCTCTTCTCTTAAATTGATTTATACAAATTATTGCGTAGTCCCCAATAATTTTCATCATATAATAATAAGGTATCTCTTCAGTTTCAATAGTGGTTTTTTCCTTTGTAATTTGAGTAGTTTTTATATTTTTTATTTTAGAGTTATACCCAAAATCGCCGTATCCTATACTGCCATAATAAACATCATCATCTTTATTATGCAAAAATTCTTTACACCCCATATATGTGCTATCGGCGTTGTTCACATAATTTCTATTCGCAGAAAGAAAATCTGAAAATAATCCAGGAAAATTAAGTCCAGTTAATAAATTTATAAAAACATGCGGCTGGCCCTTTTTCCTAAACCTCATATCTCTAATCTTCAGCTTATATGGAACAAGCTTTATTACTACCATAACATTGTAGGATTCTGGTCTTTTTAATTATTAGTATATTCAGTTATTGTTAATATAAAATCCAAAAACTTCCCACTAACCCGACCTCACCATTCCAGACATTTTCAACCGAAGAACGCAACCGCTAAAACGGCCTCATCCTTCGTCAAAAACAGCGTAGCCAACTAGACCTCATCGTTCTAATGGCTAATAGCTAAAAGCTAACAGCTAGATTATCCGAACAATGAAGCCAAACCTGCAGCTGCATCAGCCTTTGGTTCTTCCTTCTTCTTCTTCTCTTCTACTACAGGGGCAGCAGCAACAGCGGGAGCCGCCATTACAGACGCATTCGCCAACTTACTAGCGATATCAACACCACTTAAACTAGCTACCATTACCTTAACTTTCGCCTCGTCAACCGAAGCACCAGTCGCGGAAATAACAGCCTTTAAGTTAGCTTCGTTGATGTCCTTGCCAACCTTGTGCAACAAAAGAGCCGCATATGTGTATTCCATTTTATTCCTTCTCCTCCGAAGATTTAACTCCGTAAGCATTACCTAAAGTTTTCATTATCCAAACAAACTAGCAAGACCTGCAGCAGCGTCTACTTGTTTCTCCACTTTAGTTTCTTTAACTTCAACTTTTTCCACAGCCGCAACAGCCACAGGCTCAGGCTCTCCACTTATAATTCGACTAACAACACCCTCATGAGAAACAGCCTTAGCCAAAACCATATCAAGTGTATTAGAATTCACAATCCCTAAATCAACAGCAAAAGCAAACGCCCTTCCATAATCATGTTCCAAGCCAGCAATCATTCCAACCTTGTCAATCTTAATATTAGCATAAACTTGTTTAGCATTTTTATCATAAGCAGCAACAGGGTCAATCCCAATTTCAAAAGGAACAATTCCAAGCTTAGCCATAATTGAAGCAATAGCCGCTGTAATCTCTTTACCTTCCTTTAAAATAACTTTATCCTTCAAAATAGAAATCTTTCCCTTATCAACTTTAGGCGCCAAGCCAACAGCACTCAAAGCAGAAATATCTGGACCAGGAATCAAATCAGTAGGACCAGCCTTGACCTCAATGTCAAACGGAGCAATCTGTCCAGCCTTGGCTTTAGAAGGACTCTTATAGTCAGCCAAAAGCCCAGCAATAATAAAAGCGTCTTCCTCGCTAAATAGCATAGCAGTCGAATCACTAACATGCGGAACCAAATCATGAACTTCTTTCACATCACAATGATCCAAAGCAAAATTAACCAAACTCTTCTTCACAACTTGAATCTTAGCCTTCCCCCGAAGTTTCTTCTTAATCTCTTGAAATTGCGCCGAAGGCAAATTCTTAACAGAAATAACCATAACAGTCTTACTTCCCAAAAGACTAGCAAGCTCCTTAACTTTCGCCTTCTTTACATCACTAACATGCACCGTAGTATCATTCATTTTACTTCCTCTCTTGAACAACGACAGGCTTAGTCATCGTAAATTTAATCAAAACGTCCTTAATATTATCTCGACCCTTAGGCAACTTCTTCTCAAGCTCAAGCATAGCAGCATCAATATTTGCAACCAAATCCGCGTCACTCATACTCTCCTTCCCAACACAAACCTTAATTGACATCTCCTTGTTCTTAACCCTAACAGAATTATCCATTTTCTTAATCATAACTTTAACCATATCATCATCTTCCTTTGGAACAATTCCAGCCAAAGGCGAAGGCATCTTGTTCATCGGACCAAAAACTCGACCAAACTTCGTAGCAACTTTACCCATCATCGGAGCAACAGCCAAAAACGCATCGTATTCTCTAGCTAACTTTTTAATATCCTTCAAATCCTTATACTTAACAAAATCTTCTTCAGTAATCGTATCAATAACCTTACTTCTTCTAGTAAAAAAAGCAGCCAATTTTTTCTTCCCCCCATGTGGAACAAAAATAAAAGTATTCAACGCCTCTCGACGAACATCAAAATTCTTCAAATTCATAATCAAGTCTACCGACTGATCAAACTTTCTCTTCTTCTCCTTTCGAAGTTCCGCTATTGCCTTTATTGTTTCCATGCACATTAAACCGTTAGAATTTTTGAGTCGAGCAAGCTCTTCTACTAACAGTAGTATTAACCTAGCGAAATTTCACTTTATAAAACTTGCCATACCAAATAAAATTAATCACACAAATCCTTAAATAAGAAAATTAATCTATCTCAATATGGAACTAGTAGCACTACTCTCAACCGGCAAAGGAACATGGGGCCAAGTCTCAGGACTAATCCAAAAAGGCGAATGGGAAAAAGTAATAGTAGTTGGTCCACCCTTCGCAAAAGAATTCACAGTTAGCGGCGAACCTTTCGACTTCATAGAATTCGACCCAAACAAAAACCTAGCCCAACTACAAAAAGAATTCTTAAGCAAACTAAAAGGAAAGTTCCAAGGATTAGAAGTCGCGCTATCAATCGCATCTGGCAACGGCAAAGAACATATGGCACTACAATCAGCTTTACTAAATTTACCAGTCGGAGTCCGATTTACTGCCCTAACTAAGGACGGCATAATAATGCTATAAAATGAGAGAGAGATATTTTATAATTGAAAGAGAACTTCCAGAAGGTTTAAGCAAACAATATCAGATATTTTCTACAGCAACGGCAGGAACACATACCGGAAAAACACTGGAGTTGTTGGCGGCAAAATGTGTACGTAATGGATATATTAGAAAAGAGTACAACTTAACTACATTAAGAGCTCCAAATATAGACGAAGAAGGAGTGGCGGATTCTCCCATATCCATAGACGAAATTAAAGAATTCATAAATTATTACCTATGTTTCAAAGATAATCCCGTCACTCTTAATAAATATGAAGAGAAACATTCTCTAATTGGCTAAGGAGACAAAACGCCAAAATAAAGATTTGTATAATTCGTGGCTAAAAGCTAATAGCTAGTGATCCTCATCCCAACCCCACGCCTAACCAACGCCACAACACAACTCCTCTCGTCCTCAGCCCCCAACTCCCACTCAACCGCCAAGCCCCCATGCAAAGCATGAGCTCCACCAACGCAGTTGAGCCTTTCCAGAAGTTTTCGAGCAAACTCCAAAACTTCTCCGTGCCAAACCTGTTTATCGTAACCCATCCTCTTCCGAGCAAACCCAACAGCCTTATATCCCTTGACATGAACAAAGTCCGGCTCAGCCCGTTTAATCAAAGAAACATATTCATCCAAATTTTCTTCACTCATATTAGTCATTTCACAAAATTCACCATCGCTTCCCTTCTTAACAAGCGTCAACCGAATAACTCGTCGAACCTTTCCTTTAAGTTTTCTCATCACATCAAGGCTCTTCAGAAAAACATTCCAAGCTTCGACCTTCGTAGACCGATGCCACTGCGAAAACAACTTCTCATTTGGAGCATTAGTAGAAATAACAAGTTGTGTAGGTAGTCCATCTTTCTCTAGCTTCTGCAAAGCTTCAGGGTTCAAACCATTAGTAACCAAAAACGAAACGCCCCCACGTCGACGAATTTCACTAAACATCTCACCAAGTCTAGGATAAAGAGTCGCCTCTCCACTTAAACTCATTGTAAAAAGTTTAGGAGAAATCATTTCCTCAAAATTCTTCGCATCAACTTTTTTATTCCCTTTAATCCCCATTAGCATCTCACGTCTCTTCATAATAATTCCATCTAATATCTCCGTCGGAGAATCCACAACGGGCAACTCGGTCCCAAGATTCATTTCAATTGGCCTCCAACAATGTAAACACGAATTTTCGCACCACATGACACTAGGCGTCATCTGAACACAACCAGCACTCGAAATCCCATAAAACTTTTCCTTCCAACATCCCCTGTCGCCCCGCAAAGAATTCTTCGTCCAACGACAAATCTGAACAGCGCTAGTCTCTCCAACAAGTCCATAATTCATTTTCCTAAGCGTACTTCTAACGCTACCAAGATTACATTTCCGAGATGGGTTCTTTCTTGCCATAAAAACAAAACCCCATCTCACCTTATAAAATTAATTAAAGAAAAATATTACCAAATTCCAATAAACCAAAAAAACATCATCAATGCAAACATGAACAAAATCAAATAAGTCGCGATTTGATAAGCTCTTCTTGCAAGTTTTTCCGAACCAAACATTCCCCAAACGCTAAGATAAAAGAACCTTCCGCCGTCGAGCATTCCAAGTGGCATCATATTAAACAAAGCTACAAGCAAATTGATAACCATAATCCACCAAAGCAAATGAAAAATAAAGAAAACAAATTCACCATCCCATGTCGGAGTATAGTAAGTTGAAGATTCTTTGAACCCCATAAACTTAGTTAAAAATCCCTGAATAAATCCTTTCGGGTTCGCCTCATTATGTCCAACACCCAAATAAGCCTTTCCTGAACCATCGGGATGCTCGCTTAACATTACATCATATTCATTAACTTCGTCGTAGTAAACAGTCGTAAACCTAACAATATCGCCAGGCTTCTTATTTTCCAAAAACCATCTCAAGCTTTCTTGTCCCAAAATTTTCACATCATCAGCCTGAACAATCGCCCCTTTCATCTCAGCAAGAACAGCAGGAGCCTCGACATAAGCAACCAAATATTCCTGATTCACAAGATCAAGTTGCAAAGCAAGCCCCTCATCCAAATAATAATTTCCATCATTAGTGAAAACTTTAGTTAGATTTCCAACCTTGTCAAACCCAGTCACATTTTCCAAAGGAATTGCAGTAACGGCATACGAATTAAAAATGTATCCCGACGCTGCAAAGCTACTAAAAAAGAAACCAACATAAAGTAAATAAAATAAAATAGCAACCAAGACATTCGCAAAAACACCAGCCGCTAAAACCGTCATCTGGTCCAGTTTCTTTTTACTTTTCATGCTAGTCTCACTTTGCTCAACGAATGCTCCAAGTATTGGACCTAGGAAAACCAAACCAGTGGATTTAATCTTAATTTTAAACAGCTTCATAAAAACGCCGTGGCTAAATTCATGAGCAATTGCAACAATTGCCAAGGCAACAATAAAATAACTAAAATAAAATGGCGGGAAAAAGCTTTCCATACCAAACAGTTTGGGAAAATATGGAATTAGCGGAGCAATCGGAGGAGCCTTAATTAATTTTGTAATTTCAGGATGTAACAAATAAATCGCAACAGTCTGCCCAAGCATCCAAATCATCATAGCCATCAAAATCCCGCCAAGTCCAACAATCGCCCACTTCATCTTTTGCATAATAAAACCAAATTTCTGAGTAAACCAAGTCATAGCACGAATTCCATATTGCGTCCGCCACATAAACATCCAACCCTCTTTCGATAATTCACTCCTTCGCTTCCTCAAGAATAAAAATACACCCAAACTAAAAACTATCAAAAATACCATATCATAGACAAAAAAGCTTACCATGTTAGATAAACATAAAATCTCTTTAAAAAACTATTCTCTTTCTATAAAAACTATTATCTAAGAGTGTGATAAAACAAATCACAACCAGGAGAAATCTGAGTTGTGTCTTTAGTGATATTTATAAATTTCTTTCGCCCAGGGTCCAGCCCAAAAACATCAATCGAAGTAAGCCTTCCATAATCTCCCAAATAAAACATAGCATCAACTACTTCACATCTTCTAAATGCATCTTCTTCAGATTCTTTCTCTTTGTCTTTTTCTGATCCCCTAAAATCCTCTACAAAATATCCAAGAGTTACGACATCCCCAGATTTATTAGACAATCCCCCAGTCAACTTAAACCTAGATTCTAACATATTAACGAATCCGACATAAGGAAAATATCCAGGTCCATTAACTCCGGGAAAAGCATGACTACGATAACCATCCCTGTAATCTACTTTATTATACATTTCATTAAAAATCCAAGCAATCATTCCAAATCCATTCGGATAAAAATTTTCTTTCTTTCTATTCACCAGTCCATCTCCAACAATTATGCCAGCCAAATCAGGATTCTTCTTCAGAAAATTGACACGATTAAATGCTTCCTTCAACACTTTTGTTTTATTCATCTTTTGATACCATCCATTCAAACAAAATTTTTAAACTTTTTAATTATTATTATAAAAAAATATATACTTACTTCTTTCGAACCGGCCGAAAATCCTGTCCCTTACACTTACGACATCTAACTTTACCACCAACAATCTTCAAAGGTTCAACCTTCATCTTGTGCTTACAGTCTTTGCAAACAAACGCGTTCTTATACAAACGGTTTTGCGCAGCCGGAATTTTAGTCGCCATAATCAATCATAAAAATTTTAGTTTAAAAGACTATCGGTTACAATCATAAAAATCTAAGATTACAAAACTCTCTTCAGCAACTTCTCACCCTCGATATCCCAATACTCAATATTTGAACCTTCAACAACACCCGTTACATCTTCGGCAATCGGCAAGTCCAAATTCTCAAAATTCTCACTATCCATAATACTCGCCATGTTTTCATGAATAGACAAAACCTGCCCATTCCTCTTATCAATCATAGGAACTTCAAACTTATCATGCCCAGGAATAACCATAACTTTCTTCTTACCGCTAAATGCATTAATCGCCTCAAATCTAACTTTCGCATGACCATGCTTACCAGTTTTACTAATGTCCATTTTCTTAACCTGATGCGCAACGCCGTCAAGCAACAAGAAAGTCCCCACTCTCATCTCTGTAGCGTCAATAACTTTTGCAACCATAATAACATAAAATTTATTCCTTTTATAAAACTTTGCGTATATCATCCCAAAATTTAAAAATAAAGACCGTTTGTTGTTTTTATGCCAATCCAAAAAAATGATTTCATAGAAATCTCTTTCACGGGAAAAATCGCAAACACTTCCGAAATCTTCGACACAAATATCCTAGAAGACGCCAAATCGGCAGGATTCAAAACAACAAACATAAAACCCTTCATCTTGTCAGTCGGACACAAAATGTTGCCCGCAGGATTCGACAACGATTTAATCGGAAAAGAAGTGGAAAAAAATTACAAAGTAACTCTAAACCCAAAAGAAGCTTTCGGAGAAAGGAACTCCCAATTGGTAAGAATGATTCCTGCAAAACATTTCCACGAACAAAAAATATCCCCAGTCAGAGGAATGCAAATTTCTCTAGACGGACAACTCGTAAAAGTTTTGTCTTCAGACAGGGGCAGAACATTAGTCGATTTCAACAATCCACTCGCAGGAAAAAAAGTCACCTATATATATAAGATAAACAAAATCATAACTGACCAAAGGCAAAAAATCAATGCACTCCAAGAATTCCTCTTCCGACAAACTTTCGATTTTGAAATACATGGCAAGACCATAACATTCATTGTACCAAGACAGGCCGAACAATTCATTAAAATGTTCTCTCCAAAATTCGAAGAAATCCTAGCCCTAAAAATAGAAACAAAAACAATTGCAGAAAACAAAAAATAATTCTATTTGGCTAACCCCACAAATAATTATAAACCCAGATACGTATTCCAATTCATGAGAGATGTATCAGAAAGTGGTGATATCTTAGATATGCCATTAAATTCGAAAAATAATCCAAACGCAGAAATAGATAGAGAACTAGAACAAATTCTAAAAAGACAATCTGCACGAATTAAAGTAGTCGGAGTCGGAGGAGGCGGAGGGAACACAGTCTCAAGAATGCGAGAAATTGGTGTTAGGGGAGGCGAAGTAATAGCGATAAACACCGACGCGCAAGATCTTCTTTATGCGAATTCCGATCAAAAAATCTTAATTGGAAGAGAACTTTCAAAAGGCTTAGGCGCGGGGTCAAATCCTCGAATAGGAGAAGAAGCCGCAAAAGAGCAGTCCCAAGAAATCAAGAAAAAATTAGAAAATTCAGATTTGGTTTTCATAACATGTGGATTAGGTGGCGGGACAGGAACGGGTGCAGCACCAATTGTAGCAGAAATTGCAAAAAAACAAGGAGCTTTAGTAATCGGAGTTGTAACCTTGCCCTTCACAGTCGAGGGTGCGAAACGAATCGAAAACGCGATGGAAGGGCTTGAAAGAATGGAAGGGATTGTTGATACGCTAATTGTAATCCCAAACGATAAACTCCTAGACCTAGCCCCAGACTTACCTCTCCCAACAGCATTTAAGGTTGCAGATGAAATTCTAACAAACGCAGTCAAGGGGATCACGGAGCTCGTAACGTCTTCAGGATTAGTTAATCTAGACTTCGCAGATGTTAAGGCAGTAATGGTAAATGGAGGAGTGTCTTTAATAGGGATGGGAGAATCTGATTCAGAAAATCGAGCCGAAGATGCAGTCTACAAAGCACTAAATAATCCACTTCTAGACGTAGACATAAAAAATGCAAGTGGCGCCCTAGTTAATGTAATAGGGGGGGTTGACCTTTCCCTAGAAGAATACAAAAATATAATTAAAAAAGTGGGCGAACAACTTTCTCCAGACGCGAAATTAATTTCAGGCGCACAGATTTCAAAAGATATGGAAAAATCAATAAAAGTAATGGTAGTAATAACTGGAGTCAAATCCCCACAAATCTCAGGGGAAAGAAAGTCAATCCGAGAAACCAGAAAAAAAGACATGGAAGGGGAACTGGGAATCAAATTTATTGATGAAAAAGAATAATCTATACATCAAATTTAACCGCTATCTCCGAAGTTTTAAAAACCCATTCTCTCTATACTAATATGGCAAAAGAAATCCTTAGGCAAATTTCGTCTCAATACCACAAGTATCTCAGAGTATGGCATCTCCTAAAAAAACCAACAATGGAAGAATTCAAAACAATATCAAAGGTTTCTGTCGTCGGACTTCTTGTAATAGGAGCATTCGGCTTTGTAATATCAGTTGCTATGAAATTAGCGTTCAAATAGATATTCTAAAATTGACTTACCAAAACTTTTAAAAACTCAAAATTTCAATAAATTACATCTAGTTCTAGATTTTTATGAGCTAGTGTAAACAAATATGGCAATAGGATATGACGACGAATTTGACTACCTCGACGAAGAGGATAATAGTAGCGCAGAAGATGCTTTCGCTCCAAAGATAAAAGGTTCAACAAAACCCTCATTGGTTCCAGAAGACGCAGTGAATACAGAGCCAGCAAAAGAGCTAGCTGAAGAAGAACGAGAGATAGAAGAAGATGCGAATATCAAACAGCCAAAGCCAAAGAGAGAGCATGAATCTCAAATATATATTGTCAAAGTTACAACAAACAAGGAAGATAAAGCCCTTGAAATGATTGCAGACAAAGTTAACAAAAAAGGTGTTGGCATATATGCAATCGCAAGGCCACATGGACTACGGGGTTACATCTTTTTGGAATCTCCAGATCACAAGCATGCAGAAGATGCAGTATTTAATTTGCCGTATGTCAAAGGAATTATCGGAGAAACAGTTTCATATGAAAAAATAAAACAAATGCTTGAACCAGTTGCAGCAGACATAAAGATTGAAAAGAACGACATAATAGAAATTATTTCAGAACCATTCAAGAACGAGAAGGCAAAGGTTATCAGGGTAGACAAATCAAAGAATGAATGCGTTGTTTCTCTTCTGGGTGCAGCAGTTCCAATACCAGTTACAGTAAAGTTGGATAATATAAGAGTAATTCGAAGGGAGGAGGAAGAGTAGTTAATCTTTTAAACTAACTATTCAAAAAATTAAAATGGCAATTATTAAATTGATGGTAGAAGGTGGGAAGATGACACCAGGTCCAGCAGTTGCACAACAATTAGGACCGATGGGGATAAATATGGGAAAAGTTATCGCCGATGTAAATGTAGCGACACAAGAATTCCAAGGAGTAACCCTTCCAGTTCATTTAACAGTTAACCCGGACACGAAGGAAGTAACGATTAAAGTTTTATCTCCTCCAACTTCAGAATTAATAAAAAAAGAATTAGGACTTTCGACAGCATCTGGAGCAAGGCTAAAACAAAGAATAGGAAATTTTGCAATAGAACAAGTTATCGCAATTTCGAAAGCAAAGCATGAGTCGATGCTATCAAATGATTTCATGGCAACATTAAAATCCGTAATCGGAACATGCCAATCTCTTGGAGTATTAATTGAGAACAAAGAAACAAAAGAAATCATGAAAGATATCGCTAATGGAATGTTCGCAGAAGAAATTGCCGCTAAAAAAACTAATGTTGATCCAGAAAAACGAAAGGCATTAGCAGTATACTTTGCAACAATCGCAGCAAAGCAAGAGGCACTCAAGAAGGCCGAGGATGCAGAAAAGGCAGCTGAGGAAGAGAAAAAAGCAGAAGCAGCCGTAAAGAAGAAGTAAGTTTATTAACTGAAGGAATCCCATGATATTCATGGGGCTATGGTCTAGCCTGGTATGATTCGAGGTTTGGGACTTCGCGACCGCGGTTCAAATCCGCGTAGCCCCATTAAAATTTAAAACCAAAAAAAACAAAAAAAACAAAAATGGCAGTAAAAAACAAAAAAATCGGAAGCGCAGGAAGATTTGGCGCAGGTTATGGTAAGATAAAGCAAAAACTTGTAGCTGTGGAACGAAAACAGCGAATCAAGCAGGAATGCCCCTTCTGTGAAGGTCGTGCAAAGCGAAAAATTAAATCTATTTGGGAATGCGAAAAATGTGGAAAAGAATTTGCATCTGGAGCATATCATTTAAAAAACCAAAAAACCAAAAAATAAAATGGCAGGATACAAATGTTTTCATTGCGGGAATAAGCTGAAATCAGAAGATTTGAAGAAGCGATTCGTTTGTCCAGAATGTGGCTCCAGAATTTTTTATAAGCCACGAAATAAAATGAAGACAGTAAGTTCAGATTAAAGTGGAAGAAGAATGTAATGGGAATTGTTCAGGACATAATAATCCATTCGCGAATTTAGATGCGGAGACTCAATCCCAAATTCAAGAACTTCAAATGCTGGAGCAGTCGTTTCAACAACTTCTAATGCAAAAGAATGCCTTCAGTATGGAATCCAACGAAACAGATTATATAATCAAAGAAGTCGAAAAAACAGAATCTGAACTTTCTAGAATTATCGGAGGACAAGTCGTGGTTAAGACAACAAAAGAAGAGATATTAAAAGAGATGAATAACAAGAAAAGACTTCTTAATACAAGAATGAAATCAATTAACGAGCAAGAACAAGAATTCTCCAAAAAAATCGAAGAGATCAGAGAAGAAGTAATGAAGAAGATTCAAGGATAAAATTTCGAATTAATTTCATGAGTGTATATTTTTAATTTCTCGTCGGCATTAGATGTAATTTATAATTTTAATCGCACAGATTAAATAAATTGTCCCTCGATAAACATGTCCCGTCGAGAAAAATATAACTTACTGAAAAATTACTCCTAGCAAGAGTTTACAAAAGCCCAAATAAAGCTTTCCCGTCGTTAAAATTCTCCAAAATAAAACTCATTGTCTACCACATAAATATTTAAATACTGAAATTATGAAAGTACATTATGGCTTTCAACATACTGAAAAAAATGATGGGAAACAAGGATGAAGTTTCCTCAGACTTCATAGAAATAGATCTGGAAAAAGAAAGATCTGATTCTAAAATCTTGATTAAGACTTTCGCCTTGAAAGTTTATGAGGATATTAACCCAATCTTAAATTCTTTAAGGGAAGGCTATTCGATTGCGGTAATTGACATAAAAACATTAAAATCAAAAGATGTAGTTGAATTAAAGAGAGCGGTTTCAAAAATTAAGAAAACAGTGGAAGCATTGGAAGGTAAAATCGCAGGATTCGGAGATAATACAATTATCGCAACTCCATCTAGAGTTTTCGACATACAAAAAGGTTCGACTGAAGACTCAGCAAAATCAGTTAAGACTGATGAAATAGAAAAATTCTAAATTCTTAAAAACTCTCTATTCTCCATAGTATAATGAAAGCGCAGCGTGTTCCAGCCAGCAATGGTTCCAAGTCAACAAAAGTATTGCTCATAGAAACAAAGCGTAAATTCAAAGACCATGATGTTAATCTTTCCTTACTAAATTCCTTAAGGGGCAAAACGATATCTTTGGCCGCAACAATCCAATACATAGACCTAGTCCCGAAAGTCAAATCCTATTTAGAATCTAAAAACAAAAAAGTCATCATAAAGCAAGGCGCTCGCCACAAAGCCCATGTGCTAGGTTGCAATTCAACAGCCTTAGACAAAACAGCAGACGAAATTCTCATAATCACCGATGGAAAATTCCACGCAATCAATAATGCAATTCAGATTCAAAAACCAATATATATTTTCTCAGGACAAACATTAGAGCAAATAACTCAAGAAGAAATAGATGCACATAATAAAAAAACTCTAGCAAAACAAAAAAAATTCCTACTTTCAGATTCCGTCGCCCTAATTCTTTCAACAAAGCATGGGCAGCATCATGAACAAATAGAAAAAATAAAAGACAAAATAAAAGCCTTAAATAAATCTGTATATATTTTTGAAGCTAATAATATCAACACGCAAGAATTCGAAAATTTCCCACAAATAGGACTATGGATAAATACGGCATGTTTTGGATTGGCAAGAGATGATCCAAGAATCGTTAATCTTCAAGATATAATACAGTTTCTAAAATAAATCAACTTCAGATTTTCGCCATTGAAAACACAGTCTTTAGCGCAACAACAATCGTAGATGGGATAAATAACAGGGATAAACTGCCCAAAACATTTCGAAGCGAAGCCACAACATAATTATTGGTAGGGATATATTTTAAAGCATCTACTCCTAAAGCTCCAACAAGAACGATGGAAAGACTCGCAAGTAAAAAAACCTGCGAATTTTTATCGCTAGTATTCATAATCCCTACAACTAAACCAATCAAAACTAATGCCGAATAAAACAATCCGCCAGCAGATTCCAAGCTTTTATTAAACAGCCCCAGCATCACGGCCAAAACAACCCCAATCAAGAAAGCATAGGCACCCCACAAATTCTCTTTTGATCTAACCATAAACTATAGACGACAATGTTATATTTAAGCTTTTCTCCGTCTCTAAAATTTTTTAGATAAAATAATCTAAAAATTATCCAGGGCGAATAGAAAACTTTATAAATAGATGTAACTCAAGAATTACAACATGGCAAAAAATGTATTTGCAACTCTAGGCATTTTGGTGGTCCTATTATTGGGTTTTGGATTAATTTCAGCTTACTCTTCTACTCAAGACGGAATTCAAGTCGAGACGACACAAGAACTACCAAATCCAGTTTCTCCAGGTTCAACTTATATCGTAAAGGTAAACGTAACAAATAATAACGGAACAGCAATCGAATTAAGCTGGTCAGACACATCAGCAACATCTGGAATTACAGCAACAGTTCCGGCAAACGACACACTTGCAGATGCAACATCAAAAGAATACTCGCTAACATATTCAATTCCAGCAAATTTTACAGGAACAGTAGACCATAAAGTCAACTTGGGCGCATACGTATCAAGTGTAAAAATTGCAGGATTCTTGCCATATTCAAGAGCAAACTATTCCAATGGCTCTACCTCTACAACACCATCAACAAAGGACACACTTTGTGAGCTAGAAGGCTATTCTGAAAAAGGCAGATTAGAAATCTCAGACTTTGATGTAAATAATAAAGGCGATGGGAAAGATGATGAATGGCAATACTTAGATGTAGTTGAAGTTAAAGTAGAAGTTGGGAATACAGGTAGCGATGACGTTGAAGATGTAGAAGTAATGATAGCAATTTACGATGATAAAATTGAAAACGGCGGAAACGATGTAACAAACGACTTTGATATAGAAGACGAAATATTAACAGATATCGGAAAATTAAAAGATGACGATCAGGAATCAGTAATTTTCACAATTAATGAAGTATCTTCAGATTTAGATGATGGAACATACTACATGTACATAATGACTTACGAAGATGGCAACGAGGCAGCGCAATGTAATTCTGAAGTTGACAGTGGAGATTTTTATTTTGCATTTACAGTTGAGTCAGTAGATTACGAAGATTCAATTGTGGTAAAGGGTTCTGAGTTTAAAACGCAAATGGACACTTACTGCGATCAGCAAAATCTAGAAATAGCGATTCCAATTTACAACCTAGGAGACGATGAAGAAGAAAGAATCCTAGTAAATTTATACAATTCAGAGCTAAAAATCGATGAATATATGGTAGTCGAAAATTTAGATAACGGGGATAAGGAAATCGTAACTTTCTTTGTAGATATTCCTTCAGATTTAGCGAAAGAGAAATATAATCTAGACGTAATAGTAAGTTTCGATTGGGATGATGACGAAGACGACAATAATCCATCATCATACGATGAGGAGAATACAGATTCTTCAATCAGACTAAACATCTTAGGATGCAAGGCGAAAGTGCCATCAATTGGAGCGAGCCTAGAGTCTGCAACAGAAGTGGGGAAAAATCTAATTATAAAGACAACAATAACAAACAACGGGAAGGTTAACGATTTTGTAGTCACTCCAATGGGTTTTGAAACATGGGCAGAACTAGTAAGTGTAACTCCACAGACAACAACAATAGCTTCTGGAAACACGCAAGAAGTAATAATCACATTATCTCCAAAGCAAGCTGGTCCACAAACATTCAAGATAAATGTAGCATCAGGTGGGGAAATATATAACCAGCCAGTTTCTGTAAAAATTGCAGAAGCTCCAGGGGTCTTTTCAAGTCTAGGCTCAAGCCTAGGATTAAGCAATACAATGCTTTACTTGGTAGCGGGAATTGTTGGGCTATTAGTATTAATCTTTTTCGTGTTAATCATAAAGGTGGCACGAAGACCAACAAGAGCAGATTTTTAATTTGACTACACAATTTTATAAGCAATAAAATCATATAACAATATGAATAAAGACACCAAAAAAATAATAAATCTATTCTCAAGATACATTTTAATTCTAGCCCTAGGAATAGGAAATCTCTACCTCATCTACAAAATCCTAACACCTCTAACAATCCATACAACAAATCTAGCCATAAGAATATTTACAGCAACAACTTTAACAGAAGATATAATCCAATTCGGCCAATCAATAATTCAAATTGCTCCAGCATGCGTAGCCGGATCAGCCTTTTATCTTCTCATGGCCTTATTCTTATCAACTGCAAACATCCTTCCAAAAACAAGATTTAAAGCAATCCTAACGGCAATCCTAGCACTTTTCATTCTCAATATTCTGAGAATTTTAATCCTAGCCTTCCTAATCGCAACCCCAAATTTCGAAATAATTCACTGGATATTCTGGCATCTAGTATCAACAATCTTCGTAGTCGCAACTTACATCACAACAATAAAATTTTACAAAATAAAATCAGTCCCAATAATATCCGATGTTAAATACCTGAAAAGTTTAATAAAGTCAAAACAAAAACATAAGAAAAAGAAAAAATAATTATTCTATAATTTCTTCAACTGGATAACTATCTCGAAAATCAATAACAGTTTTCATCATAAACCTTTCAACAACATCAGAATCCTCACAATCTTTAGCACCAATAATATAACAATTAGGATTCATCTTGTCTTGAACAATTCCCCGTTCTCCAATCTCAACTACAACAACAGTTCGGTCCATCACATTCTCACAAGTCGCAAATCTTCTAGAAGTACCTTTGGCAATCTCTTCATCTGTAGACCCGCTCTCAATTGGGCCAACGCCAACACCCTTATTCAAAAAAGAACTCAAGTCTAACATTACACGAGATAATTCTCCTCGACATGCGTCAACTTCAGGACTAAGCGAAATAATACCACCATACTTAAAACTATCAAGTTTGCCTTCAACATTCGCATCGTTTTTCCTAGGGTCTTCTCTAAAAAAAACATTAAAATGCAAATTCGGATTAGTCAAACTAACAAATCTCCCATGGAAAATCCTTAAATCATCATAATCTTCAACGACCCAACTTGCTCCGCCAAATTCAAAATTCTTACTGGCCTCAATCCAAAAATACGGCACCAAAACACAAGCAAAAACAATTCCAATAACAACGAAAAACCAAATCAACATCTTATTCTCATTATCTTTAATTTTCTTAGGAACCGTAATCTCATCCTCAACAATTTCTGCATCAACTATGTCGGCAATTCTACTTTTCACTTCCTGCTTCTTTATTTTCCTTCCAGCCATCAATTAATACCAAGTATTTTGTACAAAAACGCATCACTTCCTCTCAAGACATCACCAACGATAAATACGCATTTTCCTTCGCTGTAGACCCGTGTCTCATTTCCAATCTCAAAAATAATCAAGTTAGAATTACAATCCTTAACTGGCAAATCTCCATTGCAAACAACCTCGCTCTCATTCGACTTACTAGTCAAGTTCCCAAAATCGTTCTCATCTTGTTGAAGACAAGCCTCTTGGTATCTTAAAACATAATTTCCAAAATTATTCAAAACCTCACCTGCGCCCTCACCAGGATTCACAAAATAAAGCGGCTGTCCGCTGTACATCCCAAATTCAACAGACAAATTCACATCAACATCACTAACCTCCGAAGGCAAATTCACAAATCCAAAAGAATCCCCTCCAATAGAAAGTTTCCATATTCCACCATCACGAACAAAATCAAATCCATTCTCGCTAACACTATTCTTCCTCTCCTCGTCCGCACTCATGAGCGAATATCCAACACTAGAAGCAGTTAGCAAAAAAATCATAATAACTCCCAAAATAATATTATTCCGACGCTGAATCCGCTCAACATCCGCCATGGTCTTAATTTTTCTCATTCCATACAAAGCATTGCATCAAATATAAACCTTACGAATTGATTAAAACAACCCAAATAAAAAAAGCCCGTCCCTTTCGGGGCGGGCGAGTAAAAATAAAAAATAAATAATTTTTTCTTTACGTTTGAACTTATGCAGTAACAACAGTAGCTTCTGTAGCAGATGTACCCTTCATTTTATTCCCGACAGTTGTATCAACGTCGTTATTCAATAAATAAGTAACAGCCTTTTCAGTATCAGCAGCGTTATAACCAGCAACTAGTAAAGCAGTCTTTCCAGCCCTATCAAAGGATTGGATCAAAAACTCACCAGCGCCTACACCTGTAGCAGATGTAAACATAGCTTCACTATAAGCACCACCTAGTAATTCAGCAGCAACAGAGTTGATAGCAGAACCACCAACAACCACCAAATTCTTTCCACTCACAGTAGCAACCTGACTATCCTTAACAGTCATAACACCAGCGTCTCCGCTTGTGCTAATTGCTTCAGTAGATGTGATATAAACACCAGCTTCAACTTCTTCTCCATGGTACATCAATTTAACACTATATTGGTCAGTATTACTTTTATCGTGTAAAATTTCTGTAGCAAGAGCTGAATAGATGAAACCTCTGTATACATCAGTATCTCCGATTTCAGCAGCAGTAACTTCACTAGTAACAGTACTTATTGTAATCTTAGCAGATGAAATAGCAGCAGTCACATTTAATGTGTCTCCAGCAGCAACATCTCCATCCTTATCTTCTTCGACCATTTCGATCTTGTAAGAAGTTTGAGAAGTACCAGTCAAATTAAGTGCACCAGGTGCAGTAGAGGTAAGACTATCTACAGGTAAGTATACCTTCATTCCTTCAGCGGAATAAAGAGCATCAAACCTAACTTCAGAATTACCACTATTGTTAATAGCAACAGTCTTTTCTACCTTATTGATAGCACCAACAGTTAACTCAACATTACCAATCGTAAATTCATCGTCAGCCTTTCGGTCAGTCTTTGCATCTACCCAAACACCATCTTTCTTATATTGGAAAGTGGTCTTGTTGATAGAATCAGCAATATTGAAGTTAGTTGCCTTCATCATGTAAGATTCAGCGTCTCTTCCGTCAGTCCAAGAAGCAATAAAGTAAGAATCTGTATCACCATCAAAGGTGATAGATGTTGTACCAGTAACTAATTTTTCATCGGAATCCTTTCCTATTCCTGTATAATTAGCTCCACTAACAGCCTTATACAAAAGATTGATATCTTCTGTAGAATCCTTCAATGGAAAGTTCTTCAAAACCAAACTATCTTCTCCTTCATAAGAAACTTCAATAGTTTCTTCTTCTGGGTAGTCTAATCCTGTAAAACTTAAAGCAACAGATTCGAATCCTGGCATAGTTGCAACAGAATCCTCAGCAACGAAAACTTCGTCGTCAGTAGCCCAAGCAAGAGAAACACTAGTTAAAGATGTGGTAGCATTAACAATTGTACCAGTTAATCCGTCGACAGAATCTTCATTCATTTCAACTTCAGAACCGCTTTCAATTACTAACTTACCATTACCAATACTAAACTCAACTTTACTGATTCCAGTATCCTTAGCTGAATATAAAATTTCTTTCATACCCAAATAAGCACCATCACTCAACTTGTAAGTCTCAGCAGCAGCGATATCATTAGTGATTTCACCATTAACATTCAACTTAGCCGAGTCACTATCAACAAACTCAATACTAACAGTGTATGTCTTTCCTCCTGCAGTAATAGTAGCAGTTTCTCCTTCTGCGATAATAGCGTCAGAAGCAGAATCAAGCAAAGTCAACGTGTTATAATCAGCAGCAAGAACATAATAGTCCTTACCCATGATAGTCAAGTCACTAGTAGGCAAATCAGCAATCAAGGGTTCTTCGGTAAATTCAAGTGTGTATGTTAAAACATTCGCACCTGAAGCGTACTTAATACCAACACTTGGCTCATCTGCTTTATAGTCGTTATCATCAAACATAGTCAAAGAAGCAGATGTCATAACAATCTTTTGAGTATAATCAAATTCATCGTTATCATCATCTACATAAGTACCATCGTTCAAAAGAACAGGCATTTCATCTTCATCTAAAGTATCCTTAATAGAAGTGATTGCATCACCCAAGTGTAATTTAGTAGAAGTCTTCTCGAACATGTAAGAATCTCCGTCTGTAGAGATAGTTGTAGTTCCAGTTGTAGCAGCGTTTGCGTCTAGATTAGAAGCAATGGAAGCAGCAGCAATATTGTCCGAAGGTGCAGCGTTAGCTCCAACAACGATAGCAGTATTACTTGTGAAAGGTGTAGGATATGATGCAGCAGCAGCCATACCAACCGTAGCACCGATCAAAGCAGCGCTTCCCAAAACTGTAACAGCTTTTCTAAATAATTTTTTCATTTTTTTTAAACCTCCTTTCAGTACTGTTTGTTCAGCCGCCTTCTTCAAGGCCTTGAGGTTTAGCTCAAGTTCAACTTTTCTAACAGTCTGGCAGGTCTTATAACTTAGGGAGCGTTATAAGTTGTCGTCTCTAGGGTGTCCCTGTATGTACACTGACTAGTCAATGCATTATTGATAAACAATAACGCTAAACAAGAAACTCATTCTCCCTATTTAAAGCTTACCCCCGACCTTAGTCCAAACAGCTTCGGAAAACGCCAATTTTTACAGGTTTACTTATAAATCTTTTGTTATTACAGCAAAATACAACAGAATAGAAGGGAGTTGTCCTTTCCATTTTCTAAAGCAATAAATATATATGGTATAAAATTACCCATATATAAAAAGCATAATATTTATATATCTTGGAGAACTAGCCATACATATGAAATACTTAAATTATGAGGATTGCGGCTTATAAAATCTAATCCCTAGTAAAATGACAACAAAAACCAAAATAAGATACGTCGATGTCAATGTGAATAAAGAAAACTTCGTCTCAAAACTAATCGGAGAAAAGAAAGCCCACGATTTTTCAGATGTTAAGCTCCTTAGAAACCTTCTTTCAAATGAAAAGTCCCGAATTCTTTATATCCTAAAACACCAATCTCCAAATTCAATTTACGCATTAGCAAAAATACTCGGTCGCGATTTCAAGTCCGTAAGGGATGACATCAAGGTCTTAGAAAGATTCGGCTTCATAGAATTTCATGCAGAAAAAACAGGAAAAAGAGAATCTTTAAAACCCGTATTAGTAATAGACAGATTGCAAATCATAATAGAAATATAGACCTAAACTCCACAAATCCTGAGTCTAACAATCAAACTCTTCCCCCCAGAAACAATTGATCTTTGTGCCCCATTTGATACCCCAGTGCAATTCCCCTCACTCCATTTCAAAATCCCTTCACCATCTTTAACAAAAAACTCCGCGTTCCAACTATCAACCGAAGCATCGCTTAAAATCATAGAACCAACAACATCTTTCAGACTCTGATTCAAATAATCACAAGCAGATATCCCCAAATTACTACAGCTATTTCCCTTAAAGCAACTCTTAAACAAATCCTCAAACCTATCATAATCAGGCTCATAAACAATCGCGCACCCAGTTGTCGTCCTCATCACAACATCGAGCATATTAGAAACGCCAACGCTATCTTCACTTCCCTTATCGTCTCGAACCGAAATAATCAAAAAAACCATCAACGCCACCATTACCAAGACCACAATCAAAACAAACCCAACAATCTCCTGTTGCCCTTTCCTATCCATCTTGGGCCTCCGTCTTCTTCATCCCAACAACAATCTTCCCAATCTCGCACTTATCATAAACACTCCCAAATTCTTTAACTCGTTGACAAATAGAAACATAAGACGATAATAATTACAATCCGCAGCGGGGCACTTAACAATCGATTCAAATGCTGGATAAACCTTATAAATTTCTAGGGACGCAATCGGCCAAAATCCACCCATGGAATTTCCAAAACCTCCACTCAAAATCCGAAGCTTATCCTCATCGACAGTCATAGAATCTCGAGCATTATAACTTAATTCAGTCATGGCAGCAATATTAGCTAAAGAAGAAATGGCCTGTTCTCTATTCAATTCCTCCGCCCCACTTTTAACATCCCTAAATGTAATTGCCAAAAAAAACAACCCAACCAAAATAAAAAAAAAGAACACACCAATAATCATAAATGCCATCTGTATAATCTTCATTTGCCCCCGACCAGCTACCATTTAGAACCCTCCCGTAAATTTAAATTAAAAATAGCAAAGTTGCATGGTCTCCCCAAACCCCCAAACCCCCAAACCCCCAAACCCCGAGTAAAAAAACAAAGTTTTTTTACCATACCCCGCAAACCTCCCTATCATTCTTCCTTTTCAAATCATCCCCAAATCCCTTAAGCGAAATCAAATCCTCGCTAGTAGCACTACTAACCATTCCGCCCCAAATAAGTAAGTCCCCTTTCATATTCGTCCCACAATCCCGAGCATCCATCAAATCAGCCTTTTCACTAAAAACCTCAGCAATCTGCCTAGTCCGATACATTAACCTTTTAACATTACAATCATAAACAGCCTTATCACTAACAATCGCCCCATACATCAAACTTCCAACATACCGCAAATCTCCAGACGGCTTAGAAACAACCCCCTCATCATAAACCGAATCACATCCCTTGGAACACGAACCATAAACAATCGCATCGCAGTCAACTCCACCTCCAAAACAAATCCTTTCACTGCCAGAACTACAATTTTCAAAAACAATATTTTCAATACCTAGTCCCAAGATTTCATTCTTCACAACATCTGGAGCATTCAAAAAACAATATCTTCCACTCATCAAAAAAATCAAATCACTAACTTCATAAGGAAACTCAAACGGCTTAGAAAACACATAATAATCAAAACCCTGGTTGTCCTGTTCGGAAAAGATATACTTATTACGAACCGAACTTTTTCCTCCAGCCAAATTCCAATCACTTCCAATGCCACTTCGAGTCGCAATAGAAATATCATTTTGCCCAAATTTCCCGTCATCTAAACAAATATTATTCAATCGCGTCTCCTGCTGAAAAATAATTTTTCCAAACTTCCCTTCGCCAAATCCAGCATGCATCGGGTCAGTCAAAATAGAAACACTTAGTGCCGCCGCCGTATCACTCCCATATCTCAAAGTATCCCCTGTCTGAACCGCCCCCCAAATCGCCAAAGCAAGAATAGTCCCACCAGCAAGAATAGCAAAAATCCAAACAAAATCAAACTGCCCTCTTTTCATCAAAACTCAAAGCCATAACAAATTTATAAAACTACTCAATCCAAACAAGCCTATCATAAAACCCCTTCCTAATCTTCAGTCCAGCATCAACATCAACACAATAAGGGTTCTTTGTTCTAGTAATCTTCGTCACATTAATCCTATCAATATTCTTCCATTGCATCCCCTCAGCTTTTTCAGGAGGAATCAAAAAAGTATTTGCATCATAAACATCATAGTTCCTAATTGCATCATAATCCGCCCCAGTGTTAGTTATCCTCGCAGACAAATTAGCAAAACAAATTCTCGTAATATCTCCAGGCAAACTAACTTCAAAATCCCGGTCGCTCTCTTGTCCCCGAACAGCATCATTAACAGCCTTCTGCAAATCCTCATAAAATATTCCAATACTAGCACCCTCACCTAAATCAACAAAACTCTTAACTGCAATAAAAGCAATTACAACAAAAACAATAATTAAAAAAATAGCAAATATCATTCCAAAAGACATCCCTACCGCCTCCTGTCCTTTCTTGCTCACCATAAAAAATAAAGCCTCTTACATTTTATAAAACCTTCACTTAGCATTCTGCCTCTAAAACGAAGCCTTTCCAACAAAGTTGAGCCTTTCCACCTCACGTGAGCTTTGCGCGGAAAATTTCCTTACAAGAAATTTTCCGTCGGCCTAATAATCATTGAACATCCAGCCTCTTCATTCAAAAATTCATCCCGACATTTAATATAATAAGTATTCTTATTACTCCATTCCGCAACATGAACAGTCGTGTTCCCATAAGGCATCTCGGTCCCTTCAACAAAACTAAAGTCACAGTCATCTAAAGAATAACTACATTCACTATCCCGAATGGTTACAATCTTAAGCATACCACCTTCTTCATAAGCTCTAGCAATAACTGGTGCATCCGTATCAATATCAACCTCAAACTTTACAACATCCTTAACCAAATTCCCGCCTTCATCAACACACTTCACATAATAATTATGCGTTCCTTCTACCAAGTCCAATCTCTGCGTGTGAATCCCATCTTCTTTATTCGTATCAAAGAACTGGATATAACCTTTGTCATCACTAGACCATTCACAAACAGCCAGCCCATTATTACAGCCAAAATAAGTCTCAACGTAAAGCTCAATCGGAGCAGGACTAACTCCTCCAAACACCGTTCCATTAGGTTTCATATTCTTCAAAACAAGACCAGTGCTTCCCCTCAAACTAAACTCAAAACTCTGTGTCATCTCATTCCTGTCCTTCTCTTCCTTCCCTGGTTGATCCTTGCATCTCACAAAATAACTAGCCCCGTCTCTCGGAATTCCAGTAAGCGTTCCCTTGCAAGCAAACAACTGCGCCGCATTAGCCTGATTGTAATTAGCGGCACAACTCATAGAATTCTCCATTAAATCATAATCCTGATTTTGAAAACTCCACTTACAACTCGCAGGTTCATTCACATAAAATATAACTTCACTCTTGTCAATATTTTCAGCAACACAACCACCATTTGTAATCGAAGTAGCTTCAACTTTCGGAGGCGTCGTGTCAGGACTCGGGTCAACACAAAACTTTACAGCATATTCAGCCTCGTTAGTATTCCCATTCTTATCTTGGCATCTCAAATAAAACATCATATCCTTTCCATTCGTCAAAACAAAACCACTTCCTTGCAACTCACTAGCACCTGGCAAACTAAACGACTCACTATGGTTATAAGAATACAAATTACTCCCACCAAAATAAGCACTCATCTCATCATATGTCGTAGTATGGTTAAAATCAATCTTACACTGTGCCGGCTCGTCAACGGTTATCCCAAATTCCAACGGACTAAATGCTTTCAAACAACCGTCTTTTGAAGCCACATTAACAATCTCAAATCCAGGCCCAGGCGGACTAGTCTTAACATTCTTGTAGCTATGTCCCTTCGTAAGTTCATCATAGTTCGGCTTAATAATAGGAGGATTAACATCCCGTGGATTAACATAGACACATTTCTCTTCAATGGTTCCTTCGTTTACAATCTCACAACTTTGACCTAGCGATTTACATCTGTATTCAGAACAAGGAAGCGTCGCGTCGTTACAAGCCTCACAATTATCCCCACCAGTCGGAGCCTGCCACGGCATACAATTAAAAGTCACAATCTTTGTCTCACTAGTCTTATACATCATAACAAAAACTAGTGCCCCAATACCAAGTCCAGCCAAAGCAGGATTCGCTCCAAGCCAAGAAAGCTGTCCACCCGAAGCAAATATACCACCAGCTTCCGAACCAGCACCACTCATATACGTACTCAATATTTTATATGTTCCAAGTCCAGCAGCTAAACTCGTCCCTAATGCCTTTGAATTTCCCTCGCTCATTCCAAACATATTTCCAAGCATCGTCCCAGCAATATATGCAATCACCGCCCATTGCACACCAGAAGCAAGAGCACTAGCCCCACTTCCAGGAGTCATTTTAAATAAACCAGAAGCATAAGAATCAGGATGAGCACCAATCTCTCCCGTATATTCAAACATGCCCTTCGCCCCCAATCCACTACCGGTAGTTGGAGTATTAAGTCCAAAATTCGATTTACCTATCCAACTATCATAATCAGAAGAAGTATCTTTCATGATTTCCCATATCCCCTCCGAATTCACAATTTTAGTCGGCTCCCCCTCAACCATTAACAAATCTCCAGGTACACCATTTATAGCAGTCCCTTCATCAAGAAAAACAGCCCCACTAGCCACCCCCATCATAAAACAAATCCCAACAAATCCAAAAACCAACAACCAAACCTGCAACCCCGCCATTCCTTTCTTCCCAAAATCACCTACTCTCATATTAAATCCCCCTTCCCCAACTCGTTTTTTAATTTCCTAAAAACTTTTTTTAAGGACGGCAACTCCCTAACTGCTTCCGCGTAAAGCCTCTGGCTATTGGTTAGGCTATAAGCATGAACGAGAAAATGCCGGTTATCGACCAGCCCCTTCCAATTAATTTCCTTATTTTTTAATTTTGTCTCTTTAGATATTTTAGCGGCGTTCTCCCCTATCTCTTCAAATCTCTTACTGACAGCATCGACCAAAAGAGAATTCTTCCTAAAGTCATCTAAGCTCACTCCACTCAGGTACTTTTCAATAAGAAGAATAGACTTCAATATATTATCAACATAAATCAAATCTCTTTTCATATTATTCTCACCTCTTCGTCTAAAACCTGTTTTCTAATCAAAGGATGGATGCAACCATATTCTACCAAATCAACCTTTCTTTTCAAATACCCCTCAATCATCCCTTTGATCCCAACTAATTCACTCAAGCTCAAATCACTATCTACCTCAATTAAAATATCTACATCACTTCCACGCCTCTCCGCGCTCTTGGAATAACTTCCAAATAAGCCAATTTTCTTTACCCCAGATTTCTCCAACATTTTCTGTTTACTACGAATTATCTCAATTATGTTTTTTCTATTCATTGTAACCTCCTCTTCGCCCCGTCAACCACCCACTTATATCCATCATCCGTATAAGCCCCGTCATAATTAACAGCTCCACCACAATCTCCAAGAGCAGTACAAACACCATTGGCACTCTCAGCCCAAGCGTCCTCCATGCATTCAGCCCCCTCAACAATCTTACTTCCTCCAATCAACCCCTTCTCATAAACAACAACACACTTCGCATTCGCCTGCCCACAAATCTGCTTAGCACTTCCCTCTTCCCAAAACTTTAAACCAGGAGAAAAATTCGGAACACAAATTCCATCAGGTCGGTTAGTAGTAGTCGTAGGAGCTACCTCTTCGGCTTTATCATCCCCTCCAAAAATAGAGTTCCCAGTTATCGGTGCAACAACACTTCCAGTAGGATTCGTAAAAGCAGGAGTATTTGTTGTAGTAGGATTCGTAAAAGTAGAAGCACTCGCACTAGGATTGGAATAAGTTGCAGAATCACTTTGAGTTGCCCCTCCCAAAACCATCCCTAAAACCGAAGGCATCCACTTACAATCTCGCCTATCAATATTCAAACAATCATCCTTATCAGTTTGCATAACGCACTCCTGCCACCGATTAACTCGACAAGCCGCAGTCCCAAACTTTCCACCAGTCGTATCAATTGACCCCTCCAAACAAACCTCATTCCTATAATCCGCACAAGGCTCAACCCGAACTTCCCCATCCGAACAAACTTCCCGATAATATCTCGCCCCAGGCGCAATTTCCAAACTACCAGGCCCCCCAACCCCCGAACCACCCATGGAAGCACCGCTTCCAGCGACACACCAAGACTCCCCATTAATCCGCTTGTCTCCATCTCTATCAACACATTCAGTCTTCTGACAATAATTGTCGCTCCCAGAAGGTCCCCCGATCAAACCCTCAAACTCCGAGCACCGAGTTCCAAGCATATAATCACAATTCCCACAATTCATATTACTTCCATCATTTGCCTTACAAACCTCATCACTTTCCAAAACTCGCCCCCTATTCCAACTCTTCACCTTATCACTTGAATAAACATTTTCCAAATTTCCACAAGAGTCAACCCAAAAAACATCACCCCCAGAACAAGTCGTACTCGTCTGCTTAGCACAAGAAGTCCCAAGCTCTTCAGCCGAACAAAGATAGTCCTTGTAAAAAGTTTTATCACTACTAATACTAAGATTGGTCTGATTCAAAATTTCAACCTTCTCACTAGCCCCACATTCTCCCCTTGTCGTAAATTCACAAAGTCTTTCAAACTCTTTCTCATAAACACAAGCCCCTTTGTCTTGTGCCTGAGCCTCAGCAATACAATCAACCTCATTTGTAACATCAGTCCTATAATCATTTTCAACACCAAACAAACTCGATAATCTCTTACATCTAACTAAAGAAACAAACGCAGCTTGGTCCGCAATTACACAACATCCCAACTGACACTGTGGTACCTCATCAGGTTCTCTTGGGTCCCAAGTCCCACCATTATCATTACAAACCCTCTGCGGCGTATTTCCCATACAAATTCCTTCACCAGAATCATAACAAGTTCCAAGTCGACAATACGAAGTAGTCTGGCAAGAAGTCGGAGCAGAATTATAACCAGCAGCACAAGCCGATTGTTTATCATTAACACACCAAGCCCCGCCAGTAGTTTTCTCGCAACAATAACTTACTTCACTAGTAGCTGCCATCCCAAACCCTATAAGTAAAATAACAAAGCTGAGCAAGCATCCAAACCCCCAAACCCCCAAACCCCCAAACCCCCATTTATGAAAATTTTCAATTTTCATAAATCATATCCCGCCGGGAACACTAAACTCCGACTCGCAAATTTAAATTTATCACCAAACACTTTATTCTCCAAAACATAAACCGTAGTCCCTTCGCCCCTCTTTGTCTTCTCGATATAATAATCAGGATAATAAAGCATCATGGCTGAAACATCGCTATCCCCATACTTAGTCTCAAACTGCAAAATAGAAGTCGCAATCATCACAGTTTCATAAGCCGGAGAGTTAACCTTAACATTAAACCGAGCAAATCTGCTAGTCCCAACCGAAGTCGGAGCATCAATTTCTAGTCGAACAACTCCAGGCTCAATTTCTACATTATAATTAACCGCGCCACTAACAACTTCATATCCCTGATCCTTCAAAGAATTCAAACTAGCCTCATAACAAGCATCAACCTCTTCCCGAATCAAAACCTCCAGATTCTCATCAAACACATTCTTCAAAAACGGAACCTGTACAGTACAAGTCTCATAAAAATTATTAGTATAACAAAGATAAGTCAACTCCTCACCCTGATAAGTATAGGTGAAATCAGCATCAATAAAACCAGCCTTTCCCTCAAGTTCACTAATCCCATTTTCCATCGCATCGGCAACACAGCCTTCAAATCCCTTTACCCCACTACCTTCACTCAAAAATGTCGGTCTAGCCCAAAGAAAAAAAATCAAAATAGCCGAAACTATTAAAATCCCAATCAAAATAAAAATCGTAACCTGCCCCTTTTTCTCCATCAAATTCTTCATGTCAGTCCAAGCCTTTCCATATTTATAAAATCTCTCATCATATAGCAACTATTTCCGCCAAACATCTGCTCGGCAAATTTCCATATTTATCTTCACACTGAATAAAATATTTTTTCCCATAATCAACCGAAAACGAAAGTGCATCCCCCTCTCCAATACTAACTCCATCTTCCCAATCAAATTTACAGCCAGTAAAAGAATACCGACATTCTCCAGCTCCATTCAAAAGTAAATTCATTCTTCCCTGTTCTTCCCATATCCTAGTAATCGTAATAATAGAACTAATTCCCTCTTCCCCTTCCTCTTCCCCTTCCTCTTCCCCCCCTTGCACATTAAAGTCCCCCTGAACAACTCGGAATTCAGTCAAACCACGAGCAACGTCTCCATTTTCATCGGAACATTCAACATAAATTTTCTTCGCCCCAGTTCCAACATTCAAAGTCTGAACATGTGTCCGCGCATCCCCAGTTTCAAACATTTCAATCATACTTCCATAACCACTAAACGAATAAGAACAAAAATGATTTACCCCTCCGCCACTAGTCGCAACTTTCAAATCGATAGTCGTAAAATCAGTATTAATTTCAATGATATTATCTGGTTTAATCTTGTCAATTGAAATCTTCGAACTAGGTTTTACCAAATTAAAAACAAAACTTTGCGCATTCGCATTTCGTTTACTCGTATCATTTTCCCAAGGTTGGTCCATACATCTAACATAATAATTATTACTAGAATTCCCGATTGCAAAAACCCCATTGCAAACATATCCCAAAGCATTAGACGGCGCACCCAAGGAATCCCCACACACCATATCATTTCCCATTTCGGAATAATCAACATCCCGCAAATCCCATTTACAAGTCGCAAGTTCATTTGTCACAATCATCACATCTTTACTCGTCACATCAAAACCAACATTTCCTATTCCTTCACTCGCAACAATTTTAGGCGCAGTAACATCTTCACCTTCAATAACACAAGTTTTAATCTCATAAATTCCAGGACTCTCCAGCCCATATCTGTCCCGACATTTAACATACAAACTTAAATCTCCAGTCCAATTCGAACCTTGACTTTGTCCATGACTAGGGTCAGGCAAATTAAAAACAGCAGTATGATTATACAAATAGCTATTCCCACCTAAACTAAAAACCATGTCATCAAAATCTTTCACGGCAACATCAAACTTACATTGTGCAGGTTCACTTGTAACAATCCCAATCGGCAATGGGGTATAGGCCAGAACACAACCACCCCTATCATTGACAATACTAAATCCATTTTCCCCATCCTCATAGTCTCCACCTTCAAAGTCAATCCCAGTCTGTCGATGAATAATCGGAGGCGTCGCATCCCCAGGATTCCCATCTACACAAAGTTCATCCCCGCTTCCTTCATTAATCAACTCACATCCCGCCCCCAAACTCTCGCATCTATATCTCGAACAAGGCTTCAACGGATCATCATTGCACTCCTCACAATCATTCCCTCCAACTGGAGCCTGCCATGGCTTACACTCAAAATCAACTTCAATTGGTGGGCATTTGCTTCTCCCGAAGAATAAAGAAATAACGATTAAAGCAACTCCAACCCAAAACAGAGGAGTCGCAAGCATTACAGTCATAGTAGGACTTAGCATATAAGCCGCTCCAATCGCCGCTCCACCAAGTCCCATCAACATACTACCTCCTTCACTAAGCCCCAAATATTGCCCCAGCATTTGACCAACAACAAATCCAATTCCAGCACCAATCATTGCTCCAGAATAAGGCCCAATAACTTTTATGAAACTTTCCGGAAGAATCTTGTCGAAAGGAATAAAATTACGAGCCATTGAAAAAATTGCTCCTTTCATATCTGGGTTAGCAGCTCCAATCGCTAGACCAAGTCCAGCAACACCAACTCCTATACTAGTGAAATCAAAACTCTTTTCTTCTTCCCCGCCAACCGTAGGCGTAACCGCCCCGCCCCAGACGCCAGCAGCCGCCAAATACTCTGAATAGTCTTCAACTTCAGCAAACTGTCCAGGAACCGGAGTGGCAAATATAGACAATTTCGCAATCCAACTCTCACTTAAGCCCGGGGAATTTCGAATAATATAATTCCCAGACCATTCCCCAACAATATTAACCGAACCACCGCAATCCCCAAGTCCTCGACAAAAATCATTCATTTCCTGTCCAAATGTTTCACTTAAACAATTTTGATTCGCAACATATCTACATCCACCCCATTTCTTCGAAGCTCGAACAACAGTACAAGTCTGACTTGCCATTCCACAAAGTCTCTCTGCAGTAGTTTGGTATCTAGCATCATTTAAAGCAAAGCCTCCAGGATACTTTGGCAAACAAACATCAAATGTAAACTTGTCAGCAATTGCAACTTTTTCAACTCGACAATTCAAAGTCGCACTACACTTGTCAACCATTCGCACTTTCTTGTCACTAGCACAATCACTAGCCGCCAAATTAAGACAATTTATTTTATCGGCATTACTAGGATAAAGAGTATAATTCCCACAAAGTTTAGTCCGACTCTCAGTACACGCTTTTTTCTCAGCTTCAGTCCGAACCTCATCAGCATCCTCACTATTCAAGTTAATACATTCTCGCCAATTATTCGCAATACAAGCAGCATTGTCAAATTCAACCTTCTTCCCATCAACTTCAAATTCTTTTGACTGAACACAAATTTGATTTCGATAATCGGCACAGGGCTCTATCTGCACAACTCCTTGAGAACAAACATACTTCCAATGCCGACTCCCAACAACATCGTTCCCATTCCCAATCGCCCCGTCGTAAACACACCAAGATTCTCCATTATCGTATTTCACCCCATCAAACATACAACTCGTATCCCGACAATAAAAACTTCCAACCTCAACCTTGAAATTATCCTCACTAGCAGAAGCGCAAATTCCACCAGCGAACCTATTGCAATTCCCACAACTAGGGCTATCCCCATTCCCTTCTCCTGCCCCACAAGAATCATTGTACTGAACAACAGAGTCCCAATAGCTCACATCCTCAACCCTAGAAGAATCATAAATATTCCCAACATTCCCGCATGAGTCAACAAAATAAACCCCATCTTTCCCATCGACACATTTCGTCTGCTTAGTCATCTTGCAACTTGTATTAAGGGAAGGATTAGTGCAAAGAGATCCTTCAGCGAAATCTCCCCCGTAAGAAAAACATTCAGCTTCACTCACGAATTTACATTCTCCTTCCCTGATAACACAAGCCCCCTCTTTTTGTTCAGCAGCTAAAAACAGACAAGCCCCCTCATCAACCCCAGTTCTCCAATCAACAATATCATCGTCCCCCATTGCGAAAACCAAACTATCAACCTCACATTGTCCTTCTGTCTCAAAAATAGTTTTACTCCCCAAAACACAACATCCAAGTCGAGCCCCGGGCAAATTACAATTCGGATCCTTAACCCATTTTGCAGGACAAGCAAATTTCAAAACATTCTTATCATAAGTTCCACTCTTGTCATCATAACAACAACCTTTCTCACAAAATGAAGTCGCAGCACAAAGCGCACCCTCGGCAAATGGCGAATCACTTATGCAATTCTCCGGACTCGTAGTCCCACAAACTTGCCCTTCATTACTAGCAAAACAACATCCAGCACCTTCACTATTCATTGAAATAGGGTAATTCTTCCATGTCTGATTTTCAGTCAATTTTCCACCCCCCATTTTATCAAGAAAATCCTTAATGGTCATCTTCTCTTTTTCTGCCCCAGAAACTAAACTAACTTCTTCAAACCCAACAAAATAACAAAACGAAAAAAGCATCCCAATCATCAAAATCATCTCAAATCCAGCAGTAATTTTCCTATTCATTTCCTTTCCTCTAAATATTTAATATAAGCCCAAATCTTCTTACTAGCTTCATCAAGCTTCTTCATAACCAAATCAAATTTCATTTCATCAACATACTCAATATCCGAAGAAATATAAAATTGTGTTTCTAACTCCCGAACACTTCCAAGAGAAATTCTCAAAAACTGAACAAATTCTTTCACCGAATCTCTTCCACATCCTTCCGCAATATTAGAAGGAATGCTAACCGCAGCTCTTCTCATTTGAGAGGTAATCCCATAAAGCTCATCCTTAGGAAATCCCTTAGTAATAATATAAACTTCTTTAGCAACTTCTCTTCCGATATTCCAAATCTGAAGTTTCCTATAATCTCTCATACATATCTCCTAGCATAGTTGCTCAACCCGGGCGAAGCCCTAACCAAACCCCCAAACCCCCAAACCCCCAAACCTCCGCGAAGCAAGGACCTAACCAAACCCCCAAACCCCCAAACCCCCAAACCCCCATGAAAATTTCTAATTTTCATATCCCAGGTGCAAAAGCACAACTCCTCACAGCAAATTTAAATTCATCTCCACTTCGTCGGTCAATTACTCGATACATCTTCGAATCCCGATAATCAACCCGCCTAATATCATACTCCGGATAAAGCAACATATATCCATTATACTCAAAATAACAAAATTGCGACTCACTATTAACAATTTCTCGAGTCACCCGAACCAAATTATAAATAGGCGAAACAACCTCTAAACTAAAATCATTAAAACTCTTAGCTCCAGACTCACTAGAAATTTCAATATCCTTCTTCAAAGAAACCTTGACATAGCCAGGCAATAAATCAACAGAATATTCAGTCGCCCCACCTTTAACATCATAGCCTCTATTCTCAAAATCTTCTCTCATCGAATTAAAACAACTCTGTACGCCAACACTAGTGTCCCTTTCAATTTCACTCTCAATTTGCAACTCAAGCATCGGATGAATATTATAACATCCCTGATAAAAATCCGCCTGATAACACAAATAGCCCCACTCATTACCCTGATATGAAATAGCCTGCGAAGGCAAAATCTCCCCTCCATTCTCAAGCATCTTGTCAACAGAATCCCTAACAACATCTCCAACACATCCAGCAATAAAATCCCTAGGCCCCAAATCGCTTGGTCGAACGGCCTCTCCTCCACGGTTCATCAAATAAATCAAGCCCAAAATAACAACAACAATCATAATCGCAACTATGATAAATATCGTTACCTGCGCTCTTTTCCCATTTTTCTCTCCCATTAATTCAACTCCACGTACAAATAATAAGCCGTACTTCCAGCAAATCCAGAATCCCCATTTTCTGGCACAATCATTTGAAAATCATAATCAGCTCCATCATAACCAGCAATACCATCTTCAATTTTCGCGGCAAAAACAATATTCGCAGAATCATACAAAATAATCTCCTCAAAACTCGAACTCTGACTAGCATTATTCACATAACTATTCACGGCAAAACAGTCAGTCGCGCCGATAGGAACTCCACTCACAACATAAGTTCCAGCGTTAGTTCCATTAAACGTCGAAGAAATATTGTCCTCTCCGATATGATCCATCGCAACATCTTCGGCAATAATTTCAGCGTCACTAGCACATTCAATATTCCCCCAGTCGACAGCCCCAGAAACTCGAGTCGCATAAACCTGTCCCCCAATTGAAGAAATAGACCAGTCATAAATCGACGAATCACTAGAATCATCTAATGTAAACCTCCCATCAACCCAACCAACAAAAGCCTTCCAATGCGGATTCTGAACAATGGTGGAGACATTCAATTTCGAAATTAGTCCACCAGAAACATTAACATTACTGCCCGTATTAGGACCACCCCAAGTTTCATTTAAGGTAACATTCAAGGAATCCGGACCAACAGGAGCAGCCGAAACAATACTAATAAATCCAAACAAAATAATCAAAACCGCCAATCTTCCAACTTCCAACTTCTGATTTCTAATCTCTAACTCAACATCCATAATGTCACCCCCGCTTTCTTAATCCTTTCAACCTTCTCAGAAATAAGTAGCTCCATCAAATGTTTCTCAGCAGTATTCCAAGAAACCGAAAACTTCTCCGCCACTTCGCTGCTAGTAACAATCCTCTCCGTCTTAATCAACTTCAAAAGCTCCGCATCAGCAATCTTCATAATAATATTCAACATAATATACTTATAAATATTACTATTAAAATAACTATTAATATTAAAACTAATAATAATAAGAATATACATATGAATAAATAAAATATATAACATAATAATATACCTATGAATATAACTATGAATAATATTATGAATACTCATAAATAGCAAGTAAAAAATTAATTTAATTCTCTAGTATAACAGATAAATTCACCAAGTTTTCTAGTAAGAATAAAAATTATTTTTATTTTCAATCACACCAGTTATATCCGGCAGCCGTATATGCGCCAGTAGGAGCCGTAGTTGTAGTGCTCCATCTTCCCGAGCAACAATTGCCAGCAGGCGGGTCTGCGCAACCACCACTCCAACACGAAGTATACCCGCTTCCGCAAGCCCCTACCCAACAAAGTGCTTGACCAGATGACCAACAAGTTGGTGCCACATAGCAAGCCCCACAATCCCCAGAACAACTACTACAAGTCTCCCCATTATTACAACTACCATCACCACAATATGGTGCCACATAGCAAGCTGCCACATAGCAAGCCCCACAATCTCCAGAACAACTACTGCAAGTCTCCCCATTATTACAACTACCATCTCCGCAATATAGTGCAACAACGGTAGAGCCACAATTTTTCCCAGTTATCTTCTGACAAAAAGCATCATTGACGACGGTATTCCCGTTCAATTCAATTTCGCCTCCACTATGCCCCATAACATTCGGATTATTCCCGCCATAACTATAAACAAAGCTAAAACTAAACAGAACAACAATTAAACCAACCCAAATAAAATCCCTCTTCCCAAATTCAATCTTCACCATTACAGTTAATATTAATAAAAACTATTTAAATACTTCCACTCTAGTCATTCTCAACCCTAGGAGCCAAAATAAATCCAACTCCCATCCTCTCTCCAGGAAAATCAAGTCGCAAAGGATAATCATCCGAAAAAGAAACAACAACACTATCCGAAACCTTCATCCCTTTAATGAACTTCATCAAATATTCTAAGCTATACTTACTCCTTCCCTTCCCAAACATCTCCAAGTCAGAACCACTAAACTCAGCACGAGCCGAATTCAAACTCCCATTCCCTTCAATTGCAAAAACATCATCCTTCAAAACAAAAGCACAAGAGTCCGCCACAACCGAAGCATCTTCAACAGCCTGACTAAAATCCCGAGCGTTCATCTCAATCCGAGCCGCAAAATTCAAAGCTGGAATATCCTTATCTTCAGCCGAAACCTCAATCAAAGAAAGACTAAAATTCCTCTTAATCTTATCAAAAATCGTAATCTTCAACTTCCCCTCAACTTCCTGAAGCGTAATACTCGCAGCGCCACTCGCCCTCTTCAAAATCTTTTTCAAATCTCCAAGATTCACGCCCCAAACCGCATTCCCAGGATTATATTCAACAAACGATTCTTTAGGCAACCGAAAAATAACCAAAGCAACATTCGCCGGGTCAACCGCCACAACACTTAACCCATCCTCCAAGAGCTTAATCCTAACCTCAACAACAACATTGGAAATAATATCAATCGCATCCCCAAGCAACTTCGGATCATCCAATTTCAAAATCATATTCTCAAAACCCCAACTTCTTATTTAAAGATTATTATACTACAATTCAAAACAAAAAACTAAATCTTCTTCTCCAAAGAATTAGATCTTATAATTATCGTAGAATAACCCGTACTAAAAAGAATAAAATTCCCAGCAACATATTCATTCCATTGGCCATCTTCTAATTTTATATTAGCAATAGAAATGTGTCCGCCCACAGAATCCAAAATAAATCCATCATTCTCACGAGTTACACTTAATTTTCTACATTCGCCCTCTCCAATAGGATCGGTAAAGATATCTATGCATAAGCCTCTTCTGCTCTCGTGAATTTTTCTACATCAGTCTTAGTCAGATTACTATAGACAAGTTCTACATCATACAACTCCATAAAACATAAAGCATGTTTTCTTATTTAAGTATTATCAAATTCCAACATATACATCCCAAGCCACAACAATCCCTAAAAACAATCTTTACCTAATATTTTCATGCAAATTAGATATAAAAGAAACTCGTTCTCTCTACCAAGCGTCCATGAGAAAATGTGCGGCGAAGCCCACAGTTTATCATGGAATAATCCTACCACCTACCACCTACCACCTACCACCTTAAATCGGAGGTTCAACTAATGGCAACAACCCAAAACACAGCCCCATCAAAAGCCGCAAATATAGCCATCTCCTACTACTCAAGATTAGACATCCAAAACGCAATGTTTACCTTCTGCAAAAACCGCGAAACCGTAGCAAACCACAACAACAACTTCTTCGCCAAACGCCCAGACACATTCGATTACCCATCAGACATCTTGTCACAAGCAAAACAAGGCGCAACTTCATTCCACACCTCCGAAGAAATCTGGGCAAATCCACTCGACATCAATACCAACATGACGCCCGAGCAATACAATAAAATCAAAACCGGCTGGGACCTTCTAATAGATATCGATTCCCCATTTCTAGACTACGGCAAAATCGCAGCAAAACTCTTAATAGAACAATTTGAGGCTCACGGAATCCACAACTACGGAATCAAATTCTCCGGAGGCAAAGGCTTCCATATCCTAATCCCCTCCAATGCATTCCCAAAACAATTCCACAATCAAGTTACAAAAGACCAATTCCCAGAATGGCCCAGAGCAATTGCAACTTATCTCTTCAAAAAAATAAGAGAACCAATGAACGAAGAGCTAATAAAACTTTCAGGAAAAGAATCCCTAATCAAACAAGGAGAGCTAGTTTCTGAACAGACCTGTCCAAAGTGCGACAAGCCAACATTAAAAAAGAAAATCTACAAATACGTCTGCCCAAACATAAAATGCAAATCCGAAATAGAAAGTTTCACAAAAAAAAGAATAGCAATGCTTTGCCCAGGATGCAACACGAAAATGAATATGGTAGATGAAAGGGAAATCGACTTCTGCGAATCATGCAAAAAAAGCACTGCAAGACTAGAAGCAATTTCTTCATTCGGAGGAGTCAAACAAGAAAACTTGCAAAAGCAATTCAAAGAAGAAATCACAATCAAATCAACAACCGACGCAATCGACATAGTCCTAGTCTCACCTCGCCATCTCTTCCGCGCCCCGTATTCCTTACACGAAAAAACAGCATACGCCTCAATCCCCATTACAAAAGACCAACTAGAAAACTTCAAACCTTCAGACGCCGACCCCCTAAAAATAACAAAAACATATTCATTCATGCCAGACTCAATTGAAGGCGAAGCAACTTTATTATTAGAAAAAGCATTGCACGAAGCCGAAAAATCAAAACCAAAAGAAATAGAAAAAAAATACGATGGACACGGAGTTGACCTAAAAGGCCTAACAATAACACCGGACATGTACCCACCAGTTATAAAAAAAATCCTCCAAGGAATCCCTTCCGATGGCAGAAAAAGAGCATTATCCCTACTTCTCTCCTTCTTTACTTCTCTAGAATTCCCAAAAGACCATATCGAAGAAATCATTAGAGAGTGGAACAAAAAAAATTATCAGCCTCTAAAGGAAGGCTACATCAAAGCTCAAATAGACTGGGCAATCAAAAACAAGCGCCTCCCCCCAAACTACGACAAACCAATCTACAAAGAATTCGGAATACTCGGTCCCCCAATCCCAGGCATCAAAAACCCAATCAACTACACAATCAAAAAAGCATTCCAAGCAAAAGGAAAACCTTCAGAAGATTTTAACGTCAAGCCAAAACATAAAAGTCAAATCTAACTCCTGGAGCACAATAAATCTTTTAACTGCTAATAAAAATTAAAAAAGATGAATCTAAAAAAACAAATAGCGATATATCTTATTCCCCTAATAATCGCCACAACTCCAGCTTTAGCCTCCGAAAGAAACGAGTTTGTCTTCAACTTCTTCAAAACAATCTTCAGAACAGCCCTTGTCCCAATAGCAGTGCCATATTCTGGATTAACAAATTTATACGAAAAAACAAAAGAAGAAGGAGCCACGGGATTTGCAGAAAATGTGGGGGATGTCTTTGGGGCAGTTATCCCAAAAATGGCAGAGGAAGTCACAGCTCCATTTCGAAATGAAGAAATGAATTTACCAGTGGGGGATAAAGGGGAATTTTATAGAAAGATAAAAGAATATTCTTTTCTGGAAACATTAACAAACGCCATATTGCCAACAATTACGATAGGGATAAATCCACTAATCATTCCATTTAATTACACACTTAAAAAAATATCCGAATCTAGAACCGAATCCGAACAACGCCAAAGATATTTAGAAGGAATTCTAGAAAAACTTATTCAAACTAACGGTTCATAATAACAATCCCTTTCTAAATATTTATAAACATCTCGAACCTCAAACCATTATGAAAAAGACGTGCACATTCCTAGCCCTATTCCTAATCTTATTTTCTCTAACAATAGTCGCGGCAGCCGACAACTCAACAACCAATCAAACAGAAGCCAAAACAAAAATAAACAAAGGCTTCACTTGCCTAGAAGAGAAAGCCAAAAAATGTCAAGGGCTAACAACACAAGAAATCGCCCTAACAATAATGGCAACTCCAGACAAGATTTTCGATGACTGTGTAGACGAACTAAAAGACAAAAAAAAATCAGACCACTGGGGAAACATTCGTGACACAAGCCTAGCAATAATAGCACTAAAACATGCAGGCGAAGATACAGAAGCCTCAGAAAAATGGCTTCTAAAACAAAACAAAACTCCAACCGACCTAATTTGGTATTTACAACAAGACTCGAACAGCGCAGTAGAATGTCACATCGGATACAATGCGAATGATTATACAATCAACATCAACGAAGACAAAAAAATCGATAAGAATGCCGGCTCATGTTTAACACGGGCTCAATCAAATTTTTGGCTACAAATCAATAACGTTTGTTACGAAGAAAAATTTAAAATCGAATGTGACAAAGATTTTATAGCAAATCTAATCTACCGAAACAAAAATGCCCCAACAATCTACGTCCTAGAAGGAACTTCATCATCTCCAGCATTTGGTTCAGTAGAATTACAAGTGACATCTAGCTGTTTCGGAGAAAGCACTTGCGATTACGAAGCAACTGCTTGGGCAGCCCTAGCACTTTTAGAAACGGGACATAACGTAGACGAATTTATTCCATACATAATCGCAATGTCAGAAACAAATGAAAGATACCTGCCTAGCTCATTCATATATATCCTAACAAACTACGAAGATTACGCAAGCGCTCTAATCGTAGAACAAAAACTAGGCAACTTCTGGGAAGCAAAGTCAACCGCCTACAACAGATATTACGATACAAGTTTAGGTCTATTAGCATTATCAAGTTCAAAGGCAGAACAAATCACGAAAGCAAAAGATTGGTTATTATTTTCTCAAGGATCAAACGGTTGCTGGCAAAACTCTGTCAGAGAAACAGCTATGGCATTATGGGCACTGGAAGGGCGAACTGGGAAAAAGGGAAAAACTACAAATAATACAGGTAACAGCGTAACATATTGTTCTGAAGCAAATTACTTTTGCATTCCATCAAAAGACTGCATAGGCTCAGAAGACGTAGGAAACAATTATTTTTGCCCATCCTTATCAGATACATGTTGTATGACACAAAGTCTAAAAACATGTTCCGAATATTTCGGACAAGTTTGTCCTTTGGACCAAATATGCACCGGAAATTCAAAAGAAGCAACAGACACAGATAGTTGCTGCACGGGATACTGCGAAGCAAGAGTTCAAGAAAGCGAATGCGAAGCAAATTTTTACACATGTATGGATACTTGTTCAGAATTCCAAGAACCAATGTCGACATATTCATGCAGCCTAGGACAAACATGTTGTAGAACTAAAACTACGAAACCTAGTGCCAGTTCAATATGGTGGATTTGGGTTCTAATAATTTTAATTTTAATAACATTAGCAGCAATAGGTTATGCCTACAGAGAACAACTAAAACTCTACTGGTTCCAATTCAAAACAAAATTCAAAAAAGATGAAGGTGAATCAACGCCATCAAGACAGGGCTCTTCAGGAATCCCTCCGCGTCCAGGTTTCCCCCCAATAAGAAGACCTCGCCCAATGATGCCACCTCAGCAAAGACCAGTCCAACAATCTCAAAGACCAGTTCAAGGGCAACCCCCGCAAGTAAGATCCTACGACAAAAGAGACAAAGCGATGTCAGATACATTCGAAAAACTTCGAAAAATGTCCAAATAATATGGAATACAAAAAAATATTTTTACCCCTATTCCTTATCCCTTGTTCCCTATTTCTTATTCTAGTCGTATCAGCGTCCCCAACATTACAACTTCAAAACGAACAAATTCAACCAGGCGAAACTATTTTTTGCACAATAACAACATTGGGAGAATTCACATCTCAAATAGAAAAATCCCAAATCAAATTCTTCCAAGGAAGAAAACAAATTACATTAGAAACCGACATTCTCTTCTACAACCAAACACACTATCTAGCAATTTATACCACACAAGAAACAAACCTAACACTTCAAATAGAAAACATCCTATACAAAGAAGCTGACCAACTGCAATCAATAACAATAATAGAGAACCTTTCAATCCAAAAAAATATCTTATTCAATAAAAATACAAACGAAACATATACCCAAATCCTAAAAATCAAACCAGGCCACATTTTTTCGTCAACGCAGCCAAAACTAAAACTAACTAATGTAGGAACTGCAAATCTCAACTTAACATTTAACGAACAAGAAATTTCTCTTTCTCCTTTGTCCTCCCAAGAATTAAACTTTACACCAACAGAAACTTTCACTTTAACAAAAGTATCAACATACAAAGATTTCCTAGTCCCAACAGTCTATCTAAAATCAGAACTTAATACAACTTTTATTTCTCCGACGACAAAACTCGACCTTCGAGCCGATCCAGATTTACTATTCATAGAACTTTTCACTGAAAATGAAACCACCGTAACAATACAACTTTTCAATTTCGCAGATCAAAATCTAACTGACATAAAAATAGCACACAACACATCATTCCTAGAAATAACAGAATTAGAAAACTTTCAACCAAAGGGAATTCAAAATCTAACACTAAAACTAGGGCCCGAAAATCCAGGGCACTTCCAAGGGACAATCAACATATCATACATGCAAAATGAAAATCAAAACATTTTGCAAATCCCACTAAGTATCTTCGTCTTATCAAAAGGAACTCCAAAAGAAAACTTTCAAATTATAGAAAAAACCTGTGAAGAAATGCTAGGACAAGTTTGCAAATCAGGAGCGGAGATATGTAATAAAACACCAATATTTACAAAAAATTTAGAATATTGTTGTTTGGGCTCATGCATCTCGATAAAAGAAGAATCTAGTTCAGGTGGATTCGGTTGGCTAGTCGGGATAGTTATCCTAATAGTTCTAGTTCTAATAGGATATAGCTTCTACAAAAAACAACAACTTTTCCAATCTCCGACGTCAAAAGATGCCCTTGCAACAACGACAAAATCTTTCGAATCTCGCATATCCGGAAACCAAACCAAAAGAACAGTAGGCGATCTCACAAAATTTTAACTACTTTTTCTTCTTAGTAACTTTCTTAGCAACCTTTTTCTTAACAGTTTTCTTCACAGCCTTCTTCTTGGCCACGTCACTACCTAATTCATGTTTGCCGGCCACACTCCCAGATTTCAACTCCGCGATCTCCTTATCTCTCGCAATCAAAATCCTCTGCATCTTCTGCATCTGTTCAATTAACTGTCTCATTCTCTCGCCCGCAATCTTTGCAATCTCATCATACCGATGCATCCTTCCCGAAATATTGTTTAACAAATTAGTAGCCTCAACACAGTCCAAATCAACACTAGAAGGCTCAATAACCTCAACGCTACTTGGCATAAAATCAAACATAGTCTCAGTCATCCTAGAAAGACTCGGAAGCTCAAAATCACATTCAGCAAAAGCAGTAAACATCTCCTCGCCTTCAGCAACCTCTTTCCCTTCTTCCCTAGGAATAACACGCGGTTCACTTACCTTAATTTCATAAACTTCAGCGTCCTTAATCTGCCTCAGAATCCCAACGTGTTTCTCCAGCCTTTCCGTCAAATATCCCGCCGGCCGACCTGCCATTTCAACAATCATAATCACCCTAACCATAAACATTCAACATCACTTCTATTTTAAAACTTATCCCAAGCCATAATCCCAACCAAACAAATTAAAAACAAACAAAGCAAATATGGCAACCAATCAACAAACAACGCATCCTTAGAAACATAATCCCATTCATCCTCGATAACAGCCTTGCCGTCAAGCGAAACAATCTTTCTGTCTAAATCAATAACCTTTTCTTTTTCGTCAAAATCTGTACTTATTTGTACAGCTTGCGAGTTAGTATTTTCTTCTATTATTCCCCCATTGTCTTCCACGGCCAAAACCTTCAATTTTCCAGCATCAAATTCTTCCTTCCACTCTCCATCTCGCAATTTCACTACAACATCATACCTCCCCTCTTCTGCAATCTTTAACCTCACAACCTCATTTTTCTGAATAAAATCGTTGACATAATAATACCCACTATCCCAAGTCTCACCATCCCAAATCTTCAAAACCGAGTCCCGCTTCTTATCAACTTCAATTTTCAAATCATACTTTCCATCCCCATCATCAACCTCAATATCACATTCAAATTCCTCTCCAGCATAAATCTCATCAGGACAGTCAAAGTCAATCTCAACTCCAGAAACAAATCCAATCAAGAAAATAGCTAACAAAAACTTCAACATCAAAATCAATACCATCCAAAACTTAAATAACTTTCCACCTCACAAAAACTTAAAAACAAACCTTCCCACAAAAATATATGACAGAAGAAAAATTAACAATGGAAGAACTTTCATCTTTCTGTAAACGAAAGGGTATCATCTTTCAAGCAGCAGAAATCTACGGTGGGCTATCAGGCTTCTTTGATGTTGCCCCATTCGGGCTAAATATTCAAAACAACATAAAGGAAATTTACAGAAAAGAACTAATCTACAAACGAGAAGATATGGTTGAACAGGATGGCTCAATTATAACGAATCCAAGAGTTTGGAAGGCATCAGGTCACTTAGATGGTTTTGGAGATTTAATTTTAACAACGAAAAAAACAAGAACAAAACTTCGAGCCGACCATTTCGTAGAAGATGAACTTAAAATTCCAACAGATGGGATGAAGGCAGCAGAAATACAGGCATTAATAGTAAAACATAATCTAAAATACAAAGGAGAAGAATTCGAGGAAATAAAAGATTTTAATTTATTGTTTCCAGTAAGAATCGGAGCAGACGAATCAAAAGATTCAATAGCATATCTTAGAGGTGAAACTTGCCAAAGTATTTTCCCAAACTTTAGATTAATAACCGAAATATGCAGGAAAAAATTACCTTATGGAATCATGCAAATAGGAAAAGCCTTCCGAAACGAAATCGCTCCAAGAGATTTTCTCTTCAGGTGCCGAGAGTTCGAACAATTAGAAGTAGAGTATTTTTTCAATCCAAAAGATAAATTCGATAAATTAACCGAAGACTTGCTTAATACAAAATTCCAATATCTCTCGGCCGCAGCTCAAGATTCAGGCTCAGATGAAATGAGAGAAGCAACGATAAAGGAATTAGTAAAATCTAAAGCAATGAGCGATATTCATGGATATTGGATGGCGATAATGCTAAATCTAGCGCAAAAAGAAATGGGCTTAAGTTACAAAAATCTTCGAGTAAGACAACATGTAAAAACAGAACTTTCTCATTATAGCGCCGGAACTTTTGACATTGATTATAATTATCCGAACGGCTTCAAAGAAATGCTGGGAATGGCAAATCGAACAAACTTCGATCTAAAACAACATCAAGAACATTCAGGTTCAAAACTAGAATACTTCGATGAAGCAACAGGTGAAAAATTCCTACCACACGTAATTGAACCTTCATTTGGAATTGGCAGACATCTTTTGGCAGTTCTCTTAGATGCGTATACAAAAAATGAGAAAGGAGAGATAGTCCTAAAACTTCCAAAAAAACTAGCTCCAACAAAAGCCTCAGTATTCCCTCTCCTTAGCAAACCTGAATTCATCGCATTGTCAAGAGAAATTTATACAGACCTAATCGAAAACGACATCATATCTAGTTTTGACAAATCAGGCTCAATCGGAAAAAGATATGCAAGGGCAGACGAAATAGGAACCCCATACTGCATAACAATCGATCACGACTCATTAGAAACAGGCATAATAACGGTAAGAGACAGAGATTCCGCAAAACAGATAAAAGTTCATAAAGACAAACTTGCGGAGACAATAAGAAATTTAATCAACGACAGGATAGAGTTCTCATCGTTGAAATAATTGTTCCATCTAAAACTTTGTGAGAAATGTGGCGCCGAATACAATACAATTTATTATGAAGAAATTATCATTAAAAAATCCGTGTAGTCTATGCCCAAAATTTCCTAATCCAAAACCAAATTCTTAAAAACCGTCTCTTCATCATTAACAAATGTTATCCAAAAATTCTAATCCCATTCTAACCATGATGAAAACCGAATGGGAATACTTGGGAGAAAATAAAAAAAAATTCCTATTTTATATGTCTTTATTCATAATAGCAGGAACCATAAATCTAAGCTCCGCCTGGGTAATAGGAATCATTTTCAATTCAATACAAAGCGGACAAATTAACAGTCAAGAAGAATTAACAAAACTGTTTTTTCTAATATCGTTAATATTCTTCATAAGACTAAGTTTTTGGATATTCCACGGAACAGGAAGAATAATGGAACAGTTAACGGCGTTCAAAACCCACAAGAATTATGCCGACGACAAAGTGAAAAGAACGTTAGAGCTTCCAGTAAAATGGCACAAAGACAATCATTCAGGAGACACAATTGATAGAATAAACAAGGCGAGGTTATCACTTCTGTCATACTCGCAACATGATTCATTCGAATTGATCTATATTCTGCTAGGAATATTCGGTTCGCTGGCAGTAATATTTTTCATTAACCCAAAAATAGGAATTTTTGCTTTAGTGTCTTGCATAGCTATACTGTTGATGACAATGAAGCTAGATAAAAAAGCAAAACAATTATATAAAAATACAAATCAACTAGAGCATAAACTTTCTTCTTCAATTTTCGACTATTTTTCAAATATAATAACAGTTATAACATTAAGGCTAAAAAAAATAGTAAGAAAAAAAATAGGGGGAAGAATTCAAGAGCCGTATAAAGACTATAGAAAGATAACATATTTAGTAGAGACAAAGTGGGGGCTAGGGGATTTGGCAATTAAGCTGATGACAGTCTTGGTATTAATTTATCAAGCACATACGGATTTTAATAAATCTGGAGTAATTATGATAGGAACACTTTTTATGCTTTATAGCTATCTAGACAGAGTGGGTAACTCTTTTTTTAATTTTGCGCAATTCTACGGTAAAATGACAAAAAAAGCGGCAGATATAGAATCAGTAGAGCCAATTGACGATGCCTTCAAGGATTTGGAGGATGAATTAAGAACTCAACTTCCAAGCACATGGAAACAAATCCAAATCAAAAATCTAGATTTTACCTATAATTCCAAAGGAAAAATTCAGCACCTAAAAAATATAAATTTCCAATTTAATAAAGGGCAAAAAATTGCCTTGATAGGAGAATCAGGTTCAGGCAAATCTACAATTCTAGCTTTACTAAGAGGACTTTATCTTCCACAAAAAGCTGAAATCACCTGTGACAACAAGCCCCTAAAGCACGGAGTCCAAACTCTAAAGCAATCCGTAACCTTAATTCCACAAGACCCAGAAATCTTCAACGAAACAATCCGCTACAATATAACAATGGACATGTTCAACAATCAAAAAGACTTAGACAAAGCAATAAGGATGGCACAATTCAAAACTGTAGTAGACCGTCTTCCAAACGGGGTGGATACTTCGGTTCAAGAAAAAGGCGTCTCTCTTTCAGGCGGAGAAAAGCAAAGACTAGCCCTAGCAAGAGGAATCTTAGCGGCTTACGATTCCGACATAATCCTTCTAGACGAACCAACCTCTTCAGTAGATTCAATTAATGAAAAGAAAATTCACGAAAATATCTTCAAGGAATTTAAGGGCAAAACAATCATCTCTTCAATCCACCGACTTCACCTCCTGGATAAATTCGACTACATATACATGTTCGACAAAGGAAAAATAATCGGACAAGGAACATTGAAAGAAATCAAGCAAAATCCAAATTTCAAAGATATCTGGCAGAGATATATGGGCGCAATGAAAGAATAAATAAATTTCATATAAATTCTACAATCTAATTTCTAATCTCTACTATCTCGCAAAACGCCACATCAGTATATGCCTATTCCTTTTCACGCATTCTATCAAGGATGCTACAAACGTCCTCATACTCAACTCTCACTCGTCCTTTCTCCTTCATCTTACTTGCCACCAATATCTCCGAAAAAATCCCTTCTCGAAGCAGCCAAGCACACTTCAACTTTTCCTCTTTCGAAAGCACTCCATTCATTTTAACCTCAACCCCAATCACCTTAAATAAATCACCTCGTTTCTCAAAAGCAACAAAATCAGGAAACCCAGTCCCAATTGTCATGACGCCTCGCCCAACACCAAATCGCTTAAACACTCTTTTACAAGAAATAACTTTACCCTCGACAAGATCAACATTATTTGACCATTTATCAACAATCCATCCTTTCTCTTCCAAGTCCTTCCTTATCTTCAATTCAAACGCCCCGCCACTAGACCGACTAACAGAACCTCTTTTCACGTTTAACTTCTTCTTCTGAACTCCAATCTTTCCTTCGCTGTCCCATTCAGTAACATATTCAACGCTAGAAGCCCGCCTAATCTCCTCAAGAAAATCTTTCCTCTTCAATTTCTTCTCTCTGTCTACACTCTTTAATTCCATATAAATAAGAAAACATTTCCAATTATAAAATTATACATTCCTATTTTCTTTTCAAACTCAAGTAAAAGCTATTAACAAAAATCAAAGAAAAAATGCTAATTAGAGTTGTAACAATTACTCCAAGAAAAACCCCAACCATTCCGATAAAACTAAATAATCCATCAAACATAGCTCCAGTAATCCCAACAATAACATAGAAAAGAAGCATATATCCAAATGCCTTCCACCATCTACCTTTGACAATCTCGTGACTTCTTTTTAACGATTTCATAATAGATTTATTCTCTGCAACCAAAACATAAACAGCAAACATCCAATATATCTGAAAGACAATCCCAGGAATTATCAACAAACAATATAACGGAACCAAAAAAACAAACAACAACAATCCAAGTAATAAAGCCTTACCGTAAAAACTCCAGCCTCCCTTCATCGCTGCACCAAAATTAACTGCATTCTTCTTCTTTCCATTATTCAAAGTGTAAATTATACAAACAGCCAAAAAAGTAGAAAATATCCATAGTCCAAAAATCCAAGGAGCAAGAATTTTAATCTCCATGAAAATATCTCCAATCGAAGGGACGACCCCATCAATTAAAAAACTAGTCCTATTCCTATCCCAAATAGCAAAAATAATGCCAGGTAAAAAACTAAATAATAATCCCAAAGAAGCAAACAGCCCAATCTTACCCCAAAGCAAATCCCAAGATTCTCCAAGCACTTTCCCAAACGAAACATCACTCTTCATAAAAGGTATAAGAAATTATTCTTTATAAAAGTTTAGGCAGCCAAATAATACATCCCATAATTATTTATAGCAGGACACATAAAAACAAATATGATATCACTAGAAAATAATCCATATCTAAAAAGAGACAAAGCATTAGAGGATAAACTCATCTCATTACTATTAGAATTAGAAAAAGATGCAAAAGCAGAATCAGAGTGCAGTTCGAAAGGACATCCAAATGCAAAATTCCAAGACATAATATCAAGTGCGTCTGGAGCATTGTATTATTGCCCGAATTGTGATAAACTTATCCACAAACAATTAACAGAAGAACAGCAAAAAATTTGGCATGATGTCGTAAACACAGTCTACAAATCCCGAGCATAAACAGTTCGTCTAAAATTACCCTTCGCCCTTTCCGTCGCCTTCTTCAACATCTCTTCAACTTGCTTTTCTAACCCCACAGCCAAGTCTTCTCCTAAATTCAATCCGCCAAGCATTCCCCGCAGTTTACTTTTTATAATCACACCCATCTTTTACTCCACTCCTTCTACCAAAATACTCTTTAAATAAATTACTTAAGTAGTAAACATAAAACCCACCAAGCAAAACAATCCCTATCCATAAAATATACCTCTCAGCAGCCGCAACAATTTCATAGCTCTCCCCCAAAATATATCCCAAAAACATAAAACAAATTACCCAAATAACACTTCCCACAATACTAAAAAATAAAAATCTAAAAAAAGAAACCCGTTCATTTCCAACGACGAACGGAGCAATAGACCGAGTAACAGGATTCATTCTACCAAAAATAAGCGACTTCCCCAGATGCCTATGAACAACCTTAATCACTCTATCAATCGTAACATGCTTCACCAAAAAAAATCCAGCCTTCCTATGTAAAAATCCTCTAGGACGAAATCTGCCAAGCCAATATCCAAAAACATCAACTGCAATACAAGCAGCAACCCCAACCAAAACAATTTTCCACAAAGCAAAATATCCAAGTCTTGCTAAAAACCCGCAAACCAAAAGTGCAATCATTCCCCCAGGAACAAACGCTCCCAAAAAAGGAAAGCTCTCAAAAAAAATAGCTATGAACACGACAACGTATCCCCAAAATCCAAAAAACTCCTCGCTCATATAAAACAAATTCTCAACAAACACCATCTACTTATTTCTCAAAATTTCTTTAAATAACTTCCCACTTCCAAAACAAAATCCGTCAAATCTGCGTAATCTGCGGCTAAATTTTCTTCCATTATTTCAATCCAATCTTCCCAGCAATATCCCTAGTCGCCAAAATCCCAATTTCAAAAAATTCATCCAAACCTAAACCGGCCTTTTCAATCTCTCCAATCAATTCCCTGTTGCATCCAGCCGCAAAAGCCCTATCTTTAAACTTCTTCTTCAGCCCCTTAATTTCCATATCACTAACCCGACCCTCTCGCATTAAAGCATAAGCATAAATGAGCCCAGTCAAAGTCTCCGAAGCGACCAAAGCATACTCAATTCTTTTAGTCCTAACCTTATCTTTCAAGCTAGGAATAATATCGAGCCCATAAGCATGTGACTGAACAGTCTCAATAAATTCATCACTAAATCCCTTCTCTTTCAATATCTTAACACAAGCAATGCAATGTTCAGAAAGATTATTTTTAGTTATCGACCAATCAACATCGTGCAACAACCCAACCATTCCCCAATACTCAATATCCTGACCAAACTTTTCAGCCAAACCTCGCATAATCGCCTCGCTCTCAAGATAGTGATTCATATCACTTTCCAACTGCGACATCCCCTTCAAAAATTCCAAAGCCTCATCTCTGTTAATAGGTAAACCCATAAGCCAACAACGCAAATCCCCTTTAATAAATTAACCCGTCCATAAGAAATGCGGAGTCGAAGACTGCACAATTTTTTATGGAAGAAAACCACCAAGCCCCCACACAGTGAGCCACCCAAAAAATTTATTTTTTGAGCCTTTCCGAAGACTTAGTCTTCGAGTCATCAGGAGTCTTCGACTCCGCCGGCTTCATCAAAGGAAAAGCTACACATTCTCTAGCTGGCTTTCCCATAAAAAACGCGAACAACCTTTCCGAAACCCCAAACCCACAAGCCGGAGGCATCCCATATTTCAACGCTTCAACAAACTCTTCATCGTGGTCCATTGCCTCCTCATCCCCCTTCTCGCCCAACTTAGCCTGTTCAATAAACCGCGCCTCCTGGTCCATCGGGTCATTCAATTCACTATACCCATTCCCGCACTCACTTCCAGCCAAAATAATCTGAAACCTCTCAACCTTTCTGCTATCTTCTTTACTAGTTTTAGACAAAGGAGAAAGCTCAATTGGATGCCCAACCAAAAACCCAGGACCAGATAATTTCTTTCGACAAAACTTCCAAAGCGTGTCTGCAAGTCGCCACTTGTCAACTTTGGCGTCATGTTCCATATTAAGTTCAATTAACTTCCCAACAATATCTTCTTTTGAAGCCGCAAAAACATCAACACCAGTTTCCTTCAAAATCGTCTCTGCAAAATCATAAACCTCCCACTTCTTTCCCATATCGACCTCATGCCCCTGTGCAGAAAACTTCAAGGACCCAATAGTTGCCATCGCAACCGCCTTATACATTTCCTCGCACAACTTCATCCCAGCACGAAAATCAACATAACCCCAATAAAACTCCATCTGCGTGTAATCCTGCAAATGTTCCGCGTCCATCCCCTCGTTCCTAAACTGCCTTCCAATCTCAAATGTTTTCTCATAACCAGCTACGAGCAACTTTTTCTGCCAAAGTTCCCCCATAGAAATCCTAAGATATACGTCTAAATCCAAAGCATTATGATGAGTAATAAAAGGATTAGCAGCAGCACCCCCAGCAGAATTTTCTAAGACAGGAGTCTCAACTTCTAAAAAACCTTTCTCTATCAAAAATGACCTCATCGAATTCCAAAACCGCGATTTCGCAATAAACATTTTCTTAACATCCTCGTTCATTATTATATCCAAATATCTTTTTCTCAAGCGTTCTTCTTCGTCTTTTAATCCAGCATACTTATCAGGCAAAGGCAAAACAGCTTTAGTCAAAATATCAATTCTAGAAGCCATAATAGAAATTTCACCACTCTTAGTCTTAACAACTTCACCCTCAACACCAACAATATCCCCAGAATCAATATCTTTGAAACTCGACAAAACTTCATCCGACACCTCGCCCTTCTGAACAATAACTTGAATAGACCCTTTCAAGTCCTGCACTTCAAAAAAATTCAACTTCCCAAAAGCCCTCTTCCCCATAACTCGTCCGGCAATAACCCTAATCTTTCCAGACTTTTCCTCTTCCTTCAAATTAGAAAATTTATCTTTAACATCAACAGAATGAATCCTCTTTTCGCTTAAATCAAATCGATGCGCATAAACCTCAATCCCATTTTCCCGAAGTCCAGCTATCTTCTTAATCCGCTCATCAACAATTTGCTTTTCTCTTCCCTTCAATTCAGCCATAATCCCTCCAGTAGAATTCACTTTATAAAATTACTCAATTAACTCTTCAAGTCTCTCCCCTCTATTCATTTGCTCTTCTTTCAATTCCCTTTTTAACTCTCTAGCAATTTCCGCAAGTCTTTCAGACTCATAAGCAATACTGTCATCCAAAGTCCTTCCAGCGATGAAATCATCATTTTCAATATATGAATCTTCCATGCAAGTCCAACTCATCCAACTTTATAAAATTATTCAAAACAAAACCGACTTATCCTCATTCAACATAAGATGAAACTCCAACTCACTAATCCTAATAGAATGAATTTTTGCCTCACCATTTCTAGCCGAATTAGGATTCAAATAACAACCCCCGTCTTCCAAGGCAACAATAAAATTAAGCGGATTCTTTTCAAAGTCATTATCTTTGCAGGCCTCAACTAAATGACTCTTACAAGAATATGAACTATCCTTCAAGTAATAATTCTCTGCCGCAGTCCCCCCAATTATCTCAACCCTATAATCCGCTCTCCCTCCACATTCTTTACAATCTCTCACAATCATTTCAAAACCTCAAAGCTTTAAATTCACTAAAGTCCCCACTCCACTTCTTCTCTTCAACCTTAACTCCACGAATCTGTGCATGTTCAGGTCCCGTCTTTAAAAATTCATTCAACCTACTTAAAGCTTCAGCCTCGCCCTCCGCAACAATCTCAACAGTCCCATCCTCCAAATTCCTAACAAATCCACGCAACTTCAACTCATCCGCATGTGTCTTTACAAACTGTCTAAAAAAAATCCCCTGAACAGTTCCCTGGACCACAAATCTCGCCGCCTTCTTCATAACACTAAAAAGTCCCCAATCAATTTAAACCTTCCTATGAAAATTCACTTTTTGATTCTAACAACAAAAAACAAACGATTAGAATTTTTATTTGGTTTATCTAGCTCAAAGCTATCATATATATCCAAGATTTCAAAATCTTCCTTTCGAAGTGCTAAAATAATTTCTAACTTAGTATACGCTTGCTGAGTATGAATCTCCCGTCCCTTCTTCCCAAAATCAAATATAGTCTTTGCTATTCTCTTGCCTTTATCATAAATACAAATATGTTTGAATTTAACATCAGAAACTTCTCTGTCATAGGTTCCCTTGTGTTTAGTTATGTATAAATGCGGAGTATTAAAATCAAAAATAAAAATACCATCTGGATTTAAATGATTTCCAACTTTCTTAAAAGTCTGCTGAACCCGTTTTATATTTTTCAAGTAATTCAAAGAATCGAATGGACATAGAATCAAGTCAAATTTTCTATCAAGTTTAAGTTTTGACATATCTTGGACATAGAAGTTAGTTTTAGGAAAATTATTTTTTGCAACTTTAATCATTTCCGGGGAAAGATCTGTCCCGATAGTCCCCAATCCTTTCTTTCCCAGTTCTCCTATCAAATTTCCAGTTCCACAGGCAATATCAAGAACACTTTTAGGATTCAGCTTGAACTTTTTTTTTCACTGCATTAATTATCTTCAAATATTCTAAACTAAAACTCCCCCAATCTTTATTATAAATAAATGCCAATTTTTCATACGACTTCATAATACTAGAGATGCATTTTGGTATATATAAGTATCCATGAGAAATGCGCGCCAGAGGCGTGCAATTTTTCATGGAATAATCTAATTTCTAATCTCTAAAATCTATCATCTAGGCGCAAGAGCGCCTATCCATCTCATTATGCAAAATCGTCGCGACCTGACTAGCAAACAAGACTCTAGGTCCAACCGAAACCCCATCAATCTTCTTCAAAAATTTTCGAAAACCCGAAGGAAACCCCTCATGATCTCCAATCAAAAAAACCGAATTCTTCCCTTCTCTAAGTTCTAATTTCAAATCTCTAATATCTGTGCCTTTGCCATCAAGCAAAAGCACATCCTTCCCCTCTTTATCCAAATCCAAAACCAACTTTTCAAAACCTTTCTTCTCAATACTACAACCAGGAACAATTTCCCGAAGCCCCTCTTCATCTTTCGCCTTGTAAAGCATCCTCTTAATCAACCCCGCAACATTCTTCTTACTAATCGGCATCTCCTCATTGGACTCAAAAACCAAATGTCGCGGATTATTCGGCCCCCCATCAAAAATCAAATGAAGCTTCACATCCTCTCTCATAGCATTAGAAGTAAAAAAACAACTAATAATAAAATTACAAACAATATCCATCCGCCCAGCCTCCATCAAATTATCCCCAATCAAATTCCCAGCCGTCACAGCATCCTTAGAATAATAAACAAATTCTCTCATAAAATAAAAAAGTTATTCTGGTATAAAAAGTTTTCATAAGAAATCATGAGGCGAAAGCCCGTGATTTTTTGTGAAATTTCTACTCCCTAAAATCTAATCTCTAATCTCTGGCTTCTCTAACATCCAACTCATTCTGCAAAATCACCAAAGTCTGAACCGCCAAATACATCTTTTTTCCAAGACTGACTCTTCTGATCCCAGCCTTCTTCAACCATTTCTCTTCGTACTTCGGAAACCCATCCTGATCACCAATCAAAAAAACAACATTATCCAATCCTTCAATATCCCTAATCCCTTCGCCCTTCTTATCTAACAAAACAACTCGCTCTATCCCAACTTTCTCAATAACTTCACGAAGTCCTTTCTTCTCAACAAAAAAATTCGGCAAAACCTCAATTCGTTTATCCTTAACATATCCATCCAAAACTTTCTTCAAAACTCCAGCAACATCTTTGGCTGCAACATCAATATTATTAGCACTCGGAATCGCAATTTTATGTGGTGCAATTTCAATATACTTCGGATGGTCCGGCGTCCCATTAAAGATTAGATGCAATCTAACATCATCACGGGAATTATGCGAAACAAAAAAACTATTAATAATAAAATTACAGACGATGTCCATTCGCCCAGCCACCATTAAATCATTCCCAATCATCTTGCCACTAGTCACAGCACTCCCAGAATAAAAAATAAATTCCCGCATAAAAAATAAAACTTAATCCAATATTAAAACTTATCCACAAGAAATTATAGAGCTTCTAACTACTCTCACTATTCCTTAATTTTTTCTTCCCAAAAAATTCAATCGCTCGAACCAACTCTTTGTGCGTCTTAGCGTAATCTTCAATAGACTTCTTTTTCTGATAAGCTTCTAGTGCTTGAACTAGGGCCGTCGCTCCAGCCCGTGTCCCATCAGGATGCGCATGACAACCAGCACCCATCGTAGTAATAAAGTCCGTAGTGCCAGCAACATCAATAAAAGCCTTTAATAAAGTAGGATTAAGCCCGCCAGAAATAATCGGAGCACACTTCTTAATGCCTCTCCAAGAATCGTCGCTTAAAATAACATGATGCAAAGAATCCTCCCGAACCAACTTCAAAACATCCTTATCTTTTCCCGGAACCTTAGCCCAAGACTGCTCAAAGAAATGCCCCTTAGCAACCAAGTCCAAAATCCCCTTCGCCGCAACAATGTCTTCTTCGGGTGTTCCAGCCATCTTCCCAACTCCAGCAGTCCCAGTATGAATCCCAGAAGCTCCACTCAGCCGAGCAAATTTACTCAAAACCAAAACGGAAAAACCAATCGGATTTTCAGGCCGAGTAAACGCCCCATGCATCGCTCGATGAAAATGAATGAACACATCAGGATATTTCCTTCGAAGAGTTTGCACAGCCATCCATCCAGCAGTCAACCCATCAATTAAAAATGCATAACTCCCGGGCTCAAAACCAGCCCCACGAATCATCTCACATCGCTCAATCATCGTATCAAAATCCGCAGCCGAAACATTAAACGAATGAACCTTTTTTTTCCCAGTCTCACGAACCGCCTTATCCATCGCCTCTTTAACATGCAAAACCATTTTATCATAAGGACAAAAATCTTGATTGGCTTGAGGCTCATCATTCTTTACAAAGTCTCCACCACCAACCCAAAAATCATAACAAACTTCAGCATATTCAGCAGAAGTGAGACCCATCTTGGGCTTAACAATCGTGCCAAGCACAGGCCGACCTTTAATCCCCAAATATTTTTTCATATCATCAAGTGTATAACTAGGTCCGTCATACTGTTCAAGCATAGCAGAAGGAAACCAAATATCAAGCAACTTCAAAGCACTAATTTGTTTCATCCCCAAAACATTCCCAACAACATAAGTCAAAATATTTTGAACATTCCCGCCTCGATCAAACAATCTCCAAGGATAAGCAATCCAAACCAATTCTTTCTTGTAATCAACCTGATAAACAAGCGCGTCCATCTCATGCGAAAAATCAGTTTCAGTCTGAACCGTAAAATTAGTCCCAGTAGAACTTTCCGCCGCAATCTCCGCAGCCGCTTGCAAAGTATTCAGTCCCTTTCCCGGAACAAAATGAAAAACGCAAAGCATATACTCCCCATTTTTAGGATTCTTCAATTCAAAATTAGTATAACGCAACTGCTTAGCATTCAAACTCTTCAATTCGTCCTGCAGCTTCTTAGGCATCACCATCTCAATATGTTAAATAAAATACCTTTTTATATTATTCCCCATGTAAATCATAAGTCCTCTCACAAAGTTCTCATAGCTTACTAGCTCTCTCAACAAAACTAACTCGATACTTTCCTCTCTCACTATTCCATGCAATAATTTTATTCAGACCCAAAGCCAAGAATCCAAAGCCAAGAACATACAAAATCCCAGACAACGCAATCTCAGGAAAATTAGTAGGACCTAAATATTTTATAATACCACTAATAACTCCAACTCCGACGAGGAATTGTATGGAGCTAATCCCTTTCCCACGAATCCCCTTTTCGGCATCTTCCAAAACCCGAATCGCCGAATTCACATAATCAAGCGTCATCGCCCAAACTTCCTTAATGTATTCAAGCGTATTAAACAAATCCTCAAACCGATACTGAAACAAATCATTTAAACTATCATCAATTTTAACTTTCTTAGAAATATCTCGCCGCGTCCGTGCATAATTATTCATCTGATTAATTCTATTTCTAATTAACTGCACAGTCTTCTGATAGCTATCAAGTCTAGCCTTATACTCTCCAATATCTTTTCCTCTAACAAATTCTTTCTTTCCAATCGCATCAATCTCTTCCCAAATCTTCCGATGAATATCAAGATACTTATGCAATTGCAACTTAAAATCACTAAAAAAAATCTGCATCTCCGTCAAAGTCGCTAATTCTTTTTTCTTCCCACTAGAAACATCAACAACAATATTATCCCTCGTCTTAGAAACCTTGATATCTCTAGACTGCGTCTCCAAATAAACCTCACCAAATTCAACTCCAACTTTAGATTTACTAACATCTTCGACAACCCTCTCAATTATAAACGGATGAATCTCTTTCATATTAGACAAAATCTTCGGAGTTGGCGCGCCCAAAGAAAACAAATAATTAATAGCAGGCGAAAACTTGTCATGAAAATAATTTTCAATTTCTTTTTTAGTCTTAGAAATATCAACACTTTCCTTGGACAAAACATAAAGCCCATCCTCAAAATACTTCAGCCTAACACCACTTTTGGTTTCAATTTCAAGATATTCCAAATGCCCAACAATCCGATTCACTGAAGTCAGTCCCAATCCAGTCCGCAAACTTTTCAACTTTTCTTTATCCAAATCCAATTCACTAGTCCCATGCAACAAAAACCGATGTACTTCACTCAAATGAAGCGTAGTTCTTTGATACCAACCGCCAAAAACAACCCTAACTTTATTCACCATCTTAAATAAGTCATAATAACATTTACTTTTTATATGTTACCCAAGCAAAATCCGTATTCATACGTGGACAAATTTTTCTTTCAAAAAATCTAAACTTTCACCCTCTCGATATCCCCAACAATTAACCAATCATCCATATTCCCAAATTCGCTTTTATCTATTTCAAAAGGTTTAACTTCTTTAACTTTTCCAACCCCAATTAAAACCAAATATCTTTTTCCGCCCCACTTCTTTTTCTGAGCATCGCTTAAAGCCAACTCTTCCATATTATCCTCGACCAAAGCAAAAGATTCAATCTCGCTGAGTTCCTCAGAATTAAAAACAGAAGTCACCCGCCCCCAAGCCCTAATCAAGCCCTCTCCATTATTCCGAATAAAGTAAAGCCCATCTCCAACATCAACTCGACCATAAGGCAACTTTCTTCCAGTTGCCCCACGAATAATCATACTCTTTTCTCCTGAAACCAAGGCCTCCATCTCTAATGCCTTAGCGTCTACGTAAACTACATGATCAGTCATTCCAAAGAAAGCTAATAATTATTTTTATATTTAACGATTTTCCAAAATCTAAGCAATCAATTCTCCCTCACCGACTTTTCAAAACCCCAACCCTATCACAAAATTCCGCAACCGGACACTCCGAACACTTCGGTGAAACAGGCAAACAAATCTCCCGCCCAAACTGAACAAAGGCACTATTAAACTCCTTCCAAAACCTTTTAGGCAAAATCTCCATCAACTTCTTCTCCGTCTCTTCCGGTGTCTTAGTCTTAATCCATCCAAGCCGATTCGGAATCCGATGACAATGAATATCAATCGGCAAAACAGCTTTCCCAAAAGCAAACGCTAAAACAATATTCGCGGTCTTCGGTCCAACATGTTTAATCGAAATTAACTCATCATAATTCTGTGGAACAACCGAATCAAACCGCGCAATCAAATCCTTCGACACTTCCTTCAACGCAACGGCCTTCTTATTAAAATGTCCACTTCGAAAAATAATCCTCTTCAATTCTTTCATGTCCAAATCTACAATCGCCTTCGGAGTATTAGCGACAGCAAATAAATCCCTCGAAATAACATCCGTCACTTCATCCCGAGCCCGAAGAGAAAGCAAACAAGAAATCAAAATCTCAAACGGCGTAGCATTTCCTCGCATAGTGTTTAGTGTAGTAGTGCTCCGCGGATATTTTTTAGAAAGAATATTCATAGTCCGAATAATATCAATTTTACTCATATAACACTAAAGAACAATCAAGTCTTAAATCTTTAGCCGCCAAGCCCCCAGCGAAACTGAGCTTTTCTATTGATGAAGTCAATGAGCCTTTCCGTATCAACGAGCTATTCCAGCAAAACTGAGTCATTCCATTCGCAAAGCGAATGATTCCCCCTCGGGTCAACCCAATCCTCGCCATGCTGGTAATCCGCACCCTCAATCGCAGTCATCTCAACTAAAGTCCCATTCTCACAAACAACCTCAAAGTCCCGACAATAATTATTTTCATCACAAACCGCAACAGTATGATGTCCATTACTTTCATTTACTCCAACAACAACCTCCCCAGTGGTCTCCCCAAATCCCAATCCAAAATAAACAATTACAATTAGCAAAACAACCCCAACTCCAATCAAAATTTTATCATCGCTATTCATTCCAATCAAACCCAGAAATCGTTTAATAATTTATCTGCCTTAAACAAATCTCGCGAAATAACATCTACAACCTCATTTCGCGCCCGCAAATTAAGTAAGCGTCGCATTCCTGTGCATAGCATTCAAAGTTGTCGTACTCCGCGGATACCTCTTCCCCGAAATATCCATCGTTTTGGAAATATTAATCTTGCTCATACAAAACATTAGGACCAGAATTTTATATGGTTATTCAAACTTTTTGTTAGGGTGTGGATGGCTAAGGTTGAAGAAGCTTCTTTTCTTTTTATAGTATTCACCAATAGTTTTCGAGCCTTCCCATAAATTGCTTTCATGAGCAGCAATTTGATGTTCTAATCTACACGGAGGAACCACTTCAATTTCCTCAAGGCCATCAAGTCCCTTATTAATTTTGTATGCTTTATATCTTTCAGGAAGAGCATCTGTCTCGGACTCAGGGGTTCTATAACACGAAACAACAATTTCGGAAGGAAAGACGACAAAATACTTTGCAATTTCTCTATTATTCAAATGTGGGTCTTGAACCATAGCTCCTTCTATTAATTCTTTAACAGCATTGAATCGAGATTCATCTTTCCTATCCCAAGTATGCGCTTCTTCCATAAATTCCAAATCAGCAAAATGTGCAATCCCATGGTCTCCAACTCTATCTACTCTAAAGCTCTCTGCCCTATATTTTGCCATAATTGGAATATTCGCATAAGGTATAAAAACTTTACTATAATAAATAATTTATTTTCTCTCCACTACAACCCCGTTTTCAACATCCTTCAAAACAAAACCCATCTCCAAAATCAAATCCCTAATCTCATCCGCCTTCTTCCAATTCTTCCCCTTTCGAGCCTCCTCTCTCTTCCGAGCCAACTTCTGCACCTCTTCCGGCACATCAACCTCTTCCCTCTCAAACAAATCCAACCCAAAAACCTCATCAATCTTCTTAATAGTCTCAACCTTGCCCAAAGCTTTCTCATCTCGAACCAAATCCCATAAAACCGCCATCGCTCTCGGGCAATTAAAATCATCATCCATTTCCTCTCTAAATCTCTTCAAATATTCTTCATTTATCTTTCCATCATCTTCAAGCCCCAAAACTAATCTCTTCAATCTCTCATAAGAATTCTTAGCATCAGTCAAAGCAGTTTCCGAAAAATCAAGCGGTCGCCTATAATGATTAGAAACAACAAAATACCGAATAGCCATACTAGGAAATTTCAAGTCCTCAATGTTTCGAAAATTCCCAAGACTTTTCCCCATCTTTTTCCCTTCAACCGTAATCATCCCATTATGCATCCAATAATTACACATCACTTTCCCATACCCAGCCTCGCTCTGCGCAATCTCATCCTCATGATGCGGAAAAATCAAATCCCCTCCCCCTCCATGAATATCAAAAGGCAAACCTAAAACTTTTTCAGTCATTGCAGAACATTCGATGTGCCACCCAGGTCTCCCCTTCCCCCAAGGTGATTCCCAAAAAGGTTCTCCTTCTTTCGCAAGTTTCCATAAAACAAAATCTCCATCATTTCTTTTTTCATCAGTCAATTTCTTCCTTTTTCCAATCTCAAGCATCTCAAGATTTTGCCCAGAAAGCTTTCCGTACCCCTCAAACTTAGCAGTATCAAAATAAACTCCATCATCTTCAATCAAATAACTAAAACCTTTCTCCTCTAACTTTTTAATCAACTCAATCATTTCAGAAACATATTCAGTTGCCTTAGGCTGAACATCCGGACTCATAACATTTAATTTAGCATATTCATTTTTATGTCCAGCCTCATTCTTCTCGCTAAATTCCCCAATACTCAATCCCGCCTTATTTGCCCCAGCAATAATCTTATCATCAATATCAGTTATATTGGAAACAAACTTAACATCAAATCCGGAAAAAATCAAATATCTTCTAATCAAATCAAACGAAACCTGACTCATCGCATGCCCAAGATGCGGAATCCCGTTCACCGTAGGCCCACAAACATACATGCCAACCTTGCCTTCATTCAACGGAACAAACTCTTCCTTCTTCCGCGACAAAGTATTATACAGTCTCAACATAAAAAACAAAACTCTCAATCATTTTTAATACTTCCCATAAAATCTCAATCAAACCTCTTCTTCATTCGCGGCTCAAAACCAAGAGACCTAGCCCAATCTTCAACATCAGCGGATATAACATTACTATCAGTAGGCTTCCAAGAATTACTACGCAAATAATCTCCAAGACCTTTCAGGGAACAACCATAAGCTAAATCAATATTGTCCGAATGGTACCCAGTAATCCAAGGCTCACGCCCAGGACGATAAAAACTAATACCACCTTCTTTAAATGAAGTCCATCTTTTAACAAAATCAAATAAATCTCCCGGTCCGCTAAGCCCAACATAATCAGTAAAAGGAATAAACCCGAATTTTCGAGCCATACTTCTATCAACATGAACCCAATGCCCAACATTCCCAATTTCCGCAGCTATTTCTTTCTTAATGTACTCATCTTCACTCATATTTTTTGGGTATTCTGGCCCAAAATTATTTCTATCAGATTCCAATTTTCTTCTAACTTTTTCAGGAGCAACTTTCCGCTTCAAAGATAGCATGCTCTCGTGATTTTCAAAAATATATTTTCTTAAACTTTCTTCATCAATAGGTTTACACCTGAAGTTATAAGTAGAATCTAAAGAAGGGCTAACTTGCCCGGCTTCATCCAGGTTCCAACTAATAAACATTGATCGTTCATCAAATCTAAATGACCCTCCAAGAAGAAATTCGACACCCTTAGTTACAAACCCGCTAAATCTTTTTTGCGCTATGAATGAAAATGGACTACTCTCTCTAATAACATAATCATAATCTTTCACCTCATCAAAAGACTTCCCCCAAGCATAATAATCTCCCCTCGCAATAGAAGTATAAGAATCAAACAAGTCTGAAACCTTCTTATCTGCCAAACAAAGTTCTTCTTCAAGATCTAGCCTTTCTCCCCAGCCTTCTTTTTCAGCGCGCTCATTATGCTGCTTAACCTGATGAGGAACATAGGTTCTTCTAGCAATCGCTTGAATCTGCTCTTTATTAAATCTATAAAAAGTGGCATTATAACCCCTACCTTCAAACCAATCTATAAAATTTGGATGAATCTTCCCCTTATCTTTAGACACATCAGTTATTATCTCTTCTCCTTCAATATATTCATTCATAAAAGTCACTATAAAATTCTCTTTAAAACAATTTATTGTTTTCAACCAATATGTTCAAATTCAAGTAGCCATACAAATCTTACTTACACATCAAAACAAAAACTCCCACCAACACCCAAATTAAAAACTTCACTCTTTCCAATCTTTATCTTCCCTTCTCCCTCATGGATATGCCCACAAAAAACAAACCGTGGCTGATGCTTTCGAATATAATCCAAAATCACGCGACTCCCAGCATGTTTTCCATGCCAACCCTTCGGAGCTCCATACTCCCCGCTAATCTTATCTAAGAATCCATAAGGCGGCTGATGACAAACTAAGATATCAACTTTTCCAAACCTTTCCAAAATCTTCTTCGCCTTCAAACTTTCCTTGCGAGCAACCTTCATCTTCTCCTTATCTCTAGACGCAAACTCTCGAACCCAACATTCATCAACAAAATACTCCAAGAAACCAACCCGAACTCCCCCAAGATTCCTAATCACATTCTTGACAAGATGCATCTTAGAATTATCATCAATCACCTTTCGCGTAGCCAAATGTTTAAACCCATCCTCCTCACTTCTCTCTCTAGCCTCAACGATTGTAGTAATCCCAACATTGCCCTGAATGCTATAAACAGGCGCAACATTAGCTAAATATCTCAAAACGCCCAATGTAGAATAATGAATCTCATCATGAATTTTCTTTTTCTCCTTAACCCCAACTTCCTTCTCAGCCAACCCTTTCTTGCTTCTCTTAATATTCTCAAAAAAAATATTCCGTGCCAAATTAGCCCGACCCAAATCCCCAGTCACCAAATAAAAATCAACATTCTTAGAAACCTTCCTAATTCTCTTCAAATCCCCATGCGGATCCCCAACGGCACAAAACTTAACCATAAAAACAAAACAAATCCAAACTATAAAAACCTAATCCAAATCGCCAAGCCAATCTCTAGCCGAAAGGCATATCTTTAGTGAAACGTTTCTCTAGCAAAGCGTATCTATAAGGCGAAGCCAATCTAGCATAATCGCGAAGCGATTATGCAAGCACTTCAACATCAAAAAAGTCCGTAGCATAAGCCACATTATCCTTAGTCACGGCAACGTGAAATCGAACAGTACAAAGCGGAGCGCCCTCAGGAATCAAAAATCTTGCAATCCCAAAATAACTCTGCCCAGGAGCAATTACCATGTCATCCGCTCGCCCAGTCTTAACCCAGGACTCGATATCTCTCTCGCCAATTCCACATTTCGTCCTAACATCAGGATCGCTAACCTTCACCTCGTAATGAAATCTCCCAGCTTCAACGGTTCCCTTTTGCAAATTCTTAACTCCAAACGCAACTCCCCAATCTTCACCTTGCTTGATCTCCGCAAGCTGATTCGGCAAATAAACAACAGTCCGCTTATCCTCAACAAATAACTTATTAATCTGATCTTTCACCTTGTCATTCATCTGCAAAACATTGCTCGACGCCCCACTAAAAATATTCTTAACCAAAACCATTCCCAAAATCAACATAGACATAGACAGAACAATAATAACAATCGTTCCAATAGACATCTCAATAGCACCTTTCTTCATAACAACTAACAGAACTTATTATTTATAAAAGTATTCATAGGTAATCTCAAATCACCAGATGTGTCTACTGGGTAAAAACTAGTTTTTAAGTTTCTCATCGGCAAACTTAAAAACTAAGAAATAGTTTTTCATAATATGGGGCTGTAGCTCAGTGGGAGAGCACACGGCTGAAGACCGTGGTGTCGAGAGTTCGATTCTCTTCAGCCCCATAGAATCGAACACGAGACAAGTCGAGAGCGAGCAATTCGCTTTGAGAAAAGAATTCTAAAGTATTTTTAGAAATGCAAATTGTGAGCAGATTCTCTTCAGCCCCATTTCTAAAATATAAAGATTAAACAATATAAAAAATTTAGAACAGTATAAGAAAAAACAAAGAAACTAATCTCCGAGGCAATTCTAAATTCCAATTTCTAAAATCTATCACCTCGAGCCGCAAAGCGGCGAGTGGGGCATAGGCCACGTTCTGTCAAACCTCTGGAAAATATCCAACATCCCATCTTTGATGAGCTTTCCAATCGCAAAACGATTGAGCCTTCCCATTGACATTATCAATGAGTTTTTCCACCAAGGGTGAGCTTGTCCATTATCGTGCTCGATAATGAGAAGGGTTTGTGCTAACATCTGACTAAGCCTGTACAAGACCGAAAACTTTAATCTTCGGCTTCCAGTTGCATCAACCAAGAGGACTCGTTCCACCCAAACTAAATTGGCTCGTCTCTATCTTCCCGACTACGCCTCACGACGCACAGTTTTCACTGCTGGTTTGTCCTCATATAACTAAATATACAAGAGATGCGCGGACCTTCCTCAGCGACCTAGAAATCATTAACATTTCTTTTGCCTTTTAGACAAGGTCACCGACAGTTAGCTGCCCCACTCAAGCGCAAAATAGCAAGCTATTCTACAAAAATTAAAGAAGATTTTGGGTTATAAGTTTAACTATTTAGAACTTTGAGCATATCCGAAATGTAAAGAAAATAGTTTATTAAATTCTTTTCTTAAAAGATTATTCTCTTCTGCTATTACTCTATTGACAGTATTATATTTTTTTATCATCATAATTATAGAGGCAATAACAAATATTGCATAAATTAAATAATAAATTAAGTTTCCTGTTTGTATAACTATGGAAAACATAGCAGCTAGGATAGCAATTGCAGAGATTACGAGAGAAACATTGCCAGATCTCCCCTGCTCATTTGATATTAGATTAAGCATATTTCTGTTCAAAAGAAATCTTCTATCTTCTTCATTGATTTTTTGAAAGTCAAAATTTAAATTTTTCATAAAATTCCCAGATTCTCTTCCCTTATAAAAATTATTATACTCCCGTCACAAAACACGCTTAACAAACCTACATCACCCGAGAATCATAACCCCAATGAAGCAAAGCCTGCCTCTGCCGAGCCCGACAATTCCAAGCCCCCTTCGGACAATTTCTTTTCAACTGCGCCGCATGCCGAGCAAACGCCTTCCACCTCCCAATCTGCCTAAAATCATCCGAACCCCTCCGACCCTTATAATACCGACAATACCACTGAAACCATCCCCGAGGGTCATTCATATGAATCCAACCCTTCTCTCTCCAATAACTTAAAGGTTTGCTGGCATCAACCCCAAAAAAATTCAACCTAAAATCTCTCTCGCCCTTCGCCAACTTCGCCCCCTTCAAATATTCCCCAAATTCCTCCACGCAATCTCTCATATAAACCCCGCCAAAAATCCCAAGCCTAAGCATCTGCTTCGGTGTCAATTCCGGCCGAAACTCCAAATCAAAATTCTTCCCTTCAGGTTCCGTCAAATAATATACATAACCCTTCTGCATTTTATCATTAACAACAATTTTCTTTTTCATTTGCCCCAATTCGCCCCAATTTTTTAAAATAAAAAATAAAAAATAAATAAACAACCAGTCTATTCCCTAAACAGCCCAACCAGTTCCCAAATACCAGCCAGCCCAACTAGAATATAAACAGTCTTCATTAGCCAAGTTATACTACTAAAAATAGTCCAAACCAAATTAAAATCAAAGGCCCCGACAAGACCCCAATTAATAGCACCTACTATAACCAAAACAACCGTCACCCACTCAAAAGCATTTCTTTCCATATTACCTCCTTTCAATGCTCCCAATGAAAAAGTAAAACAGATATATTATAAAAAACTTTCTACGAACTCAATTTCGCGAGACTCGTCGCACAATAAAAAATATTTCCATTAAATTATATAATGAAAAGAACAGTATAAGAAATCACCAACCTTTCTCTCTTCAATCGATATCTTAGTAAGATAAAATATGGCTTTTAGTAAACGCGTGCTGAACAAATCGCCAAAGCTCTTATGCGTACACACCGTTTCTATCAACGCAGTCTTTTACTGCGGCCTAAATTGTCTCGTTTTGCGAACTGTTTCGTGCTTAGATGCTTTCAGCACTTATCAGTCTACAGCGTAGCTGCCCAGCCTGCTCATAACAACTGGTAGACCAGAGGCTGCGAACCCACGTTCCTCTCGTACTAGAGGGTCCTTCCACTCAGACAATAACACATCTAGTAGATATCATACAAACTGTCTCACGACGTTTTTAACCCAGCTAACGATCCCTTTTAATGCGTGAACTCCGACACCCTTGGATGCTTGTGCACATCCAGGATAGGAAGAGCCGACAGCGATGTAGCAAACCGCCCCGTCAATGTGAACTATCGGGGGCGACAACCCTGTTATCCTTGAGGTACCTTTTCTGTCATCATCGTGATCCATTAAAAATCATCGATGGTTCGTTAAGCCCAACTTTCATTCCTGCATTCCTTGCTTTTCAAAATACAGTCAGACAAGCTTTTGCCTTTACGCTCTACTCCAGATTTCCGACCTGGATGAGCTTGTCTTTGGGCCCCGCAGATATTCTTTCTGCGGGGTGCCGCCCCAGCCAAACTGCCCGCCAATTGCTGTCTCAAAATTTCTTTAGATTAGTGGACCTATCAAAATTGGGTAGTGTTACACTTTTGCTCCATAAACACCGAAATGTTTACTTCAACGCTCCTACCTACTCTAAGCAATCATAATAAGTTCACAACAACAGGTTGCAGTAAAGGTCTACAAGGTCTTCGCTTCCCACTAGACGACACCGGCCTTTTCACCGGTAAATGATTTCGGAGGGTGCAAGTTAGGGACAGTGACAACATCGTTAAGCCGTTCATGCACGTCACCATTCAGATGACAAGGCATTACGCTACCTTAAGAGCCTCATAGTTAGGCCCGCCGTTTGATGGGCTTTCGACCGGTTGAAACCGGTGTTTAGACACCACCACTGGGCAGACTTCACCGAGCATACCAATCCTTTCGGAGTTGCGCTCAGCTACGTTTTTGGTAAACAGTCGTGCCATCCTTGTTACTGAGATCTACTCCCCCCCACAATGAATCATGGAAAAGAATAGACATCCCTTCTACCGAAGATACGGGACTATTTATGCCGAATTCCCTTAACTTGATTAACCCTTCACGTCTTAGCCTTCTCAGCTAGGGTACCAGTGTCAGTTCTTGGTACTGCTAAACTCTTTCTATTTTCTAAACTTTTCACTGGCTCTTGGACTCAGCAGATTAAAAAACAATTCGCAAATTTCTCTTTATTACAATCCACAAGCTTCTTGTTTTCGGTACCTCTCGGTACTCCACCTATCCGAAAGCGATTTAGAAACTTAACAAAAAAGTTAAGTACAGGAATATTAACCTGTTCTCCGTCGTCGTACTCAGTTAAGATACGACTTAGGTGCAGACTAACCCTTGGCTAATTGGTAGTGCCAAGGAAACCGTACCCTTTCGACGTCTTTCGGTTCTCAGAAAGATCAGATCCTACTCCCACCAGGATTCGCATTACTAATCGCTCCAGCCTCACTTACGTGAAACCTTCTGCGCAATTAATACGCCTGCTTACCATAACATCCTTTACTGGATGTATCCGAAGTATCGGTAATAACTTTTAGCCCCGTCCATTTTCGAGGCCACAATTCTCAATGGGTGAGCTGTTACGCTTTCTTTAAAGGGTGGCGGCTTCTGGACCTACCTCCCCACTGTCTCAGAATTATGACTCTCTTCGTTACACTTAAGTTATATTTTGGGACCTTAACTTCGGGCTCCCTTGTTTGGGTTTCGTAGTAGTATCTTACACACTACTGCTGTCTTCGGTACTACGCAGTTTATAAGTTCTGAGTTAGAAAAATTTCCGTAACAAAATTGCCCTGCAAAATTTATCTGTACTTTACCTCATAAACAAACTATACCGAACTATACCTAGGCATATTTCAGCAGGAACCAGCTATCGCCAGATTAGAATGGCTTTTCACCCCTATTCCCAAATCATCCAAGTACATGCACGTAACACCGGTTCGGACTTCCATTTCTCTTTCGAAAAACTTCGTCCTGTTCAGGAATAGATCATCTGGCTTCAGGTCTTATCCTTGTGACTAACGCGCTTTCACACTTGCTTTCGCTTCGCCTTCCTTTTTTAAGCTCGCCACAAAAATAAACTCCCTGGCTCGTTCTTCAAAACGCACGCTACAACTCCTTAAAGCCGTAGCTATCTTGTAACTATTAGATTTCAAGTCTTTTAACTCACTTGTGAGTGTACTTTTCAGCTTTCCCTCGCGGTACTCGTTCGCTATCGGACTTAAATTACTATTTAGGGTTAGGAGTTAATTCTCCCATATTCAGACGACTAATCCAAGTCGCCCTACTCTTTTAATACCTGACATATACCCTTCGTTTACGGGACTATCACCCTCTAAAGTGCTGCTTTCCAGCAAACTTCAACTCAAGTACTTAGTCATTATGTATCACCACATCTCTTACTGGTTTTCACCAGAGATTCAGCTTGCCCTGCTCCCCTTTCGCTCGCTGCTAATAAGGGAATCATTATTATTTTCTTTTCCTGCCGGTACTAAGATGTTTCAATTCCCGGCGTGACTTTGCCTCTCGGCATTAATGTGTTTCACATTCGGAGATCTCGGGGTCAAAGGTCGCATGCACCTCACCCGAGCATATCGCAGCTTGCCACGTCCTTCATCAAAATTTAAGCCAAGCTATCCGTCTAATAGTCTCATAGAATCTATCTTACTTTCTTCAATCAAATCATTTATTTAGTTTAAACTAAATGTCTATTAGTGATTTCTTATACTGTTCTCATCGAATATAAGATGGAGGTTAGCCATCATTCTCAAACTCCCCAAGCCAACTTTGTTGAACTCGGTTCATCGTTAATTTTTTTAAAAGCTGATTTGCTTTTTCTCGTCCGTTTCCGAACTTGAATATGAATGAACTTTTTGAAATGGTGTTCTCCATTTATGGACCCGCCGCGAATCGAACGCGGGTATCTTCGGTGCAAGCGAAGTATTCTACCACTGGACTACGGGCCCTATTATCGGCGCATGAGTCTCTCTCGCACCGGACTACAAATGATGAGGAAGATGATCAATTCTAAACTTGCTTAATAAATTTAAAAATTCTGTTCGAAAACTAACCATTTTAAAGGAAAGTTGAACTTTAAGAAAACCTTGGTTCTCTTAAGAATTTATAGGAGGTGATCCATCTGCAGGTTCCCCTACAGATACCTTGTGACGACTTAACCTACCTTGTCGTGAAAAGATTCTTCCCAAAAAGGGCTTCATCCCTACACAACTCGGTTGGTTTGACGGGCGGTGTGTGCAAGAGACAGGGACTTATTCACCGGGCGGTGCTAACACCCGATTACTACGAATTCCATCGTCATGAGGGTGGGTTGCAACCCTCAATCTGGACTGAGATATGCGTTAGGGGATTAGCTTCTCCTCTCGGAGTCGCATCCATTTGAACATACCATTGCCGCGCGCGTGTAGCCCAGGGGATTAGGGACGTACTCACCTAACGTAGCCCGCACCTTCCTCCTTGTTACCAAGGCAGTCTCGATAAGGTACCCATTTCTGTAGTAATTATCGACACGGGTCTCGCCTGTTACCTGATTTAACAGGTCACTTCACAGCACAGGCTGACGTCGGCCATGCATCTCCGCTCAGCGTGTCAGGTAAGCCCTTTAGACTGACCTTCATCCTGCTGTCGCTCCTGGTGAGGTTCACGGTGTAGAATCTAATTGAACCGCACGCGTCACTCGTTGTATGTCTCCCCGCCAATTCCTTTAAGTTTCGATCTTGCGACTATACTTCCCAGGTAGTTCACTCTTCGGCTTCCCTTCAGCACCGAATCCTCCCGAAGAGGGCCCGATGTTTAGTGAACAGTGTTTACTGCCAGGACTACACGGGTATCTAATCCGTTTTGCGCCCCTGGCCTTCATCCCTCACTGTCAGATTCGTCCTCGTAAGGTGCCTTCGCTCATTGTTAGTCCGCCACGGATTAACACATTTGACCGTTACCCGTGGTGTACTCCTTACGTCTACCGATCTCTAGCCATTCAGTATCTCCCGCACTTCACCGTGCTTGAGACACGGGATTTCACAAGAGACTTAAATGGCAAGCTACGGATGTTTTAGACCCAATAAAAAGGGATGCAACTTGAACTGCTGGTATTACCGCGGCGGCTGGCACCAGTCTTTCCCAGTCCTTATTCTTCCAGATTTTTACACTGAAAAAAAGCTTTTCTAAACGAAAAGCACTTTGGTTCGCTTTATCACACTTGCGTGCATTGTAAAAGTTCCGCGACTGCTGCACTCCGTAGAGCTAGGAATAGTGTCTCAGATTCCTTCTCCGGGCAACTCCGCTAAGAGCCCGTAATGATCATCGCCTTGGTAGGCAGTTACCCCACCAACAAGCTAATCATCCGCAGACTCATCCTTAGGCACGAGTTTCAAGGATTTGCCTTTCCAGGCCTAATCCTCTATCAAGTGTTAGACACAGTTTCCCGTGCTTATCCTTGACCTAAGGGTAGATTATCTACGTGTTACTGAGCAGTTCGCCTTCCTAATGATAAATCAAAAGAAATGACTTGCATGTCTAAACCCAAACCAAATAGCTGCATCCTCCAGCAGGATAAACTGGAATTAAACAAAATTTAATTTTATGTGATCATCTTAGAAAAGATGCACAAATCCTCATTTGCTTATCAAAGATAAAGGTAAACCTTTGATAATTTGCTATCATAAATTATAAAATGATATCTAAACTAATTCATACGTCGCACTGACATATTTTATTTAGAAAGATCGCTCCATCACTTTAAGACATAACTAGAATTGATCATCATCACACCTGACTCAGCGGTCCGGCGCTCATTCTAGCCTCAAAATTGTAAATTGAAGCTTTGGATATTATCTCCAAAGTTTTCATTTGTATTACTACTCGCAAAAAACCTTTTATAAACTTATCGCCATCAAAAAATATTTTCACCGACGGATTAATTTTTTTAAATTCTCATAAATATCTTTTCATCTTCAAATACAACTAATTTATTAAAAATAGCAACGATACAAATTTTCAATCGCAAATAAATTTTTATTAGACTTGCATAAAAAGTAAAAACAATTCAGGTAATAAAATTCCTGAAAATTATACAAATAAAAAGTATCAATTGTATTAGCAATTCCCGAAGATAAATTACAAATATAAAAAATTTCGCTTTATAGCGTCCCCATCAACAGCAATATTTATAAACGACAAAATATTGCAAGATATATGAACGAAAATAAAAGAGTAATTATCCTCGTGACAATAGCCCTAATTCTGGCTACGACTGCAATTGCACTAAATATGATGGATTCCGAAGTTTCAACTACAAGAGCTTCAACCCAAGAAGGAGACAACAGCGGACAAATAGGAATCGAAATCCAACCTTCTCCAGTAGAAGACAAACTAACACAAGAGACACCACAAAGTTGACAGGTTTTGCAGTAACGGAAAATGAAACAGGTGTAGTCAATGTGACAATTCAAACATCTGCAGCGTTAGATTTTACGACAGCACTTTTTGATTTTGGCCCAGGAACAGTAGTGGGATCCGGGGCAAGGCTATTCAGTAACGGTACAAACATTTCTGGGATGTGGTCAATAACTCCAGGATTTTTAGTCCTTGAAAATATAGGAAATGTAAATGTAACACTTAATTTATCTGCAAATAAAACAGCGCAAGATTTTATAGGGGGGACTAGTCCAGAATTCAAAGCGCTAGTAACAGTAAATGAAACAGGCTCATGTGTAACTCCAGTAACATTTTCAGGAACATACCAAGATATAACAACAACTCCACAAATAGCATGCACAAATTTCCCCTATGATGACAATTCCGATACAGTTAATATAAATTTCCAAGTATACATTCCAAGCAATGCATTGGGTGCGAAAACGGTTGGAATAGTAGCTATGAGGAGATTAATAATTTTACTAGCATTATCAATTCTGTCTTTTCAATTAATTCAGGCCGGAGGAGTAGGGATAAGTCCAGTTTATTACAAAGAATTTTTTGAACCAAATTTGGAGAAAGAATACATTTTCCACGCATTTAACACAAATCCAGAAAAAGGTATAAATCTTTATGTAAAAGGAGATCTCGCCGAGTATGTAAATTTAAGTAAAACATATTTACTAGGGGGTGGAGATTTTGTAGTTACCATAAAACTTCCTTCATATATAGAAAAACCAGGAACGCACAGAATATCAATAGGGGCAATAGAATCTAGTGGAGAGTTTGATAAAGCTAATCTGGGAGGAATTGCGGCAATTCAAGGACGAATAGATATCTTCGTTCCATATCCAGGAAAATATTCCGAATCAACATTCCAAGTATCAAATATAAACCAAGGAGAAAAGGCTCCCTATGAAATGGAAGTAAATAATTTGGGAACAGATTCTTTACAAGTGAAACCAACAATAGAAATATTTAAACCCAATACAACAGAAGTCCTAGTCACAGAAAGATTATCAGAAACATTATTGCAATCAAAAGAAACCTTTCGAGTAACAGGAACTTTAGATACACGAGATTTGCCCCCAGGAGACTATGACGTCGTGGCTACGATAGATTGGGAAGAAAAGCAAACAATCCTAAATCAAACATTAAGAGTAGGAGAATTCTTAGTAGAAATTATAGATTACGATTATGAATTTGAGCAAGGAAAAATAAATCCATTTAGAATAGAAGTTCAAAATAAATGGAATGCAAAAATAGACGAAGTTTTCGCATCAGTCTCAATAACAGATAATGGAGTAGTCGTAGGAGATTTCAAAACAGTCACGATAGATACAAGCTCATGGGAAATAAAAAACATAACAGGCTACTTTGATACAAGCACACTAGAAACAAAAAGATATACCTCGAGAATAGATCTTTTCTACGATGGAGAATCTTCTTCAAAACTAGTTGCAATCTATATAAAAGCACCTCCGAAAAAAACCTACATAGCTTATATTATAGTAATAACCATAGTAATCATTTTAATCATAATAGCATTTACTTATTTAATCCTGAAATTAAGAAAATTAGAACAAAGCAAAAATGAAAAGAAAAAATAGACTTATAATTTCAGCCCTTGCAATAATTATGTTATCTCTGATTGTAATTATGCAATCTCCACTCAATAGACAAACAATTCCAACAAGATTCATTGCGGGAGAAAATATGGGTTTCGACCTCGGACCAGGCAACTTAAACTTCGGGCTAATAGTTCCAGGCTACAGCGCCTCAAGACAAATAACAATTACAAATACCCAAACTCATCCAACTCTAACAAAAATAAAATCCTCAGGCGAAATCTCAAAATACATCATAGTTTCCGACAATAATTTCATTCTCGATTCAGGAGAATCAAAAAACATAACCTTCTCATGCTATCCAGAAAAAGGGCTTGAGCTTAGAGAATATCCGGGAAAAATCATAATGACAACTTACAAAGCCTAATCACTCCTAATCTTCTTCCAGACTAACCAACTTAAGGCTCCAACAATAACCCAAGGAATAACTCCAAAAACAAAATGCAACAAAACATTCAAGCTATCAACAAACCCTCTAACTAATTCACTTAACTTAACTAAAGCAATATCAGTCCACTCACTTCTCTCTTCTGTCATGCTAAAACTAATCGAAGAATATTCAATCCTATTATCAAGATTCTCTAAGGAATTCTCTAAATACTTAATCCGCCTCTCCTGATCAAAAATCCTATCATTTAAGTCAATCTGGTCCTTGACATCTTTGGCATTAGTATACATCTCCATATATCTTGCAAGCCTAGTTCTCTCAACGCCAATCTCAACTTCCAAGTTCTCATATCGTCCAGTCACATCTAGGGCATTCTCATTAAAGTCTTGAACCTCTCCAATCTCTTTCAGTTGCGCGACAACAGAGTCATATTTATTCGTATCAACTTTCAAAGAATAAGACCCATAAAAATAACCCTTCCATCCCTCGCCATTTCGGTTCACCCTCTCATTCAAAAGATAAGCGCCACTAGAGGTAACAATATTTTTCAATTTTTCTTCCGCAGCACCAAATTCACCACGTTTAATTTCTGTAGACAAACTAGAAGTCTTAGTAATTTTTCTTTCTTCAATCTCGGGTGCAAAATCCCCAGAAACACTTGCTCCAGGATAATAATCCATCATCTCACTGTCAATCATCCCATCATACCCCCGCTCAAAAGAAGCCCCGCCCAAATTCTTCATGCTATCAAAACTCTGATTAACGACCCCATTCCCGCCAGAAATAAAAACCAAGACAACAATCCCCAAAACAATCATCAGCCAATTGTCCCTAAGCGTAGCAAATTGTTTCTTAATACTCATGCAACATCAAAAACTCTTTTCTATATAAACATATTTATAACTCCAATCTAAATCTAATTTTTAAAAGTCTTGGACTTAGACTCCGTGTCTAACTTCTTCTCCAACCCTAATAGAATCTTCTTCTTCCTTCCTAGCCTTCATCCCGTCCTTAGCCTCTTCATCAGCTTCCATTGCAATAGCTCTCATCTTCTCTTCAATAGCACTTTCAGCACTCTTCAAATCAGATTCCTTTTTCTCTCGTGCAAGCTTCTTCTTTCGCGGTTCTTCTAAAACCAACTTCTCACCAACGAAATCTTCAAGACTAGGAACCGGCTTATCAATTCCGTGCGCCTTCATATATTCCCTAGCCATCAACCAGAAAAATAATCCCATCGACTTATTTGATTTATTATTCCCAATAATAACAACGTCGCAGTCCGCAGTGTGATTATTCGTATCACAAATAGCACAAACAGGAATCCTAATATTCTTAGCATCGGCCAAAGCGTTCTTATCTAGCCAAGGGTCGCAAATCACAACCATCTTAGTCTCAATAAAATCACTAAGAACTGTATTCGTCAAAACTCCCGAAGGATACTTCTTCATAAAAGTTCGAACTCCAGTAAGCTCACTAAACATCTTAGCCCCTCTCCATCCCGCCTCTCTCTTACAAATCAGCGTCCAATCATTAGGCTTAAACTGCTTAATAAAGTCAATCCCTTCAGCCAACTTCTTATCGACAAGCAAAGTATTCAAAATCGCTAGTCCATCAAGTCGCCTTCTATAAACATATTTCCTCATGCTAGGCGTAATAACCTTAGTCCCAAGATAAGCCGCAGTCTTAATGTAATCTTCAAGTGAAGTTAAAATCGTTTGGTCTTCCTTCTTTGCTTCAACCTGACTTACAGCTTCTGGATTATTATTTATGACAACCTCTTCGCTAACTGTTTTCTTTTTGTCTGCCATTTGTATATAATTCCGCTCAGGAGTAAACGCTACTACTCGAGGTAATCGAGCCCCGCACCTGATGCATAAACAAGATGAGAATTTTAGGTTTATAAGGTTACCTATTCAAACTTTTTTCAATCATCATTACTCGACGATGTTTAATGAGTCTCTCTCGCCCATAAATACCAGCCTTCAAAAAATCTCCACCAAACCCAACACAATAATCTGCCAAAATATCATCCATCGTCTCCCCACTTCGATGCGAAAAAATCATAACAATATTATTCTTTTTACAATATTCAACTACTTTTTTAACTTCCAAAATCGACCCAATCTGATTCGGCTTAATAATCATGGCATTGATAGCCTTTCCACGAACTGCCCTCTGCACCCGATCCAAATTCGTAGTCGTCAAATCATCGCCAACAATCAGACTTTTCTTTCCCATTTCACAAATCCCATTCATCAAAGATTTGAACCCAGAGAAATCATCTTCATCCATTCCATCCTCAACATAAAAAATCTCAAATTTTCGAATCAACTTTAAAATATAATCAGCCTGATCAGCCTTGTCACGAATCAAACTTTTGTTTTTATAGGTATAATATCCATTTCTATAAAAGCTAGACGACGCCACATCAAGCCCAATCCTCAAATCATACTTTTTAGCAACCTTCTTCAGAATCTCCAAAACTTCTTCGTTAGAAAGCGAAGTTCTCCAAGCGCCCTCGTCATTACGAAGTTTCTTCCATCCCCTAAACCGGCCCAACCCCCCAAACCCCCAAACCCCCAAACCCCCAAGTGACTTTTGCGCCAAAAGTCGCTTCGCATACATATAAGCCCGAATATTCTTAGTAATCGCCTTGCCATAAGTCTTCTCATCGCCAATAAGCAAGAACTCCTGGAAATCCGGTCTCTTCCCTTTAACTAGTTTCGAATGCAAACCACCCCCCATACAATTCCCAACAGGCATCGGCATCTTCGGCTTCCGCCCATCGTTCACATCGTCATTAATAAATTCCCAAAGTTCCTTCCCGCAATTCCTCGCAGTCGCCTTCAAAAAAACTCCTTCCATTGCATACCAAGCATTCCCGCCAAATTCCTCGTAAGTATTCTCAAATTTCCGCATCATCTCATTCAACCCTTTCAAGTCGTCAACTTTTTTGATAATAAAATTCTTCCCAGTTAGCCCCTTGCAAAAAACCCGAAGCAATCTCATGCTATAATCAATTCCTCGCTTATTCCAACACGCAACTTCACTCTTTCCCATAGATTTCCCAGACGGTGCAGAGCATTTAAACTTCCCTTCATAAGTTTTAAGTTCAATCTCAATACTCTTCTCCCCACGCGAATTTTTCACAAACCGCGGCATCACACTCTTAACGAACATAATCCCATAAAACAAAAAGACATTATAAACTTTACTTCAATAAATCGCCCTATTCAGAATCATCTTCAACTTCAATCTCAGTCTCAGAAAAATCCTCGTCATTCTCGCCAGAATCATCAATATTCATAGTCCCGCTCTCTGCTAATTCTTTCTCAACTTCTCTTTCCTTAGCAATCTTTTCTTTGTCTGAAGAAGAATCATCATCAACCCTAATATTTTCAATCGATTCCTTGTTCCTCTTAGGCATGGGCTTACTAACCGAAATCGGCAAAACACCAGAATCCAATTCTTTCTCAGCAATTTTCAAGGGGTCAAAATTCATAGCGTCAAGCTCACTCTCACTCACATCAATTAACAAAGGCGCATCCATAGAAATCTGCAAACCTCTAGCTCCAATAATTCGAGCTCTTTCATATTTAGAAAAGTCTGGTTTTGTCATCTTATCCGAAAACATGTTTCCTAACTTTGGGAAACATCTCCTTCCATTTAGATTCAGCTAACTTTAAAATTGTTTCCATATCACTACTAGAAATAGTTCCAGCTTTCCCTTTTTGCATAGCAGTAATTCGAGCCTTCCCCTTATTATCTCCCATGGCAATAGTTAATCTAAACTTAGAAATCGCTTCTTCGTCATGCCCAACATCAGCAACAATCACACTTCCAACCTTGTGGAAAGTCATACTAAAAGACAAAGCATCCTTATTCAAAGGAATCCTTTCACTCTCGCTATAACCTTCAATCTTGTCTTCTTTCTCATTATAGATAGGCATTCTAGCCCTTCCAAGAGCAATTAGAGCAGCAAGTCCAGCAACGTCCAAGATATTTCCATCATCATTAATTGTAAAGATATCAACAAAAACCTGCCAAACCTTTTCGCCTTTCTTGATACACAACTTCTTCATATCAATAAATCCAGATTCTCGAATTCCTCTATCAATTACTCGAGCAAGCTCAACAGAATCAATCCCAGGTTTTCCAATATCAAATTGTTGCGAAGCCATAGGATGCAATTCAGCACTAGTCATAAAAGTCCCTTCGTCAGCAGAATCAGGATACGGAACAGCCAAAGCCAAATGAACACCGGCCAAAACCTCAGTCTTTCCAAGTCTAACTCGAATAGCACTAGCCGAATTCCTACTTACATTATCTTCAACAAAAAGCTCCCTATAATCCTCACTCTTTCGTCCGTCAAGTCTTTTCCCAGATTTCAAATAAGACTCAATCTTTTCTATCTGCAAATTAGGCATATTAAAACTACTCATCTTGTCCTCCAGCATTCTTCAACGCATCCATCTGAATTTTTAGAATACCGCCACAAGCCTTTTTAGCCATTTCGATAGCAGCTTTAAGTTCATCAACAGAAATCTTCCCATCAAGTTGCAAAAGTGCAATTTCCTTAGTCCGCGAAGTCATAACAACAGGGATATCAGTCGAACCTTCACCATCATGGAAAGTCGAATCCTCATACTTATTCAAATCAACAACCAAAGTCTTATCAATCTTACCAACACCAATAGCCGAAACCATTTCTCTCATGGGAATTCCAGCGTGAGCCAAAGCCAAAGCAGCAGCATTAATACCGGCAACACGAGTCCCAGCATCAGCCTGAGGAATCTGAACAAAAACATCAACTACAGTATTTGGAAAACCAGACAAATCAACAACAGAACTTAATGCCCATTCAGTAACCTTACTTATCTCTTCACTTCTTCTGTTCGGTCCAGGTCTAATCCTATCTTCAACAGAAAAAGGCATCATCCCGTAAGAAACTCTCAAAATCCCAGTCTTAGCATCCTGCATATGTTGTGGATGCAATGTTCTAGGTCCTCGAACAACAGCAATAGCCTTAGTCTTACCAGTCTCAAAGATAGCAGAGCCATCAGCACTAGGAACAACTCCAACTCTAGCCTTCATGGGACGAACCTCACTAAAACCTCTTCCGTCTTCTCGCTTAGTATAAATTCCTTCTGCCATTATTCAAACTCCTCCTCATCGTCAGTATTCTCAGCAATAATCTCAACTTCACTAATTTCCAACCCCATTTCCTTAATCAAATTTCCAACTTTCTCAGTCAATCCAGGAAGAAGAACATTCTCGGCAATAAACTCAACGATTTTTTTCGCAGAAACTTCCTTGTCAGTATCTTTCCCAGAAATCCAAACCTTTCCATTCTGTCCAACAGTTACGTCACATCCAGTCGCGTCCTTAATCATCTTAACCATACTGCCTTCCTTTCCAATAATCCTTGGAACCTGATTAGCCCCAACAGAAACAATCATCCCGCCATCAATCTTGCCGTATCCTCTCATCTTCATAGAAACGTCGACTCCTCGAGATTTAACATCCCAAACCTTAACAATAACAGTCTCGCCAAAATTCAAAAATTCAGCCATTTCATTCTTGTTAACATATCTTGGAACTTCAGCTACGGGCAAAAAGGCATTTTGCGCCCCACCAAAATCAATCAACCAGCCATTAAAAGTAATATCAACAATAGTCCCAATAATTGTATTCCCCCGTCGTGGATAATACGCCCCACTCACAGGAACAACTCTAACATGCTTCTCAAAAATATTTGCAATTCCCCAACGGTTAGCAACAACGTCTACTCCGTCCCGATAAGCACCATCGCCAGGTAAGAATTCATTCCCAGAAACAATTACTTCTCCAGGTATTACAATTTGCCTTTTTTCCTTAGCCATGTTTTTTGTTCGAGATAATCAGTATAATGCAGTCCTAGCGCCCATTGACGCCCAATTTTTTCTCGTATAATTAATTCTATAAAAAGTCTTTTATAAAGTTTTCTACTACCTATTCAAAAAATCATAAAAAATAAAATAAAATCATTTCTGGCAAGTCCATAATTCTAGCTAAAGATGTAGCTTAAGTGGTAGTTTACCTATTGCTTAACTTCTTCCGACATCACACTTCCCGAAGTCGCCCCATTAACCTTATCATAAAAATCCATCAACAATCCCGAAGGCACCTCAACTACAACTTCCAAGTCCCCATTATTTCTCCAGTTCTCCTTAACCATAAACTCTTTCACAACCCCATAAGCCTTCCCAGAATGAATCGCAGGAATTAATAATTTAACCTTCTTCTTCTCAACTCTAACTGGCAAAACCTTTACCAACTGGTCCAAAATCTCCTGAACCTGTCCTTCAATGGGCTTATTCTTAACATTAACATGTGCTTCCTTCAAAGCCTTCATAATCCTATCCGGTGTATAAGGTCGCCCCTCAGGACTAACCGCGTTTCGAACCAAAAAATCCACAACCTGCTTATACTTCATGTCTTGTTCCTTATGCAAAAACTCCGTAGTCCGAACAACCTCGCCGCTCTTAATAATCTTCTCAGCAATCGCCATAAAGTCATTAGTTCCAAAATTACTCTCCAAATCATCCATTGATGCCCTCTCCCCACTCTTCAAATTATGAAAAACAGCGTCATTCAAAACAGCCACGTTAATATTTCCCTCACCTTCAGCGACCTTTAACGCCTCATCCAAATCAACAAGAATCTCATAATGCTTCCCACTTTTCTTAATCCGTGCCGTAGTATTCACCATAATAGAAATAAAGCTCCCAGGTTTAAATATATATGTAATAATAGATTAGAAATAGTTTGAGATTTATAAGATAATTAGGATAACACCACAGATTATAAGAAACCTATTTTTCCCACTCTTTCAAACCATGCAGACTCAAGTTTATGTCACCTTTGCTCATGCCATTGTTTCTGCCAAAGAATAGTTCCATATTAGAATAAATTATACGAGAATTACTGACTCGGAATTCTGGACTAATCCCAAAAGAACTTTCACTTTTACCTTTAAATAAAGTTAACATGCAATTATCAGAAGGCTTAAACCTTTTCTCATTTTCACATATTTTTTTGAATCTTCCATTTTTATCAAGATATTTTTTCATATAATAAGAGACATTAAACTGAGGATTAATTAGAAAATCTTTATGCCCATTTTTTTTATCCAAGCACCCTTTTTGATGGGATGCTGCACCAATTACTTTCGTGACGGCTACATAAGTTGTATTTTCTATAGTATTATATTGTATATCATAAGGATAATTAGTTTCTATGCTGCCATTTGGTTCATTTGAAGGCAATACAACTGGATTAAGATTTTCATAGGATAACCAAGATCGCCTGTTTTTTTCGATAGCTTTTTCTGCCTCTTCATCTATTCTTTTTTTCACTTCTGATTCATCTTGCACATAAAGAGAAAGTTTTTCCCCCAAACCGTTTTGAACTTCTAGTTCGAATATATTAGTATCTCTTTGAGCCATTGAAAGAATTTTTTCTAGTTTTTTCCCTCTATCTTGAAAAGTCTTGCCTCCATGACAATGTTCTTCCATAAAGTAGTAGTCTAAACTTTTAGTAAACATTCCCCCCTTACTTATTACATCCAGTGTGGAATTTCTCACTGAAATATTATAACTTCCAAGAATCCAATCTGTCCCAGGAATCGTTCCATTATAGTTTCCTATCACAGCAATCTGTCCTTTGTCCGCATATAAAATATCCTTGGAACTACGATATTTTTCTAAAATTCTACATATCTCTGAATGACAAGGGTTTTTGGAAAATTCTCTAGAACTAAGTATAGATTCTACTTGTTTTTGAGCTAATTCTTTATTTGATATCTTCATAATAAAATCAAAACCAATCCTTACTTAAACAAAATCGCCCCCCAAAGGGGAACATTTAAATAAAACAAAACCCAGCAAAACAAATGCAAAAAATATTAGAAGATATCGGCCTAACACCCGGCGAAGCAAAAGTATATTTAGCATTGCTAGAACTAGGCGAAAGCAACGTCACCCCAATTGCAAAAAAATCAGAAGTCTCTCTATCTAAAATCTACTCAATAACAAATGGTCTAATAAAAAAAGGACTAGTATCATCAATCATCAAAAACAAAGTAAAAAAATTTCACGCAGCACAACCAGAAAGAATAATAGAATACCTCAAAGAAAAAAGGAAGATCATAGAAAATGAAGAAAAAATAATCATAGAAAAACTTCCAGAGCTTAATCTAAAATATAACAACACAGAAGAAAAACCCATAGCAGAAGTTTACGAAGGGCTCAGAGGAATGAAAACCTTCTTCGAATATATCCTATTAAACACAAAAAGGGGTGAAACAATTTACGCCCTAGGAATTCCAAAAGAATCCTCAGAAAAATATGAAGCCTACTTCTTGCACGATTGGAATAAAAGAAGAATAAAAAAAGGAGTATTAAACAAAGTACTCTATAATGCTAATGCCCGAGAAGCCGGAGCTAAAAGAGCCAAGACTCAACTAATGCAACTCAAGTATCTCCCAGAAGAAATTAAAACGCCATCTTGGATTCAAATCGCAGGAGACGCAGTAGCGACAATCCACGCAACAAAAACTCCAGTTTGCATAGTAGTCAAAAATAAAGATATCGCAGATTCACACAAATCATATTTCAATTATTTATGGAAAAAATCCAAATCATAATAACAATCTTTCAAAGTTTTCACAAGAAACCATGCGGCGAAGCCCATGATTTCTTGTGAAATAAAAATCTAATCTCTAAAAGCGAAGCACCCTAATCCCTAATTCCTCAGCGTGTAAGCGCTGCCCCGCTAACCTTCAAAATCTTAACACCCTTCCCACTTTTCTTAATCCGTGCCGTAGTATTCACCATAATAGAAATAAATCTCTAACCTTTAAATAGTTATTCCAATAGTCCTCCCCTCTCCTTAATCTCTATAGCTCTCCTTCGTCTTTCTTCAGCAATATACTTAATAGGATTTTCAGCATTAAAAAGAGAATGAAGTTCATCAAAAGAACGAATGGATCTAGACTCCTTCCCTCCCCATCCAGTTCTAATGGTCAAAGCAACCGAAGTTTTAATCTCTCCCAGAGGATCATCTTTATGATTAAATAAATAATGTCCAACAACAAGTCGAGTGTCTTCAGGAACATAAAAACCTATGGTACATGCACGAGAAGTTTTCCAATCCAAAAATTCAGAATAAACATTTAGTGTTTCTCCTACATATAATCGATGTCCTTCCCCTTCACTTACATCAATGCTAGCAGTCAATTTTTCAGCCTCACTCACAGTCATTTCCATAATATCCTCACAATGAATATTCTGCCTCTCAAGATGAATCTTATTACATCGAGTTCCCAAATCAGCAAGCCTAGAAAAATTATCTTTATCAAAACCCTTCTTGGTAAATAGAGCATCAACAACAGGATTAAGATAAGAAGCTTGAACTTCATACATAAACCCAGAAGTATTTTCTCTAAAACCATTCATAGAAAAATTAAAGTGAGAAGCATCTTTGATTGCGAATCTCGTGTGAACTCCATTCTTCCATTCTTGCTGCATTACAACATTAGGTACAATAACATTATTCATAAAACTAGGCTAGGCAAATTGTTTATAAAAATTATTATACTAAATTTTAAAATAAAAATCCGTGAAATCTGTGGCTAAATTTTTCTCTCAACTATAACAAGCCCTTCCCGCTTAACTTAAAAATCTCAACACCCTTCTCGCCCTTGCTCAAAATCCCAGCATCAAATCTCTCAATATCAAAATCATCCCCTTGCGCTTCTTTGAAAACTTCCAAAGCCAACTTCAAACCTTCTTTCGCAGTTAAGTTCTTTCTATACTTCTCCCTCAAAATCTTCCGAATCTTCTCATCATTTTCTCCAATCGCGTTAGCCTTATACCTCAAATAATTTCCAGTAATATCAGTCGTATACAAAACAGGCTCTCCATTAATCCCACCAAACATCATAGAAACGCCAAAAGGTCGAGCCCCACCATACTGAGTAAACTGTTGCTTAACATCGGCAATATCCCGAACAATCGATTCCGTGCTAGGTTCCGAATCATAAGTCATCCGATGTTGCTGAGCAATAAGCCTTGCCTTATCAATCAAAACCCGAGCGTCCGAAGAAATCCCTGCCGAAACACAAATGATATGGTCATCAATCTCATTAATCTTATTAGCGCTTTCTTCAACAACCAAACTGTCTTTTTTCCGTCGGTCCGAAACAATTACAACCGCATCCTTACAGACAATCCCGACACTAGCAGAGCCAAGCCTAATCGTTTTCTCCGCGTATTCAACTTGCAAGATATGTCCATCAGGCGCAAACATAGTCGCAGCCCGGTCATACCCCATCTGCTGGTGCTGTATATCATCCATGCTAAAACAAAAACCCCACAACTTTTAAGTCTTTCCCTCTCGAAAAATCCACACATCCATAAAATCCGTGTCCTATTTTTTTTCTTTTAATCCACGAAGCGTCCCGCTAACTCTCTCAACCCTAATCCCAACCAAAGCAAGTCCAGCCCGAACCTCATCTAAACTCCCAACCAAACAACTTCCAATAATATACCCATTCCCAATCTCCAGCTTAAAATCTCCAGCATCTAAATTAACTTTCATATAAGCGCTTCGAGCAAATCCCAAAATCCCAACATAATTCAAAATCGCCTTCTCAACATCCTCGTTTCTAGCCCTAACCAAAAAATACCTTCGCCTATCCCGAGCCGACGGCCGCAACCTCAATTTCTTTATCTTGCTCGCCATCTTATATCTTAAGCCCCAACCTTTTTAATTCCTTCTTAAGCTCCTCATCTTTTTCCTTCCTCATCTTCCTACGAGCCCTTTCTCTAATCCTCGCATTTTTCCTAGCTAGCCTATCTTCCTCATTACTCTTCAAAACCCAGAGAATAACTCCTCCAGAAATTACAACCAAGGCTACAAATAATAATTTATAAAAATAAAAATCTTGTATTTCATCGTCTCTTACAACAGGAGAGATAGGAGTTATCGAAGTATCATTTTCCTTTTGTAAAACCTCAGGCACTTCAATTATTTCAAAAATCCTCATCACCGAAACATTGGCTTTCCTATTTGAGATACCATTTAACCTAATAGCCAAATCATAATAATTACTAGAACTCAAATTCAACTTCACCTCTTCTCTAACACTCAAATTCAAATTCAAAGGTTCACTCATAACAACAATTTCCGCATAATCCTTTCCAACTTTAGAAACCGTCAAGCTATGACTTCCAGACGGCAAATTAAAACTAATCTTATCATTTACTCCAATCAAAAAAGACTTGCCCATAAAAATTTCCTCAGGCCTAACTTCAATAACTTTCACACCAGAAGAAGAACCTCCGCCTCCACCGCCAGAACTAGATTGAGCATCAGTCGTAAAACTCCCAGAACTATTTACACAATTAGTCGCCTTATCACAAGACCGAACAACATAGGTATATCCAGTAGAGGAACTTAAGCCCGAAATAGAAATCGAATGATTCGTTGCATACTCACTAGAATTAGACCAAGTCCCACCACTCATCCAAACAGAAGAATTCGAAACCTCATCAGTAGTCCAAGAAATCACAGCCGAGCTCGTCGACGCATCAACACTCAAATCCGAAATCACAGGCAAGCTTACATCATACTCAATAGAAAAATTCACCCCATCTCCAACATCTGAATTATTATTTAACGCAACGCATCCCCATAAATAATCATCTTCTTCCAAAAACGTATAACTAAAATTCGTAGTATTTTCTAGTCCAGAAATATTCCTACTTTCATTTCTAATTAGGTCCCCAGAAGAATTCCAAATTCTAAAACTTATATTCGCCAACTCATAAGCTACATCAGTTCTGGCAACACAACTAAAATTAGTCACATTAACATTAGTATAACTTTCATTAACAGGTGAATTCAAATCAACAACAATCTCTCCAATCGTCAAACTGAAATTGTCCGCAGCACTCCCAAAATTTCCCAAAACATCCTCGACAAAACAATTCCAAACATATTCTCCCTTGGGCAAATCAATTAAATTAAAATTCGTCTCATTAGTGGTCCCGCTCAAATCTCGCGTTCCATTATAATAAATTTCAGAAGAATTCCAAATCCTAAAAGTTACATTAGCAAGCTGCCAGTCGCTAGCATTACAAATAAAACTCTGATTCAAACTTAAATTGATATTGTTATTCAAGGGCGAAACAAGAGAAACATCTGGAAAGTAAAGCATCATAAACATTAATTCTAGTAAAATTATATCCACTCCCGACAGAATCATCAAGTCGAATTCCACTAGCATTCAAAATACTATCGATTTCGGCAACGCTTTTAGTTTGTTCGCTGTTAACCAAATATTGCCTAATTAAAGCGATGGATCCAGCCACATGAGGGGCAGCCATGGAGGTCCCACTTTTAGATCCAAAACCTCCACCAATAACACTAGATATTATGTTCGAACCAGGAGCCATTAATTCGAAGAGAGCACCTCTCATAAAATCAATTACATCAAGATCATTAACTGCCCCAACCCGAGTCGCATTTTTAACACAAGCAGGAACGGCAACGCCAATAGTACAATTTGTCTGCCCAACACCATCACAATTTCCAGCTGAAACAACAACCGAAATATTTTTAGCAACAGCAGCATCTATGAAACTCTCAAAATAATTTCCACTGCAATAAGTGTTATAAGTAGAATTGTCTCCAAGGCTCATACTAATAACAGAAATATTAAACCTGCTAGAGTTGGCGACACACCAATCAATCGCGGCAGCAATATCTCCACCATCCCCATTTCCATTATCATCCATAGCTTTCATGGCGATAATTTTAACATTAGGAGCAACCCCACTATAAGTCAAATCGGAAGAAGCAACAATCCCAGCAACATGTGTCCCATGCCCTTCGTCATCCATCGGATACGTGTCACCATTGACAAAATCATAACCTCCAATAACTTTACATTCGGAAGATGCGTTATTATTCCCATAACATCCTCCAAAAGCGGCATGGGTATAATTAACACCAGTATCTATAATACAAACAGTCTGACCAGCCCCAGTAATATTAGCACCATTACTTCTTAGCGCCCAACTATCATTACCTCCAATTTGCGAGACACTAACATCTAAAGTAACACTAAATTCTTTATCTCTAACAACAACAACATTTCCAAATTTTTTTTGTAACTTACCTAAGTCTTTATCATCGACTTCGGCGGCAAATCCTTTAACGCTAAAGAATTCATGTGTGACCTCCATCTCTATATCCTCTGAATTAACAGAAAATCCTCGTGCTTCTAAAATATCATCTTCTAAAATAATAACAGAAACTTTTCCCCCACTAACAAGCCCCACCAAAATCATCCCAAAAACAAAAACAAAAATCCACTTATTCATCCCAAACAACCCCGCACTTACCATCAACAACTCCACAATGCCCAGCTCCACAATCCATCGCCCCATCTTTGCATTCCATAGTACAAAAAGTCCCACTACAATCAGGTGCATTAGCTATCCCTATACATTCCACGGCATGACAACAACTAGCAGCAACACAATCCTCATCCCTAATCCCATAGCTACCAATTTCCAAACTAAACCAAAAAAATAAAGCAATCAACAAAATCTTAATCACAACAATTATCCAAATCAGTTTACATTTATTCATAAAAAACAAAAACATTCAAACATTAAAAACATTACCGACCCCGATAAATAATAGCAAACATCCAGACAACAACTCCAGTCGCAAAGAAGTAAGAATGCATCGGACTAAAAATACTCAAGAGAAGACCAAATATAATCGGACCCAAAATAGAACCCAGCGCACCAATACTGCTAAGCGCACCATCAACCTCGCCAATTTTTCCAAAGTCACTATTCCGTGCCATAACTCCCATGTGCGTCAAATTACTCAACTCAAAACTCAAACCAGCAATGAACATCGAAGCCAAAAGCAAATAATAATTCGGAGAAAAAGCAAGTACGAGCAAAACCAAAATTAGAGAGCAAATGCAAAGATAATATCCTTTATATTTAACCCTGTCCGCAAATTTGCCCAAACTTTCCCCAAATAGCGATGGGATAGAATATGCCAAAATCAAAACCGCAGAACCAACCAAGCTCGTCCCTCGAGAATAAGTTACAGCCGGAGCAAAATAATAAATAACAGTACTCATCATATCAAAAAAGAAAACAATTATCGCCAGCCTCTTCAGCCTCCAATTAAAGCCCTTAACTTCCCTAAACATTTTCAAATAAGGATTCTCAAATTTCACCTTTTTCTTAATTCTCTTTTCCTTTAATCTCAACACAATCAAAAAAGAAACAATAGAAGTAGGTACAACCATTAACAGCAACCAATGAATTTCAACATACTTAATCAGAATAAACCCAATCAAAACTCCGATAATCCACCAAAGTCCAGTAATCTTATCAAAATAACCAAAAACGGAAGAACCTTTTTTCTTAGAAGTATGTCTAATAAAATAACTTTCTCGTCCTATCTGATCAAGCGAAAAAGATACCCCGTTCAAACCTCTGGCAACAATAAGAAAAACAATCATCCCAGTCATTCCCGCCAAAAAATATCCTAGTCCAATCAAAACATAAATAAGTAGTCCAAAAAGTATAAGGTATTTAGCTTTAAAATTATCAGCAAACATTCCAGCAAAGGGAATGAACAAAAAGAAAGTAATATAGTAAATAGAAGCCAAAAGTCCAGTCTCAAAAAATCCCCCAGCAAACAAAAGAAAAAACACCGGAATAAAAGTATCTCCAAGCCCCCATCCAAACCACCTCACCGAAGTGCTAAGTGTCAACAGCCTAATCCCCTTATCGACCTCCTTCATCTCCAGCCAAGTCAAATCCGATTTAATAACATTCCCCCGTACCTATTCTTATCGAATAACAACTCCAAAAGCCCGAACCTTTAAAAATAACATCATCTTAAATAAACAAAGATGGTGAAGGTACACACAGTAGGCGGCTTCTCAGAAGTGGGAAAAAATATGGTAGTAGTTGAACTCGAAGATGATGCATTCATTTTCGACGAAGGATTCTTTCTCCCAGCAATCGTTTCGATGGAAGAGCGAGACAAAATGATGACAGAAAAAAGACTAAGTACAATCAAAGCAATCCCAGATGATTCCGCAATCCAAAAATTCAAACACAAAATCCGAGCCCAATTTATCTCACATGCGCATCTAGACCATGTAGGAGCAATTCCATTTCTCTCAGACAAATACAATGCTCCAATCTACGGTACACCTTTCACAATGGAAGTCCTAAATTCACTTCTAGCTGACAATGGAATAACTCTAAAAAATAAAAGATATTCAATTAAACCAAATACGACATTTTCCATTCAAGGCAAAAATCAAAAATACCAAGTCGACTTCATCAACATAACACATTCAACCGCGCAGTCCCTAATGATTGCAATACAAACTCCAAAAGGCGCAGTCATTTACGCAAACGATTTCAAATTAGACGACACGCCAGTCTTCGGACTAAAACCAAATTACAAAAGACTTAGGGAAATATCAAAAGAAGGAGTCTTAGTATTCGTAGTAGATTCCCTTTATTCAGGCTCAGAAAGAAAAACCCCTTCGGAAAAAGTAGCACGAGTTTTGTTAGAAGAAGTCCTGTTAACAATCCAAAACAGAAATGCAGGGATGATAGTTACAACATTTTCTTCTCATATCGCAAGGCTAAAATCCATTGTGGAATTTGGAAAAAAATTGAACAGAGAAGTGGTCTTCTTGGGAAGAAGCCTGGACAAATATTCAACCGCAGCAAAAAATATCAACATAGCCCCATTCTTAAATGATATCAGAATATCAAAATACCGAAGACAGGTAGAAAAAACTCTTAAGCATGCAGAGAAAAATAGAAAAGACTACCTAATCGTTTGCACGGGACATCAAGGCGAGCCAGGTTCAATTTTAGAAAGACTTTCTCGTCATCAGCTTCCGTTCAAACTTAACAAAGACGACAACATCGTATTCTCATCTTCGATTATTCCAACTCCAGTAAATCAAGAGCAATTCGCAAAAATGGAAAGCCGGCTAAAAAAAGCAAAACCAAGAATTTTTAGAGATGCTCATGTTTCAGGGCATGCAGGGAGAGAAGATCTCCGAGATATTATGCAAATAGTAAATCCACAACATGTAATCCCATCCCATGGGGGATTCGACAAAACAGAACCAATGGTAAACTTAACAAAAGAGCTAGGTTACAAACTTCATAAGACCTGCCACCTTATGGAAGATGGAGGCATATTAAAATTGCAATAGTGCCTCCTTCTAGGGCTCAAGAAATTTCAGGTGGAATAAAAAACGCGTTAGATAGAGGAGACTCTCTGTCAAAAGCAAAGCAAAGTTTCATCAATTCAGGATACACTCCACAAGAAGTTCAAGCAGCGGCACAAATGATAAGGTCAAGACCACTCCAGGCAACAAAACCCCTAAATCCTTCCCGCGCAAAATCAGCACAATCAACCCAGTTATCAACACAAACAATCATAATTCTAGGTTTAGTCGGAGTGGTAATCCTAATCATCGCAGCAGCTCTCGGAATTTTCTGGGACAAAATATTCGGAGCCTAAATGGAAATATACCAACCCTCAGACGATTCGCTACTCTTCGCAGATTTCCTAAGAAAAGAATTGCCAAAACTAACAAAGAAAAATTCAGATTTAAAATTCCTAGAAATAGGAGTAGGCTCAGGCATTCTCTCAAAAACAGCATCAGAATTTTTAGCAGCAGAAAATATTTTGGCATTAGACATAAATCCAGACGCAGTAAAGGTTCTCCAAAAAGAATCCTTCAAAGTAATTCAATCGAACCTTTTTGATAAAGTTCCAGATTATTTCGATTTGATAATTTTCAACGCTCCATATCTGCCACAAGATAAGCGAGAGCCAAAAGATTCTAGAATAGCAACAACCGGAGGCAAAAGAGGCGACGAAATATCTTTAAAATTTCTAAGACAAGCAAAACGACACTTAAGAAAAAACGGAAAAATCTTTCTCCTGATTTCTTCTCTAACACCACAAGACAAAATAAAAAAATTATGGTCATACAAAATAGTAGCCAGAAAAAAAATCTTCATGGAAGAGCTTCTAATCCTAGAGTTCGAATAACCACTTTTTATTTTCTGTATTCTGGAAGTTTTCGATGCTGCCTTAAGCATTCAAATACTATAATAGAATAAGCTTCCGCAAGCCCAAAACATTCCAAAGTATCGACGGTCGGAATCACAAATTTTTCCACCCCATCTCTTCTGCTAATAGCCCGTGGCAATCCATAGCTTTCACAACCAAAAATAACAAGCCCATCTTCAGCAAATTCAAAATTATTATCCGAAATTCCCAGCCGTTTGCTTCTGGGAGAAAGCAGTGTAGCATATTTATTTTCATAAGAATCAATAAACTCTATCGGGTTCTGAACCGAAACAATATCCAAATAATTTCGTCTATTTCTCCGACAGACAGCATCAGTTTGTTGTGCTGCTTCAGGATTCTCCAAAATTCTATGTTCATCATATAAATGAATCTTCGTCAGACCAAGCCCAACACTCGTCCTAATAATACTCCCTAAATTCCGAGGGTTTTCCGTAGCATATAACAAAAAATCCATATTAAGATTATTTAATTCAGTTTTAAAAATTTATTGTTTGTAGTAACTTTTAAGTCATAATAAATAATCGAAAATAAGCATTGCCGTCTCATAAATCCTTAAAAACCAAACCCTCCCCAAACCTACATGGAAACAAGGAGGACAAAATTCGCACACCTAGCCGATTGCCACCTAGGAGGCTGGCGACAAGAAGAACTTCAAACAATAAATTTCCAATCATTCCAAAAAGCAGTCCAAATAATCCTAGAGCAAAATCTAGACTTTGTCCTAATCTCAGGGGATCTCTTCGACTCAGCCTACCCATCAATAGAAATCCTAAAAGAATCCTTTGCCGAATTTAAAAAACTCCATGATGCAAAAATCCCGGTATACCTAATCGCAGGCTCCCACGACTTTTCTTCATCAGGTAAAACATTCCTAGACGTTCTAGAAAAAGCCGGCTTTTGCAAAAACGTAGAAAGCTGGGAACTTCAAGAAAATGGGAAGATAAAACTAAAGCCAACATTCTATAAGCAAATTGCAATCTATGGCTACCCAGGAAAAAAATCAGGAATGGAAGTAGAAGACTTAAGCAAAATTTACTTCGAATCAATGCATTCTTTTACAATTCTGATGATTCACACAACAATCTACGACGTAGTCGGAACCTTGCCAATAGAATCCATAAAAAAAGAAGTTCTTCCTTTGGCAGACTACTACGCCATGGGGCACATCCATAAAAGATTCGAAACACAAATCGCAAACGCAAAATATGTATACCCAGGACCGACATATCCAAACAATTTTCAAGAACTCTCTGATCTTCAATATGGAAGTTTCCAAATTGTAGAAATCAATGGAGCTAGCACAAAAACACAAAATATTCAAATCCCATTAAAAGAAGTCCTAACGATTATAATCGAAATTAAAAATGGGCTAACTGCGACACAGGAGATAATAGAACAACTAGACAAATTAATATTGAGAGATAAAATAGTGTTGCTAAAATTAAAAGGAACATTAACTAGAGGAAAAACAGGCGACATAAAATTTGGAGAGATAGAGGATTTCATAAGAAAAAAAGAAGCTTTCACATCGCTACGAAGCATATCTTCAATAAAAATTCAATCAACCGAATTTCAAATGGAGGCTAGCTCGGAAGACAACATAGAAAAAATCGAAAGCAAAATTCTAGGAGAATATTCAAAACAAAATCCAACCGACTTCAATAAATATCTTCCTCAATTAATGTCTGCACTTTCTATGGAAAAAAATGAGGAAGAAAAATCCGCAATTTACGAGGACCGCCTTCTAACTGAGCTAATGAACATATTAGAATTAAACGAAACGATAACCCGTTCAAACCCAGAAAATTAACATGATATTCAAATCCTTAAGATTAGAGAATGTAAGAAGTTATGAAAACCTTTTCATCCAATTTCCAAAAGGCTCTGTCTTGCTAGCAGGCGACATCGGATCAGGAAAAACATCAATTCTTCTAGGTCTGCAATTCGCACTTTTTGGGTTACAGCCAGGACAAAGGGGTGCTTCCATTTTAAGACAAGGAAAAGACGAAGCCTACGCTTGTCTAGAATTCGAAATAGACGGAGAAATAATAACTTTAGAAAGAACAATAAAAAAATCCAAGTCAGGCTCAATAACTCAAGATAGCAACGTCATAACAATCAACAACGTCAGAGAAGAACTTTCAACTTCAGAAATGAAAAACAAAGTAATCAACCTCTTGCAATACCCAAAAGAATTCATAAAAAAATCTAACCTCTTATACAAATTTACTGTGTATACACCGCAGGAAGAAATGAAAGAAATCGTAATGGAAAAACCAGAAATAAGATTAGATACTCTTAGACACATTTTTGGGATAGATAGGTACAAGCGGATAAAAGAAAATGCGCAAATTCTTTTTCAAAAAATAAAAGAGCAAGTTAAAATTAAGGAAATTTTAGCATCGGAATTAAATTTGATAAAAGAGAAATTCAACATAGAAAACGAAAAAAAAATAACACTTACAAGAGAGGCAAATAATCTAAATATAGAATATCAAAATCTAATCTTAGTAAAACAAAATGCCGAGGACAAATTAACTTCTCTTCAAAAGCTTTTAGATGAAAGAAGGAGGTTAAAATCAGAGTCAGAAAAATCCCAAGTTTTATTGCAAGGCAAAAAAGACCTAGAGTCACGAATGAAAAAAGAAATAATTTTAATGCAAAAACAAGTCCACGAAGAGTCCCGTTTCTCTCAAGAGAGATTAAATTCTGTTTCAGGACTTTTAGAAAAACACAAAAAAATTTTAGAAGAAAAAAATTCGAACTTCATAAACATAACTTCCCAAATCTCCGTACTTAATTCTAGAAAAGAACGCCCTTTAGAACTAAAAAACAAAATCATGTCACTAGAAAATTGCCCAACATGTTTGCAAAAAGTAGGAGCTGATCATAAATGTAGAATAGAAAAACAAACACAATATGATATCGAAGATATTGACAGGGAGTTAGAACAAAAAATCCAACAAAGAGAAATATTAATTAGAGAGATAGAATCAGAAAAAAGATTGATTAAAGGATATGAAACTGACAAGGCAGATCTTCAGCAAGAAAAAATAAAGTTCGAGCATCAAAGAGAAATACAAATAAAAATCAAATCTGACGCGTTTGTCTTAGACAGAACATCTAACGAAATCATCAGGCTGGAATATCAATTGCAACAACTTCTCCAAAAAATAGAAACCTTCTCAAAGCTACAAGAATCTTTTGATCAAGCAAAACAAGAGTTCCAAGGAATTAATGATGTATTCAGAATAAAAGAAATCACAATAGCAACAAAAACAAGGGAGCTAGAAATTCTTAAAATAAGATTACAAGAGCTATTGGAGGAAATTATCATAAAAGAAAAAATCCGAGAGCAAGTAAACTATTTACGAAGCCTTCAAGACTGGATTCAAGAGAAATTCATAGAAATGATAAACCTAACAGAAAAAAACGTCATGGCAAAACTGCGAACAGAATTTTCAAGCATTTTCTCAGAATGGTTTGGAGTCTTAGTCTCCGATGCTCTTTCGGTAAGATTAGACGAAGATTTTACTCCGATAATTACAAACCAAGATTATGAAATAGATTACGAATTTCTTTCAGGCGGCGAAAGAACCGCGACCGCTTTAGCTTATCGACTCGCCCTAAACCAAGTCTTAAACTCAATTCTCTCTCAAATCAAAACCAAAGACATCATAATCCTAGACGAGCCAACTGACGGATTCGCAACCGAGCAAATCGACAAAATGCGAGACATCTTCGAACAACTAAAAGCCGAACAAATGATACTGGTCTCGCACGAAGAAAAAATAGAAAGCTTTGTGGATCACGTAGTAAGAGTCAAAAAAGACGGAACCTCATCAATCCAGGCCAACAGTTAATTTTAAAAACCAAAATAAGTCCCTATATCTATGGAAATCAAAATACTAAAAGACGAAAAGACAGAACTAGACATAGAAATCCCAAGTCTAACAGTAGCCGAAGTCTTAAGAGTTTACCTAAACAAAGAAGGCGCAAAACTAGCAGCTTGGAAGAAAGCGCATCAAACTTCAAATCCAGTTTTGCATATCGAGGCAGAACATCCAAAGAAATTGCTAAAAGCCGCAATTGCAGCCCTAGAAAAAGAAATCGACGCAACAGTTGAAGAATTCAAGAAGTTAAAATAATTTTAATTATTTCTCTTACATAAATAAAGAGCAATTGAGAGAGGCAAAAGAAACATAATAATTCCCAGCCCCAATTGAAAAAGCCCATAACAATAAAAATGCCAAACCCCACCGGAACGACAACTAGTTAGATATGCGCTTAAGGTAGAAAATAAAATTCCCAGAATAATTCCAATGCCAAGATAAACAAAACATTTTTTATTCATATAATTTTAAATGAAGAGTGTATAAATATTTTTCCATAACTTCAAATCAATTAAGAAGCATCACAAATCTTAACCACACAAATTCTTTTAATCCTAATTTTATTTCTATGCAAATGCAACAAAAAATCTCCGCCGGCTCCTACATCCTAAACCAATTCCTCCACGGCGGCTACGAAACCGACATCATCACAACTCTCTACGGCCCAGGCGGTTCCGGCAAATCAAACCTCGCAGTAATCCTAGCAACTTCTCAAGCCAAAAAACAAAACAAAACAATCTTTATCGACACAGAAGGCGGCTTCTCATCAGAACGCTTCAAGCAAATACATCAAGGAACTCCAGAAGAAATCGAACATGATCTCCAAAACATCTTCCTCTTAAAACCAACCTCTTTCCAAGAACAACAAAAGGCCTTCGAACAAATGCTAACTCATGTTAAGAAAGGCGATATCTCTTTAATAATAATCGACTCAATAGCAATGCTTTACAGGTTAGAATTAGGAACAGCAATCGGCAAAAATAGCCAAGAAGAAATTCAAAAAATAAATAGAAATCTGGCAAATCAACTTAGAACTCTAAACGAAATAGCAAGAAAGCAAAACATCCCAGTCATAATAACGAACCAAGTTTACGCCCAATTTAACTCTAAAGTCGAATCTCCAAATTCTAATTTCTCTGCGCAAGAGCGCAGCGTTTCAATGGTCGGAGGCGATCTTCTAAAATATTGGTCCAAGTGTCTAATAGAATTAAAAAACTATAACGGCAAAAGAACAATAATATTACAAAAGCATAGATCTTTGCCAGTAAAGGAATTGACTTTTGAGATAATCAATCAAGGGATAAGAAAAAAAGGGTTATTTTGAGAATTCAAGCATTTTTTTAATTTCATTGCAGATAGAAGGGGATAAATGATCGCATTCAAGGCATTCTATTAATAAACCAGTAGCATGGCGCTCCTCAATCGCTATCATAGTATTATTTCTCGCAGTATAAACTTGATCACTCGGGTATAAGAGGGATTTGGGGTCCTTTGTTGAAAAGGGTGATTTCCAAAACCTATTATCCATAATAGTTTTTCCAAGAGCGTAACACCTTTCACAATTAATATAAGCTCTCTCTAGTGACATGATGCTCAGCAAATAAAATACTTTATAAAAATTATTATACTCTACTTCTTCCTAACTGTTTCCTTTTCCCATGCATCTTAACCAAACCAGTATTCCCGTCTCTCATTTCCCGTCCTCCGTCACTTTAAGAAGATGCCTTATCAAACTAAAAAATTACAACAATAGAAGAGCACTTGCTTAAAAAACACCCAAGCCCAGAGAAAGAATTGGCATTCGAGATTATCAATCAAGGAATAAAGAAGAAAGGATTATTCTAAACCATATAAAAAGTTAAATACAGTAATTCACAAATAAAAATATGGGACATAAATTAGATATTGAAGAAACTCTAGAGTTTTGTAGAGAATCAGACGAAAGACTTTCAGAGATAGAGTGGGAATATTTATCTTCAAAAAATCCAAATTCAGTAAGAAACGAAGTTCTTACTTATTGGGGCACGCATAAAGAATAATTTTTACAAGATTATTTCTTCTTAATTTTCTTCTTCCCAGCCTTCTTTCCTTTCTCTATCTTAGCCTTCTCTTTCACAAACTTCTCTCCCCTAACCTTATCCGCAATCTTCTCTCCAGCAACCCCACTCGCCATCTTCGCCTTAAACTCTTCCTTCTTCCTCTTAGCCTCCTCATTTGAAGCACACTCCATATTAAAACAAAACTTCCAAGGACTCTTCCCCTTCTGAAAACTAACAACCATCGGAAACCCGCAATCTTTACAAAAATCCAAACTCCCTTCCGCTACATTCAACTCCTCAGCATCTTTCTTAGAAACTCGAGCAGGCTTCATCTGACCCTTAGGCGGCAAACTATAAATCGTCTTACAAGTAGGATAAGCATCACACGAAACAAAATACCTTCCAAACTTTTTCCCATACATAATTCTCAAATTACCTTTCCCACAAACTCGGCATTTGTCCATTGTATTTGCCTCCTTCTCTTGTTCCCAAACAACAGCGTTGGCATCCGACAAGCATTTCCCCATCGCCTCCATATTCTTCGTCATATCCTTTGCTATCCCCAAAACTACCTTCTTCGATTCTTCCAAAACTTTTTTTTCCATCTCAACAAATCCCCCTTTAGCTTCCTCAATCTTATCAAGTTCAACAGTCATATCAGCCGTCATCTTCTCATCCAAAATAACTGGAGCATACTTCTCAAGCGTGTCGCACATTCTCATCCCAAGCTCAGTCACCTCAATCGATTTCTCTCTAACATACCCACGAGAATAAAGCGTTTCAATAATATTTGCCCGAGTAGCCTTAGTCCCCAAATTCCTTTTCTCCAATTCCTTAACAAGACTAGCGGCGCTATATCGTCTCGGAGGCTTAGTCTCTTTCTCTTCAGTCCTAATCTCCAAAATATCAACCGCACCATCTATTGTAGGGACTTTAACTTCTTTCACACCGTGCGGATAAACATCCATCCATCCCTTCTTCTTAATATGCGTTCCATTCGCACTAAATCCCAAGCCACCAACCTTAACCGCAACCTTCTTCCGATCCAAAATAGCAGCCTCGCAAAAACACGAAATAAACCTCTTCACAATCAAATCATAAATCTTCTTATCTCCTTCAGCAATCTTAACTTTCTCACCAGTAGGATAAATAGCAGGATGCGCAGGGTCAACTTTAGTTCCTTCAGTTGGTTTACTATTAACAGCGCAATCAACTTTAGAGGTATGTTTTTTCAGCTTCTTCAAAATATCCGCATATCCAATTGACTCATCATACTTCTGGCTTGACGTTCTAGGATAAGAAATCGCACCAGATAAATACAAACTCTGCGCACTTTTCAAAGTCTGAGTAGGAGTCGTCCCGCAATATTTGTAAGCCTCAGTCTGCAGTGTAGTCAAATCAAACGGAATCGGAGCCGCAACTTCCTGTTCACTAATCGTAGTAACGGCCTCGCCCTTCTTCCCCTGCAAATGCTTAAACTTCAACAACTCCGATTCCTTAAAAATATCACTAGGGAATTTAACTTCCAACTTCTGCCCCTTAATATCTTTCACCTGCAAAAACACATTCCAGAATGCCTCAGGGATAAATGCCTCAATCTCTCGTTCCCGATCCACGACAATCTTTAAAGCCGGACCCTGAACCCGACCAATCGACAAAATTCTAAAAGTCCCAGTAGAACTTAAAGCCTTCATCAATCCTCGCGACAAATTAATCCCATAAAACCAATCCAAATAATGCCGAGTCTCTCCACTAATGGCAGCGCCCCAATTTAGCGTCGGAAGCAAATTCTCAAAACTTTTCTCCAACGCATCTTTTGTAAGTAAGGAAAACTTCATTCTCTTTGCATCCTTTTGCCCACAAACAAATCGCACAACATTCCATCCAATAACTTCACCCTCAACATCAAAGTCCGTAGCAACAATAAATTCATCCGCCTCCTTGGAAAGCTTTTTCAAAGTACTCAAATATTTTCGAGTAAAATCCCCACCCTTCTTGTTTCCGGCTGGCTGCCATTCAATTTCAAAATTAGGAAATGGTCCGCGCGCTGCAATTTGCTGCACCCCAAACAAATGCCCAACCGCGCAACCAACAATATATCTACGACTTCCCTTATAAAATTCATAATAAGAAACCTTATCCTTATTTGTAATCTTCTCATCAGTTGCCCCACTAAGAGCAGCCGCAATTTTTGCCGCAGCCGCCGGTTTCTCGGTAATAATAAGAGTAGCATCTCTAGTCATAACAAGCACAAATTATTTCACTATAAGAATATTACGCCTAAACAACATAAATAATTATAAACACAAAAACAAAATCAAACAACAATGAAAAAATCAGATATAACAATATACCCGGCAGCTGCATTATTCAACGGAAGGTCAACTTATTTTAATCAAGCGCTAGTTGCAGGGCTAGAAGAGAAAGGGTATAAAACAAATTTTCCACAAAGAGATGGATTTGAGTTTGGAAATTTAAACAAAGCTCTAATGGACAAACTACCAGAATCCGAAGTTCCATCAGCAGTAGAAAAAATAATATATTATTTAGATATGGGAATATTTGTCCCACAATCACATGTTATTTTAGCAAATTTAGATGAGCCTCAAGACGAGGGAGTTCTTGTTGAACTAGCTCACGCAAAAAATATAAGCAGGCACAATATAGGATTCAGAACAGACGTAAGAAGTCCATACGGATCCAGTTCTGATGGCTTCGGAGGTATGCATTTTTTTCCAGGGCTCTATCTATGCGACACCTTCATCCAACACTACATGCCATGCAAAACACCACAAGATGCCAAGACAGAAATGCAAGGACTAGTAGACAAAATAGACAAAGAGATATCACCAATGGAATTTTCAAATATAAAACCAGCAACAGACAATATATTATTTTCAGGAATAAAAGACATCCATTCCCTAGAGGGATTAAGAGAATTGGTTGAAAGATATATTTCAAACAAAGACAAATTAGAATCATACGGACCCAAAATAGTTCGCTAATTTACATGTTTTATTCTATAGTCCGCCATTCTCACCCATCAGTTGCTTGTATTTTATTCGTAACCATCTCATTAGTCGCCGCCGGTTTCTCGGTAATAATAAGAGTAGCATCCCTAGTCATAACAAGCACAAATTATTTCACTATAAGAATATTTCCCCAGTGTGCTGTCACAAACAACATTTATATAATCCATCCTCGTATGTAAATTATGTCAAAATTAAATAGCAAAGCCTCAAGTCAAATAGGAAAACCTCCAGGTTCTTTAATCTTCGTCGGTAAAAAGAAAATCGAAAAATCTAGAATCTCCGTATTAAGTTACAACGAAAAAACATTCGAAGAAAAAGAATTAAAAAATGTTGAAGAATGTTTCAAATTAAAAAACACTTCAGGCGTAACGTGGCTTAATGTTGATGGGCTCCACGAAATAGATATTATAGAAAAAATAGGGAAACATTACGGGATACATCCGCTCACCCTAGAAGACATCTTAAATACAAGCCAAAGACCAAAGGTAGAAATCTTCGAAGACCATATCTTCATTATAATGAAAATGATAACCTTTAATGAAAAAAATTGCAAAATTTTCTCAGAGCAAGTAAGCATAATCTTAGGAAAAAACTTTGTTATCTCATTTCAAGAAAGACCAGGGGACATCTTTGACCCGCTAAGAGAGCGGATAAGAAAAGGCAATGGAAGAATAAGAAAAATGAGTCCAGATTATCTTGCCTATGCGATATTAGATATGGTCACAGATTATTATTTCATGATTCTAGAAAAAATAGGAGAAAAGATAGAAGAATTTGAAGAGGATCTAATCTCTAATCCAAAGCCAGATGCGCTAAAAAACATTTACGAAATAAAAAAACAGGTTCTATTTTTAAGAAAATCTATCTGGCCAATGCGCGAAGCCGTGAATAAACTAGAGGGATCGCAATCTTCATTAATCAAAAAAACAACCATTCCATATCTTCGAGGCCTCTACGATCATATAATCCAAGTAATCGATACAATAGAAATAAACAGAGAACTTCTTGCAGGAATGTTAGAATTGTATCTCTCAAGTGTGAGCAATAAAATGAACGAAGTAATGAAAGTTCTAACAATGATTGCAACAATATTCATCCCTCTAACTTTTATAACAGGAATCTATGGAACCAATTTTGAATATCTCCCAGAGCTCAAATGGCACTTCGGTTATTTCGGCATGTGGGCATTCATGCTTATAACAGTAGGCGGCATGTTCCTCTATTTCCGAAGAAAGAAATGGTTATAACTAATTATATCTCCAAATTTTTCTATATTAATAATTAAATTTAAAAGACATGCCGGGCACACACTTTATATGGTACTAATAACCCTTAAGCCAAAATGGGCACGATTGCTAATTTCTCCAAGAGAAAGAAAAATAAATCGAAGAACCGAATCATATAATTACTTAGAAGACCTAATCCAGCAAGGCAAATGGGACGAGGTACCACCAATCTGGGTAACTCCTAATTTCATTTTTGATAGCATTCTAGAGGTTTATCCTACTATTAAGCCACTTAGAGTGTATAATGGACACCATAGATTAGATAAAGCAATCGAGCATAAACTTCCAATTAAAGCATATGTTATGTATACTCCTAATAATCCAAAACTTCCAAAAGAAGAAAAATTAGAGATAGACTTCTATTTTTAATTCCATAAGATAAAAAGTCCATGCCAATTCGTGAAGTCCGCGGTTAAAATTCCACCCCTATATCTCAATAATCGTCCCACTTTTCCCAACCTGAATAACCCGCGTCCCACCAATCCAATCCAATATCCCCTCTCCCTCATGAATGTGTGCCGAAATTAACAAATCCGGTGCAAATTCCTCAACGGCCTTCCTTAAAACCTCGTCCCCAGGCACGCCAGACAACTCCGCCAAAGTCCCAGCCGCGTGCAAATGCGAAACCAGAATCCGTTTCTTATGCTTCATCCTAGAAAAATTCCCCCTCACATCCTCCAAGTCCTTTTCCTTCAGTCTCAATTTCCAATTCCCGCTTCCAATTCCCAAAATCCCAACATCGCCATAAGTCACATAATAATTATGAATATTTTTCCCAATCTTTTCTAGCCCTTCCAAATCCTCATCAAAATCCAAATTACCAGGAACAAAAATAATTTTCTGTCCCGCCTTTCCAAAACAATCTAAAATTCCCTCACCCTCGCCGTTATACCCATAAATATCTCCAGCCAAAACAACCAAATCAACTTTACCCTTTTTCCCTTTAGCTGACAATTTCCTTGCAATATCCAAACTCCCATGTAAATCCCCAGCTGCTAAAATTCTAAATTTCTTTTCCATAAACTTAACACGCACAAAGACTTTATATTATTTATCAGAAAAATATTTATCGTGCGTATACCGAAAAGATCTGTATGAGGTTTTCAAAAGATTAGCAGCAGAAATTCTTTTCCCTTTGCCTTCCCGCATAGCCTCAAAAATAAGGCTTTTCTCCACATCCTCCATTACAAAATCAATTCCTTTTTCTTTTGCTTTTGCATATAATATATCATTGCTCGCGTCCGCTTCCACACGCCCCTTGTTATGAACGCGTTCATGATATTCAATCTCGCCATGTTTACAAAATCTATTAACGGTATTTTTTAATTGCCTAACATTTCCTGGCCAAGAATATTTAACAAACTCATCAATTATCTTATTAGGTATTGATAAGTCCCGTCCAGTTTTTTTATTTAATTCCTTCAAAAAATAATCAGTCAAAAGAGGGATGTCCTCAGCTCTATCTCTCAAAGAAGGCACTACAACAACATCAGGAAATCTATAAAAAAGCTCTGAAGAAATATCTTCCAAATTGGAGTCAGCAGCAATGATTCTAACATCCGAATGTAACAACTTATTTCCTCCAACCCTCATAAAATCCCCATATTCGATAACCCGCAACAAGTCAGCTCCGCCTTCTTTTTTTATCATTTCTCCTATTTCGTCTAAAAACAAAGTTCCTCCATTAACAACTTCTAACAACCCCTCCTTCTTATCGTAAGCTCCAGTGAAAGCACCTTTCTCATGTCCAAATAATGTATCTTCTAACAACGCTCTAGATACTGCACCGCAATTAAAAGGCAAATAAGGAGAATCTTTTCGTTCCCCATTCTGCAAAATATAATTAGCGGCAACTTCTTTACCTACTCCGCTTTCTCCAATGAGTAAAATATTATCGTTCCATTCCGCAATTCTTGTCAACTTTTCTCTAAGCGAAACAATCTTATCCGACCCCCCAATGAATTCAACAGTCATTCCATAGTGGCAAATCAAAACTATATAAAACTTTCCAGTTCAAAATCAACAATCTTAAAAACATTCAAAATCTCAATTATCATGCTAGAATTATCCCAAATCAAAAACTGGAACATTGAAATAGAAAAAGAAATTACATCGAACTGGAAGGCTGCAGAACTTTTCACTTTTAACCCAAAAACCAAAAAGAAAATCTATTCAATTGACACGCCGCCGCCATATGTAAACACACCAATCCATATGGGACACGCAACAACCTATTGTTATATGGACTTCTTCGCCAGATACAAGCGACTCAAAGGATTCGAAGTAATCTTCCCGCTAGGGCTAGACAGAAATGGGCTCCCGATAGAAATGGCAGCAGAGAAAAAATTCAAAGTCTCACCTTTCGAAGTAGGAAGAGAAAAGTTCGTAGAATTCTGTAAAAAAATCCTAGAAGAATCTTCCGCGGGCTCAATAGACTCATTCGCAAGATTAGGAATCTCATTTACATCCTATAAAATGGGAGGAGAAATCGGAGCCCTATACCACACAGATTCTCCAGAATACAGAAGACTAACCCAAACCACTTTCACGGAACTTTACAAAAAAGGATTAATCTATGAAGACACAAGAATAAACAACTGGGACCCAAAACTCCAAACAACAATCGCCGACTCCGAAATCGACTACGAGGAAATTCCTTCAACTTTCAATTACATAAAATGGAAAGTCAAAGAAACAAAAGAAGAAATATTAATAGGAACAACAAGGCCAGAACTAATCGCAACTTGTGGGATGGTAATCTTTAACCCAGAAGATGAAAGATACAAACATCTAGAAGGGAAAACTGCTATTTCGCCAATCTTTGAAAACGAAATTCCAATTAAGTCTCATCCTTTCGCAAAAATAGACAAAGGAACAGGAGTTGTAATGATGTGTTCAATGGGAGACGTGACCGACATCCAATTCTTTAGGGAAATGAATCTAACGCCAAAAATTGCAATCAATAAAGATGGCAAGATGAATGCTAATGCAGGAATTTTAGAAGGATTAAAAGTAAAAGAAGCAAGGGGAAAAATAATTGAGCTGGTAAAAGAAAAAGGATTGCTAGAAAAACAAGAAAAAATAACACACAGAACTCCAATATCTGAAAGGTCAAAAGTAGAAATGGAATTTATAGAAATGCCAGAATTCTACCTAAAGCAATTAGATTTCAAAGACAAAATAAAAGAAGTCTCAAATCAAATAACCTTCTATCCAAATGAATCAAAAAAAATCTTAGATGATTGGATAGACAAAATTTCAATTGATTGGCCAATCTCAAGAAGGAGATATTACGCAACATCAGTTCCATTGTGGTACTCAGGCGAAATGGTAGCCATTGCACCATCGATGACCTATGTAGAACCTTTTAAAGAATCGCCACCAGAAAACTCCGAGGTTCTAAATATCAAAACAAAAAAGACCATGGGAAAAGTGAAAGATTTCCCGGGTGTAAAATGGATAGGAGAAGAAAGAGTCCTTGACACATGGTTTGATTCTTCGATTTCAGAACTGGTAATGCTAAAATACAAGTCCGACGACAGTTTCTTCCAAAAATCATATCCAGCAACCCTAAGACCTCAAGGAAAAGAAATTGTTAGAACCTGGTTGTATTATACAGTTCTTAGAGGATTTCTAGAAACAAACAAAGCCCCCTTCAAAGATGCATGGATTCATCAGCATATATTGGATGACAAAGGTAAAAAAATGTCAAAGTCCCTCGGAAATGTAATTGATCCGCAAGATGTTCTAGAAGACGAAGGCGCAGAGGCACTAAGACTCTGGGCGGCAACAGAAGGGGACATATCAAAAGGCGACCTATCATGTTCAAGAGAAAGAATCAAGGGAGAGAAGAAAACAATAAATAAATTACTAAATATATCCAAGTTCGTAATGTTATTTGAAAAACCAAAAGAAGAACCAGCCTTAACAAATCTAGATAAACTTTTCATAGATTATATAGAAAACATAACAGAAGAAACAGACAAAGCATACGAAATATACGACTTTAACACGCCATCCTTATCTTTAAGAAAATTCCTATGGGACACCTTTGCCTCAAATTATATAGAACTAATAAAAAACAGAGCATATAATCAACAAAACAACTTCACAAAAGAAGAATCCTCGTCAGCGAAATACACTCTCCACTTCTTGTTAGAAAGACTATTGCTTTTGCTTTATCCAATCATACCACAATCTACAACGACAATTGCTGGAATAAAAGGTATAAATCTATTAAAATCAGAATGGCCGAGCGCAAAAAAAACCAAATCAAATTTATCTTTAATAGATTCTATAATAGATTTCAATAGCAAAGTTTGGAAAACAAAAAAAGAAAAAGGTATATCTCTAAAAGATCCGCTAGAAGGTATTAGTATCCCAAGGGAATTATCTCCATTTGAAAAAGATCTAAAAGCTTGCCACTCAATCTGACACAAAATACTATAAACCATTTTCCCCTAATATTAACATGATAAATAAATTAACAAGGCCAAACAAGCCATTACTAACAGCTAACAGCTAAAAGCTAACTGCTGTGGCTACGCCACCATGAACGAAGCACAAAAATACGAACTTGAAACAATAATAGAAGAACTAGAAGGCTATCGTGGTCGCCACACCGAACTAATCACAGTCTTAGTCCCATCAGGCGCAACGCTAACACAAACAACAAAACAACTAGAAGACGAGAAGGGAACAGCGACAAACATCAAATCTACAGGAACAAGAAAAAACGTAATTGCATCTCTAGATAGGGCAATAAGAAAACTAAAAGAAATTGAAAGGACACCTGAAAACGGTTTAGCAGTTTACGCAGGAAACGTCACACTTGCCGATGGAAGAGAGTCCCTTGAAGTTTGGGCAATAGAACCTCCAAAGAAACTTAAAATAAAAATTTACAGATGTGACCAAACTTTTGTATTAGATCCATTAAAAGAAATGCTAGAAACTGATGAATGCTACGGACTCGTAATAATAGAAAGAAACGAAGCTTCAATTGGAATGCTCGATGGGAAACACATAAAACTCTTACAGCATATGACCTCAGGAATCCCTGGCAAAACAAAATGCGGAGGGCAGTCCTCGGCAAGGTTTTCAAGAATAAGAGAGTCTCTAGCAAAAGAATTTTTCAAAAGAATAGCCGAAAATATGAAAACTCACTTCTGGGATAACAAAAAACTCAAAGGAATAATAGTCGGAGGTCCAATCCCTACAAAAGATGAATTTCTAGTACAAGGCCAATTGGTTACTCAACTAAAAGAAAAAGTAATCGGGGTAAAGGATATCGGAGGAACGGGAATGCACGGACTTCACGAGCTAGTAGAGGCTTCCTCAGATTTATTAGCCGAACAAGAGATAACAAAGCAACGGCAAATCTTAGATCTCTTCTTCGAAAAACTAGCTAAAGAGCCAGAAAAGGTGGCATACGGAATCGCCGAAGTAGAAGATAGACTAATGCGAGGAGCAGTCGACAAACTAATCATCTCAAAATCTCTTCCAAAAGAAAAAGTCAAAGCAATGGAAAAATTGGCAAATGCTTCTTCTGCAGAAGTATATATTGTAACCAATGAAACAGCAGAAGGTGTCCAATTCGATAATCTCGGAGGAGTCGCCGGACTATTGAGATTTGAAATCCATAACTAAAAAATCCTAATAACCCAATTCGGAAACAGCCCGCTATTCCCACAGTGATAAACCTTATGAAAAATATGATTCCAAAATAAATCAACTTCCATTTTCTCTTTAACCCAATTATTCTCATCCGTCCATTTCAATTGCCCAGGCTTAAATCTCACAGGAGCAATCCCAAAACAATCCTGAAAAATCTCAACTCCTTCATCAAAATAAATCTCATCCCGATAAATCCCAAATTCCTCATAGCTATGATAAATCCCATGCATCGCAAGATTCTTATTCTTAGCTAAAATTTCTTCACACCAACCATCAACATCAACAATAGAAACATTCTCAAATTTCGGCACAACAAAATAAACATCTCCCAAATCTAAAACTTCGTAGGTGCAATTCATTAAAGGGCTAACATCGTCAACCTGACTGGGCAAAATTAACCGACTAAAAAACAGACTAAGGATTAACCCTAAAATAACTAGGCCAAAAATTTTACAACAATCTCGCATAGTTCTGCGGAGAATTTTTCCACCCATATATATGCCAGTCACCAAACCTTTAAAATATATTCCATCTATAAATTATAATGGAAGAAACCCAAAGGCCCGCGATTTCAGAATCCACAGCTTCCCAAATGGAAAACGAATTCGAGTTCAACGAGACTGAAAGCACAGAAAAAATCGAAGCCGCACTTTTCGTCGCAGGAAGATTTCTAACTCTTCAAGAACTAATCATGTTAACTAACGTAAATCCAATCATGCTAAAATCCCTTCTCTACAATCTAGAAAAAAAATACTCTCATGGAACACTCAGAATAATCAGAAGAGGCGAATCCTACAAAATGGATATTGCAGAAAAATATCATTATTTAATCAACAAACTAGCAACGGGAAATACTGAATTTACAAAGGCCGAACAAGAAACCCTAGCAATCATTGCCTACAAACAACCAATCAAGCAATCCGTAGTAATCAAAATTCGAGGGAATAAATCCTACGACCACATTAAAAAATTTCGAGATTTAGGATTAGTCCAAGCAAAACAAGAGGGCCACACTCTAGTCCTCTCACTCTCTGAAGAATTTTATGAATACTTCAATGTCGCTCCAGCAGAAAAAAAGAACCAAAAGCCTCAAACAGAGGTTGCCTGATGGATCCACTAACAGTCCTTTATCTGACTTACACATTCATCTCATTTTATTTTCTAATGATTTATATCTTGGTCTATGCACAAAACAAATCCGAAATAATGGAAGTAATAGAACCCGACAAAGAAAGGTCACTTTCAATAATAATTCCTTGTTTCAATGCAGAAGAAAATATTAGGAAAACAATCCAAGCACAATTAGACTCAGACTACCCAGGACTAAAAAAAATAATAGTAGTAGATGACTGCTCAACCGACAATTCGGCATCAATAATAAAAAAATTCACAAAGAGATACAAACAAGTGCTTTATGTCAAGACTCCAAAAAACACAGGTAACGCAGCAGGCGCAAAGAATTATGGAAGCAAATTTGTAAAAACAGAATTAATTGGTTTCAGCGATGATGACTCGATTCCGCAAAAAACTGCAATATCAAAAATGGTTGGCTTCTTCAACGATGCAAAAGTCGGAGCAGTAACCTCTCGAGTTCTTATAACCGGCAAAAAAAATTTCTTAACAGAATCCCAAGCCATAGAATACAAAATCATCGCCTTCACAAGAAAACTCCTAGGCTTCCTAGAATCAATCTATGTCACAAATGGTCCTCTTAGTATTTACAGAAAAACAGCATTTGATGAAGTAAATGGCTTCGACGAAAAAAATCTAACCGAAGACATCGAGATAACATGGCACTTCGTAGCAAAAGGATGGAAAGTCCAAATGGCAATCCCGGCAATTGCCTACACCCATCCTCCATCAAAAGTTAAAGCGTGGTTTAAACAAAGAATTCGTTGGAATGTTGGCGGGTTGCAAACGGTAGCAAAATACAGGAAACAATTTTTAAATACTGGAATGCTCGGTCTCTTCATAATGCCTTTCTTTATATTTTCATGGTTCCTCGGAATCACCGGTCTCTTCTTCCTTTCTTACCGTTTCTCTCAATACCTCATAATGAAATACTTAGTCACAAAATATTCTATTATAGCAGATGTCCCGCTAATCACAGCGAAAGAATTAACTCTAAATCCAAGTATCTTATTTTTCTTCGGAATGCTTCTCTTCGCCCTAGGATTAATCTACACAGTAGTAGGACTCGTCTACTCAAAAGAAGAAGGCAGATTCACAGGGCATAAAATTCGCGACATATTTATATATTCAATCTTCTATCTCCTCATGTACCCTCCGTTACTGATATGGTCATTCTATAAATATCTTAGAGGCTACAATAAATGGGGAACGAAATAAAATGCTAGAATCAAAAAAACATGTATTTTGGGAGGCACTCGTAATCACAATTGTAATTTTTTTAGCCGGCCTTTTTCTCGGGATGTTAATAGAAGCCACTAATTCAAACAAAATCTCAAACCTCTACCTTCAATCCGAAATCAGCCTAAGCGATGCAACAGCAACTTCTCGTTTAATAGAAAATCAAAACCTAGATTGCGAAGTGATAAAAGAAAACAACATCAAAGTCGCAAATAGAATTTATGAAGAAGCAAAACTTCTAGAGCTCTATGAAGATTCTGGAAAAATAACTGACACAATGAAACTTCTTCATAAAAAATATGACCTATTAAGAGCTCTTCTCTGGACATCAAACAAGCAATCTCTAGACAGATGCAAAAATTACAACTTAATAGTTTACGTTTATGAGTACGGGACAGAAGACACAAATAAAAAAGCGACTCAAAACGTCTGGTCAAAAATTCTCTTAGACATTAGAACCCAAAGTTACGATGTCTTGCTTCTTCCAATCGCAGGCAATCAGAATCTAACAACTGTAGAATACCTAATAGAAGAATACAAAATCGAACAACTCCCAGCTGTAATAGTCAACAATAATCAAGTAATTTATGAATTAGAAAACGCAACTCCAGTTCTAAAAGCTCTCAATAAAGTCTAGCTACCTCATTTAAACCTATATACCGAACCACATATTTCTTTAAAAATTAAAAGTTACTATCATATCTATGCGATGCAAAATATGTAAAAAAACAGGTGAAGAAACAACGCTTTATCCGGGGGTTCACATGTCTGAAATGATAAATATATGTGAAGATTGTGCAGAGGATCAAAAAATTCCAATCATAAAAAAACCAACTTATTCTCAATTAACACAAGCTGACAAAACATACTCAGTAAGAGAACGTCTAGACAGAATGTCCGGAAGACGCGACTCGACAGAAATAAGCAGTGACCAATTAACAACCCAAAGGAATCTCGCAAGACTTAAAATGCCAAAAACGAAACAAAATCATCCAGAAATCTTAGACAACTACTACTGGGAAGTCAATATAGCAAGACGAAGGGCAAAAATGACAACCGGTCAACTCGCGAAAAAAGTAGACACAACTTCAAATATAATTCAAGATATAGAAAGAGGCATCATCCCAAAAGATTTCCAAGAAATATTCCTAAAACTAGAAGCTCTATTCGGAATCAAACTACTAAAGGCCAGGCCACAACAAATAAACTTCCTAAGAAAAAATACAGAACAAGAAAAGGCAATTCTAGCAGCGGTGGCATCAAAAAGATCAGGCAGAAAAGCAAATGAATATGAAGATATTGAAGAAGTGGATTCTCCAAAATCTCGTAATCTTAGACGTGGTGAACAACCCGAAGAAATCAAGGCATCAAAAAAAGAAGACCTATCAAAAGTAACGCTAAACGATTTAATCGACAGAAAAAGAGCCAGAGAAAAATATCAAATGCAGTCCAAACAAAACGAGATGATGGGCGACGAAATTGACTTAGACGAATTATAAATTTCTTTTAAGTTCTGAATCAATAATTTCTACTAAAGCCAAAACACGTGAATCTAAAGTTTTCTTAACAATGCCAGGTCTATCAGGATCATGAGTAGGAATAGTCCCATTATTAAATATTTTATAGCCACTCAAATTTTTTTCTTTAATCAACTTAGCCATATCCATAGCAATTTTGTGCCAATAATCATCAGGGTTTCCGACATCTAATTTTCCAGCTCCTGCGATTTTCCCATCAATAAAAGAAGAGAAAGTAGGATAATCTCTATAATGTCCTACATGATGATGTGGCCTAATTCCAATATATATATATTTAGAGTTCTATCTGTTTTCATCCCAAATACCTCAACCTTCCAGGCCTAGGTTCATAAATCAAACCCTCTTCAAGCAACTTCTTAACCTCACTAGCAATAGCATCAGGGGCAGCCTCAACATCCATAATCAAAGAATCTCTGTCAATCCCGCCCTCACTTTCCTTTTCTTTAATTTTCCCTAATATCTTATTCTTCAATCCATTTACTCCGCCACTAGCCTCAATCGGTATATCTTTTCGTGCATTCGCAATCTCAAGCTTCCGAACCAAGAGCCACCGAGCATCAATTTTTTTTACAACTTCTGGAATCATATAAATCTCGCCGTTCCATTCTCGCATATTCCCAACAATCTGTAAAGTATCTCCCTGCATAATATGCTTAACTCTTTCAATATCCTCGCCAAAAACCTTCAACTTCAATTGACCCGAAGCATCGTCAACAGTCAAAGAGGCAAAACTTTTCTCGCCCTCTTGCACAAACTTATCCACACAATTAGCAATCATATTAACCCGAACAACCTTTCTGTCCCCAAGTTCCAAAAACATAAACTTTCCTTCACTCATCATAGGAACCCCCTTCAAAACATCCCCAATTCTAAGCTTAAACGCAACATTTCTTTTTCTAATCTCGCCAGTATTCTCAATCATAAACCGAAAGGGCAATCCCACTTTATAAGTATTATTGAGATAGAGTTGAGGATGCAATAAATGAATATTTACATTCTCAAAAGGAATCCTTTTTTAGGCCGAAAGATATCTCCATTCTTCAACAATTTTTCAATCGTTTCATTGATTTCTCTTGTAGTCATTCTATCTTCTAAAGCCTTGTTCACACTTTTCAAAGGAATTAATTTTCCAAATGTTTCTTCTAATTTTTCTACTATGCTTAATACCAAGTCAGTTTTGTCTTTCACAATATTTGACGAAGCAGGCTTCGCGAATTTTTCTAATTTATTAGCTTTTATCGGAACATCCATTGTAAACATAGAGCTATCTTTGATCTTTTCCTTTAAATGTTTTCCCCATAAAGATGTGATTTCTTTTCTGAAACTTTCGAATTTGAGTATATTAGAATCAATTAAATCAAGATTATAGAAATCTTTCTCATCGCTATTTTTTAATTTTTTAAATTTATTAGAGATATATTCTATGTCTGAGCATATAGACTCTACTTTATCCTTTATTTTATCCCTTTTTTTTTCAATCAAGACAATTATAGTTGCATTATTCATTGTTTTCGCCATTGTTACATTCTTTGTATAAACCCCCTTTTTGGTCTAAATAAATCTCCACTCTTCAATAATTTCCCAACCGCCTCATCAACATCAACTTCACTAACTTTCCCAGCCAAAGCCTTACTCACCTCTTCCATCGGAACCAACTTCCCTAACCTTTTCTCCAGCTCCTCAATCGTATCCCGAACAAGTCCAATCTTATTTCTCTCACTCGCTCCAGTCCCGCTAATCCTATCAATATCAAAAGTTTTCGTGTCCTTATCATAACCAACCTGCATCAAATAACTCTTCACCAAATTAATCGCAGCAATTGCATCAGCAACTTCAACCTTATCACCGAGTCTCATCCGAGCATGCGCTTCAGCTAGACGCACTATCGCCTCAAGTTGCCTAGCCCCAATTGGAATCGGCTTACTAGGGCCATCCCCAATTTGTGGCATATTACGCAATCCCACATAAAATTCCTTCATTGCCGCAATAGCCCCGTCGCCCAAAACCGGTTTATATTTCTGTTTAGCATACGAAATATATTTTTTTAATAAAGCATTATCAATTACATCGTGTTTTGCCTCCTGCTTATGTTCGAGCAAAACATGCGTCGCAATAGCTTCATCACTATCCCGTCCAGGAATATCCCTCATAATAAAAATTGCATCAAAACGAGAAAGAAGACTAGGCACTAAATTAACCTGTTTAGGAATCGATTGCAAAGGATCAAACCTTCCAAATTTGGGATTCGCTGCAGCCAAAACGGAAGTCTGACTCCGAAGCGTAGCCTGAACAGTCGCCTTAGAAATAGTAACGGTCTGTTGTTCCATCGCTTCATGCATCGTTGACCGGTCCTCTTCATCCATCTTATCGAATTCATCAATACAAACAATACCCTTATTCGCAAGAACCATCGCACCAGCTTCTAAGCCCCACCCTTTCAGGATGTCATCTTTAACAACAGTCGCAGTCAAACCAGCTCCAGTAGAAGACTTTCCAGAAACATATCGAGCCTTAGGCGCAACACCAGCAATAAACCCAAGCATAACAGACTTCGCAACACCAGGGTCCCCCACAAGCAAAACGTGAATATCCCCTCTCATCTTCGTCCCATCACTCCTAGTCTTCTTCACTCCACCAAATAACTGAAATGCCAAGGCCTTCTTTACATTCCTATGCCCCCAAATCGAAGGTGCAATCGAATCAATCATCTTCTCCATCAAATTCGGATTAGCAGCCAGTTCTCGAATCGCCCTCTCGTCTTCCTCGTTAATATCAATATCTTCAAAACTTTCTTCCATCGGAATAATATTGTTAGATTCAATCGCCAAATCAAACCTTGTAAGCATCGCCCCACTCCCAGTCGAAATAGCAATCTCTTTCAAAATCCCAATAATCTTAACCCTACTCCCAGGTGTGGTCCTCATCTCCATATTCGGGTCAACCAAGTCCTCTTTTAAAAAAATCGTCATACGTTTAGGTTGCTCCCCCCCATGCAAATTATCACTCGCTTCCTCAATAGTTAAAACCTGCGCGTCAACCATGTCCTTCGCAATTTCCTTAAATCCGCCACGCCGTCCACATGAGCATCGACTAGGTTCCTTGAACTTCTTATCAATCTGCAAAACCGAAATAATCGAACCACAACTCGGACATTCAAATTTAGCATTAGTAACCAAAGGCCTAACTTCACTAGCCTGCCGAACAATCCCCTCAATCCCAATCATCTTCCCCAAATGTTTCGAACGAATATACCGAATATACATTTCCTGTCCTTTAGAAATACTCATGAATCGAACTCGTGCATCATTAGGCGCCCACTCAAGTTCCTCCAGAGCAACTTCAAGTAACTGGACCGTTTCCTCTGGTCGGTCAATTAAATTCCCCGCCAGTTCTGGAGAATGTGCCGAGAATTCATCAAAATTAACACGAACAACTTTATTCTCCCCACTCATCCCCCTAATAATCTCTTTTCTATTAACTTCAAAAAATTCTTTCGCATCAATCAAAAACTCATCCTGATTAATCGCCTTCCCCATCGCCATCTTTCCAACTTCACTATCCTCTTCCATAAAAACTAGATGAAACTCCTGCTTAAAAATAAATATATTCTCAAATGTATATATACAAAAGCTTAATCACATACAAATTCACTTCGTCCAAAAACAATTTCTTCTCCACTTTTTCGGTAAACCCCAACAAATTCATCTTCACAAAAGGCCGAAAAAAAATCCCCTTCCTTCAACTCTTTCCCCGCCAAACCACCAAACCACCAAACCACCAAACCACCATCACGAACAATTACGTTGTTTGTGAAAAGAGGCCTCCCAATATGAAGCGACTTCAAGGCAGACTTATCAACATCAACATATGGCAAAACCTTTCGAATCGCAATCTCAGCCGGAACAATCATATTCCTTAATTCTGAATCATCCCCACCTTTCCACTTAGTAATAGCCCCTTCAAGCTCATCCAATTTTACAATATTCTTCTCATCAAATATTCCAGCCTCAGTTCTTCTGAGCTCCCCCATGTGCCCACCTCCAATCATCTCACCCAAATCCGAACAAAGCTTTCGAATATAAGTCCCGCCCTCAACTTTCGCCTCAAATAAAAAACTCCTATTATCATCACTCGCCTCAATCAACTTCCAAGAATAAACTACTCGCTCCCTTTCTTCCCTCTTCACAGCACTCCGATGTGGCGGCGTCTGCAAAATCTTCCCAACGAAATTATCATCAATCAACTTCTGCAAATCCTCCAACTTACATTCCTTATGCGTCTCCAAAATCCCAACATAAGTCTTATCATGTTTGATAAAATATCCAGCCAACTTACAAGCCCTCCCAAGTGTCACAGGCAAAACCCCAGTCACCTTAGGATCAAGCGTCCCCATATGCGAAGTCTTCTTCAACTTCAACTGCCGCTGAACAAACTCCGAAACAGAATACGAAGTCGGTCCCGCAGGCTTATCAAAATTAATTAAACCAAAATTTAACAATTCCTTAATATCTTTCATAAAACTAAAACTAAAACTTTCCCTTTAAATCTTCCTAAACGAGCAATCGCTCTCATGTCCCCAAACAACTCCAACCGCCTGCAAAAAAGCATAAACAATAGTTGACCCCACAAAACTAAAACCTCGTCTTTTCAAATCCTTACTAATCTCATCACTCAAATCACTCCTAGTCAAACCACTCCCAACAACAACTTTCCCATCAACAAAATTCCATAAATATTTAGAAAAACTTCCAAACTCATTCCTAACCAAAATAAACGCCCGAGCATTAGAAATAGCCGACAAAATCTTCAATCGATTCCTCACAATCCCTTCGTCTCCCATCAACCTTTCAACATCTTCGTCCGAATACAAAGCCACCTTTTCAAAATCAAACTCATCAAAAGCCCTACGATAAGCATCCCTCTTCCTTAAAATTGTAATCCAACTAAGTCCAGCCTGTGCCCCTTCCAAAATCAAAAACTCAAACAACTTTAAATCATCAAAAACTGGTACACCCCATTCGTAATCATGGTATTTAAGATATAGTTCATCTTCCCCACACCAAGAACATCTTTTCATAAAATAAAACCTAAATCCTATATTAAAAACCTTACTTCAATCCTTTCTCACTAGCAACCTGTTGCGTGTGCTTTCCTTCAGCAGTATGTTTCCCAGCCTTAACTTTCCCCTTAGCAAACTTAGCATCAGCCTCAGCCTCAGCCTTGACATCTTCCTTCTCTTCAACAACATCAACAACGCCATCTTTATCTTTATCAGCATCAATCTTTTCTTTCTTAGCAGGCTTAACAGCTTTCTTTCCAACTTCACTAGCAGCCTTTGCCTTTTCCTCTCGAGCAATCTTAAACTTAACATAATCTGCAGGGTCAGCGAGCTCAACATAAACAATCCCATCAATCTTCTTCGCCTTAATCTTAATTTTATGAAGCGGATTCTTAATTCCTCTAAACCAAAGCTCATTATTCAAATGAATATTAACCTTAACCTTTCTCCTGTCTCCATCCCTAATATTCATATGCCTCACAACAAATTCTTTCAAAACACGAACAGCCTTTTTCGCCCTTCGATATTGTGGAACATTCAAAAATCCTTTTCTCAAAGGAACAATATATTCCCTCTCAAGTTCAACTTTACCTTCAATCTGCTTTGCCTTTTTCTCAGCCTTCTCAATAGCCGACTTAGACATCTTCTTCTCTTTCTTCTTTTCACTATCAACCACAGTTTCCCTATTCTCAGTAGTATCTTTAACGTCTTGTCTCTTATTTTCCATTTCTTGTTTTTTCTCTTCCGCCATTATCCTAAATTCGCTTTCCTCATTTTTCTTGGTTTAACTTTCAAATGCTGCCTTCTCCAACTTCTCTTCACATGAGTAATACTCGACGGGTGAACCTTCTTCCCCTTCCCGAATTTTTTAATAACTGCCCAAAATGGGGCCCACTTTGTTTGCTTCTTAACTCTATCCAAATGTCTCTTCTTACTACTAGCAGCAACAGCCTTTCTACTTGCCATTATTCACTTTCCTCCACATCTTCATCTTCTTGTGCAACAATTTCATCTTCTTGCTCATCTTCATCTTTCTGTCCATTCAAAGGAGCATTCCTTACAACCCAATCGTTCCCATTTATTACATTCTCATAAGCGCCGTCAATAGAATCCAAAAGTTCTCGTCCCTTGTCAGTAAGTCGTCTTCCATGCTGCATTCTCAAAACCTTCTCAACTAAACCAGCTGCTTCAGCCTGTTGTAAAATAACACGAATAATCTTTCCTCCAGATTTGAAAAACTTATCAGGCTTTCCTCCCCTGTCCTTCCTTGAACCATATCTAGTTCGAAGCTTTCCAACACCAACAACTCCTCGAATATACAACTGTCTCAAAATACTTGCACTTCGAATAAACCAAAAATCTTCACTTGCAGGCGGCCTCTCTCGCGAAACACCAGTCTTAGCATACAAAGCCCATTCAGGAACTTCAAACTCAGGCATCTTCTTCAAAGCCTCAGCCAAAGCTGGAATATACTTCTCCGGATTCTGCGCGAATATTGTTCTTGCCATATTTCTCTAAGGTTTAATTTCTATCGTCTATCATCTCGCATAGCGGGCTCTTCTTTCGAAGATAGATAAGCATAAGCTCATTAACCTAGAATAAACTGATAATTTTCCTTTATAAGTTTTTGTATTCCTCTCAAATAATGTTACAGTTTGTAACCATTGGTAACCATATGTGTAAAAAGAAAAATGGTCCTCAATCTAAAACGCCGAAGCATTCCAAAAAGAGGACCACACAATCATTCAATTTTTACAGTTGGTCGGTTATAACAGCCTCGATTTGCTGTTGGTTATCCTGCCTTTTTGAATACTTCTTCACAAATTCCGGAATCGTAATAATCAAGATACCGATAATTGCTATAACAATCAGCAGTTCAATAAGTGTAAATCCATGATCGCTTCCCTCCTCCTTCCCACTTTCTTTTTGATCCTCCAGCTTTTCCTCAATCACAACCTCCGAGGCATCCTTCACAAGAAACAAAAGAAGAAGCGGGCCGGCAAGACCTATGACGATCCCGAACAAAGAATCCAAAAGTGTAAAATTACTTGTTTTCCGCACTATGCGTCTCCACGCCTTAAATCCGCAAATCCACCATGCTAAAAATATAATAAGCGGAATAATAAGGCTTAGTCTTGCAATCATAATTCCTCCTTTCGGGATACAAGCAAAGCAAACACACTCATATCCCGAAAATTAAGTTGTAATTATTATAGCCCTTTGACGGCATTCCAAAGAGGACCTTTGGTGCTCAGATAAAGCTGAGTATCTTCATTCGCGGAGGAACGATACACTGTCATTTGCTGAAGGAAGTTATAAAACTCAGGGTCTACGCTATATACATCAGCGTAAATCTTGGTCGCCGTAGCTTTCGCAGCGCCTCTGATTTTTTGGGCCTCCATTTCTGCAGTGGATTGGATGCGGTTCAGTTCCTTTTCCTTATCGCCCATGATTTTCGCGTATTCAGATTCGCCTTCAGATATTGTCTCCGCAGCCTTGCTCATTCTCTCCGCAGACATCCGATTATAGACGTCCGATCTTACACTTTCAATATAGTTTACCCGTTTTATATTGAATTTAATGAGTTCAATCCCAAATTCAGAAGCTTTAACCTTGGCAGATGCAAAAATCTTTTCAATAATCCCGCCTCGGCCAATTGTGACTTTACTAAATTCCCCAGCTTCACTAAGCTCCCTGTTAGTACTTCTGACCACGTCCGCAAGAGTGTTTTGCTGAATAACATTCCTAGTGGCAGCCTCAATAACGTTGTCCAGTCTGCGGAGCGCAGCATCCCGATTGCCCACAGTAGTATAATACTTTTCAAGGTCAGCAATTCTCCATCTGGCGAATGTGTCGACATAGATGTATTTTTTATCCAAAGTGGGCATCTGTCCTTTTTCTCCATCCCAGTCCAGGATCCGATCCGTAAACGACTCGGCCGTGGTGATTATGGGCATCTTGAAATGTAGGCCAGGAGCCTTCTCAGTCCCGATGACTTTCCCAAATTTCACGAGAACAACCTGCTCCACTTCAGATACTGTGTAAACCAAAGAATATATAACGATAAAAATGAATGCGATGCAAATATAGGCAATATTTTTCATAAGACCTCCTAATTGTTATTTTTTTTGTTCAGATTAAGCATCGGAAGGATACCATTAAGGTCATCATCAACAATACTGAGCCCACCAGAATTGTTGATCAAGGCGAGAACCGCTTCATAATAGAGCCGTTTTTTTGTGATGTCTTTCGCCCCCTTGTATTTTTCATACACGAAGGAGAACTCCGCAGTTTCACCAGTAGCCCTATTGATTTCCGCGATGGCTTCCCCTTCCGCTTCTCTAATAATAGCCTGAGCTTGCCCCTTTGCTTTCGGGACGACATCGTTATACTCTTTCTTTGCCTCAAAAATCCTTTGCTGTTTTCTCTGATCAGCTTTGTTGACAGCATTAAAGGATTCCTGTACAGGCCCAGGAACATCGGTTTTCTTCATCTCAATGGCAACAACAGATAAACCTGTGTTTGCCTCATCAAGAATAATCTGAAGAAGAGGCTTGGCTTCGTTCGCGACTGCCTCCCTTTCTTTTAAGACCTCATCAATGCTCCTGTCGCCGACAATGGCTCTCATCACTGCCTCAGCATTGTCTCTGAGCATTTCTATCGGATTTTCAATGTTGAAAAGATATGCTTTCGGATCTGCAATCTTGTATTGGACCACCCATGGGACAACCACTACATTCAGGTCGCCGGTCAGCATAAGAGAGACATCGTCCGTTCCGCCTTCTTCCGAGATGACAGTAGGCGAACTATCCCCTTTTTCTCTGGAAGCCTGAAACCCAAAAGGTTCCTGATAAATCTTTTCAACATTTACAAGAAAGACATCATCAACAAACGGAATCTTAAACTTCAGCCCAGGGGATGTAGTAATGTTGTATTTTTCAAACCGAGTTTCAACGCCCCTAAACCCCTGTTTAACGGTATAGGCTCCACTCCACACCGCAGCCAAAACCAGGATAACAATAAATGCAACCGGCAGATATATCAGATTTTTTTTGTTAATCAAAGACTTCACTTTATCTCGCCTGTCTTCCCAACCATCGTGTTTTTTAAACATAATTTTCCTCCCAATAAATTAATAGTTAAAATAAATAAACATCTCTTTCCCCTACCTTTCCCGTCCTCCTTTTTCTAAAAAAATTAAAATCAAAGTTCTAACTATAATCAAAATCAAAAGTCCACATATATCGAAGCTTTCCGCCTCAATGAACTTATTCCACTCGTTCCAAACACCAAAAGGTATTCCAAACAAACGAAATAGGTGAACCTACTTTCTGCACAATTTCTAGAGCGTCAACATCAGTAGATGAGTAGTCAATTGTATTCTGTATATGTGCGGTCGTATATTATAGAAAAGAAAATAATTATTCCTTTAAAAGTATTTGCCTTTGTTGTAATTTAGAAGTAATGACAAAAATTAAGAAGTTTCCCCATTTTGAATCTTTCTAACAGAATTCCAATAAACATCACCAGTCACTCCATTCCCTCACTTCTAATCTCAAACTTTTTTATTTCGCCCTAACCTCTTCCCCAAAATTCTATCTCACTTCTTCTCTCTAGACCCCTTTGAAATATTTCCCACTAACCAACTTGAGAGGAACCGAAGCGAAATCATAAACACACATTGCACCATTAACCAAACTTCCAATAGCACACCCATAAGAGACAGCCCAAGAAGCAAATTCTTTAGATAAAATCAAAGTATCTCCAGGAAGAGAGCTCGGCATCGCCCCATCTAAAAAATTCTGATTAATATATTCCATTCCCAAAAAAGAAAGCCCACATCCAGCACTACCAATTCCATGTCTAACGCCACTAACTAAATCCTCCAGTATCTCCCCACCCTTAAACGAATATTTTTTCATTTCAATTTCACCCCATAGATAAATCCCATTTCTCTAAGAACTCCCGAGCCAATAGCCTTCGCAGAATAAAACTCAACCTTATCAAAAGAAAACGAATCGCTCTCTGCACTCTCAAATCTCGGCACCTCAAAAACCCGACCAACCCTCTCGCTCATCCCATCATCAATATCAAACCAATTATCACTAATTAAAACACTATCCTTCAAAGCAATCCCAGAATTATAAGCAAGACCCCTAAAATCAGGAACCATAGTATACATCTCAGGCTTCCGATTGCCATCCGAAGAAACACACTCTCCAACATATTTAGCCATATCATCCATCGTACCCAAATATTTCCCCGGAATCATAGCGCTAGTAAAAAATTTCTTCATATTTTCACTCCCAATAACCCGAGCATCATTCAACAACCCAACCTTCTCTAAATCCTCCAAAGTCTTCTTCTTGGGCAACCTTGAAACAACAACAACCTTCTTCTCTCTATGTTTATACAAAAACCCTTCCAATCCCTTCCTCAAAACAGCCTCCCCGCTAACCGGCAACATCGTCCCATACATATTCATAATTATCTGCTTTATCATAACCCCCTTCAGTCCCCAATATTTTTAAAACTTGTTATCACTACGAAATTATAAAAACTCAAATAAATATTAATTCTAATGAAACTCTACTATAACCTAGGCCACGAAGAATTCAACATGGAAACTTTCACAAATCACATTTTGGAAAACCAGTTAACAATAGAACACGGAATAATAGTTAGTGCAAAAATTTTAGAAAGAAAATTTTTAAGCAATAAAGGAAATGCGGTAGATGGGGTTGTAAAATTTAAAGATTATTCCATAGGATTAAACATTGGTCAAAACCCAATCGGGACAGGCTATCAAAATTACATTCCTTTTTTAGAAGAAATGGAATGCAAAAAAACAGGACATTTATTTCGAGTAGAATCAATAGTAGGAAAAGATATATTCGCTCTCACAAACAAACATGGCTCTTCCGGATATTTTACACCAAAAAGTTTTAGCAAATTAGAATAAATCTACCTCTGGTCCTTCCGAAACTTAATCACCGTTAAAACATATCCAACCAACTTAAACCCAAACTTCGTCCCCAAAGCCTCAACCAAAGTCTCCCCAATCTTCATAGCTTCACTCTTATCACGACAAGCCGACCTCAAAATAGAAATCTTAACCATTCCTTCACTCTCAAAAACACTCCGAACCTGTTCAACAAAAGCGGAACTCAAGCCCGCTTTTCCCATCTGCAATTGTCTAACTGGTTTCATAAAATGAAATAAAAGAAAATAGATATAAACCTTTCTACCACTCCAAAGAGCATTGATTTTCAAAACATTTCACATCAAGAGGAACCTCGCAAAAGAGTTCGCAATTATCCCAATCCTTGATTCTGCTTAAAAAGTATGAAACATATTTTTTATTGACAGGAATAAAATCACATTTACAATCCCCCAAATTCACAAAAGTGCAGTCGCTATCTACCATACACTCACGTTCATCCTCCAAAATCTCACATATATTATCAATACAAACACCAACTTGTTGCTCACAAGATAAATCATTGCACCTAAACAAGGTCTTGGCTCTGTTTCTAGATAAATAATCAGCGTGATCTAAATTGATAGCTCGCATTTCACACTCGCAACCACTAATGTCAATATTGTCAACAACGCAATCAGCATCTTTTTCACAAGAGGCAATTGGGGCAGGATAATAATAAATCTTACTAGACTCATAAAAATACCAAAAACCAACAACTAAAATCAAAATACCAACTCCAATCAAAATCTTTTTCCTATCCATCATTTTTTAACTTTCCCAGTTCTTCTTCATATTTAAGTATATCCCCCTTCCGAACCCGCACCCTCTCCTCCTTCTTAACTCCCCAAGTCCCTTCCTTCATCCTCTTGTCCTTCGTCATATCACACCGTCGAAAAACATTCACAACAACATCCTTCTTCCCGTCCCGCCAATCCTGAGAATATTTCGCACAAAAAACCGCAGCTTCCTTGATGTCAACCTTACTCGCTTCCGCCCCAACATTCACAAACGGACTCCCGGGTTCCGCAGTATGAAGCAAAACATCACTAGACTTCGCCTCCAAAACCAGCTTATCATTATTAGCAGAATCCTTCCCACCAAAAACCCTCAATCCAGACGAAGTCACAAACTCTCGAAAATTCACCATAGACAAAATACAAACAAAGACTTTAAAGATTTAATCAAAATCAGATTTTAATTTATCAATATGCCTAACTAAATAATCAGCAGTAGCAGCACTGAGACATCCATGAACCGGAGTTCCTTTGGCATAGTCTAATCCAGCTTCCTCAAAAAAATCTCTGTCATAACCCATTGCTATCGGCAATCTAATTCCAATAGCACTAACCCATTCAGGCAATTCCGAATTTGCCCGATCAAAAATCCCTTTCCATTTATCTCGCATATTCAAAACTCGACCAACATTTCTAGCCATCTCAGAATAATCCTCAAAGCCAAGTCCTAATCGAATTATCTCTATAGGAACAGAATCCATTTACAAAATCTCCACAACTTTAATCCAAAAAACTAAAACTTTCCCAGCCATAGGATGGTTCATATCAATAGTAACTTCTTTCTCATCAATCTTTGTAATAATAGCCGGAAGTTGCTGCCCATTAGGAAGCGGAATCCCAATCATCATTCCTTCTTTCGCTTCAGGTGGAAAACTTTCCTTAGGAACTTTCTGTATACCCCTCTCATCAGGCATTCCATAAGCCTCCTCAGGTTGCAAAGTAAAAGTCTTTTCCTCGCCAACTTCCATCCCAATAACAGCCGCATCAAAACCGGGAACAACCATCCCAGCCCCAGCCTCAAATTCTAAAGCCTGCCCATGTCTCTCACTCGCGTCAAAAACCTCGCCAGATTCGAAACTTCCACGATATTCAACTTTAATCTTATTGCCTTTCTTAACTACCATAATAATCCCTATAAACTTCCCCTTTTAAGTTTTTGCAAAGAGCAATCTTGCAGGATCATATAAAGAAGTTTATTCCCCTTAATAATATCTTCCTTTGTAGTCGGCCTATCATGCTTTCGGGTTTTCCTAAAGTCTTGTTCTAATTCATGATAAAAGGAAAGCGTCATTTCTCCAACGAAATTTTTTAACTTCCCAACACTGCAATATCCAAATATTCCAGTAAACCACCCATTTGTACATTTTAATTTAGTTTTCCCATGAACTATTTCATTCGGGAAAATATCTATTCGTCCATATAGCAATTGAGAAACCCCCGCTGCATATTCGTCAATATCCATAAAAAAGAAACCACCCTAGACTTTATAACAATTATTGTAATCAAAAACAACTAAAACTCGTTCTCGTCTTCTTCCTTCTTTTTCGCTAAATCCTTAATTCTCTTCAGTGCAGCTCGAACATTTTTATTCAACTGAACCATCGAATCATCCAATTGCGCCTTGTTTTTCGTTCCAGTACAAACCAGCTTTCCATTACTAAACAACAAAAAAGTAGCTGTAGGATTATCTAATTTGTAGACAAGTCCAGGAAACTGCTCAGGCTCATATTCAGTATTTTCTAGTTCTAAAGATAAAGTATTCAAATTCAAATCCAAATCAATAGCACCACTTGCAACAATATTTTGTACCGTAATCTTTGGGGTAATGGTAACATTCACGCCAATTTTCTTCAACTGTTTAATCACCTGTGAAACAACATCTCGAACCTGCGAAACCGATTTGGTCCCAGTACAAACCAAATTTCCACTACTAAAAACCAAAACCGCACTCTTTGGCTCCTTAACTCTCAAAACCAGCCCAGGAAATGTATCTGGATTATATTCAGTATTAGGTTGCGTCCGAGCAAGCTTAGTCAGACTAACTTCTTTCTCAAGCGAAGTAGTCGCAACAATGTTTTGTACCTTTAATTTGGTATCTTCTCTAGAAACAACTTTTGCCACTGCCATCAAATACTATAAATCATTTTCCTTTATAAAGGCTTTGATTTATGCGACGATTAATTCTTTTCAACTTCCGCCTCAATCTCATCAATAGTCGCAATATCCATAATCCCACGGTCAGGTCTAACTCTTAAAATTCTAGGGAATCTCAAAGCAAACCCAGAGGAATTAGTCGGACTCTTTTGCACATTTTGAAACTGCACCGAAACAACAATTTCAGGCTTAACCTCAACATGTCTTCCTTCCGCCTTCAAGACAACCTTCTCCAGCATATTCGTCATCTCCTCAAAAGACAAACCTTCATCTTTTAATTCTTTTAACCCAGTAGAAACTTTACCAATCCCGAGTAGCTCGCCATCTTCTCCGCTACAAGCAACATCAAAACTAGTCAGCCATCCAGCCCTCTTCCCAGTTCCCCACTCAGCCCCCGTAATCACCAAATCAAAGTCATTATCCTCAGGCTTCAACTTAACAGCATAACCAATTCGCGCCCCAGGTTTATACGGAGAATCCAATCTTCGCCCCATCAAGCCTTCCTGATTATCGTCCAATGCCTCATCATAAAACCTCTCAACCTCACCACTATTTCCAGTCACAATCTGCTTAGCCAAAACAATTTTCTTTTCCTCAGTTCTTACAATCCTTTCCAAAATCTTTCGCCTCTTCTCAAACGGAGCATCAATCAAGTTATCTCCATCCAAAAATACAACATCAAAAACGACCAACTCAACTGGGAGACTTTTCATCATCTCGCCGATTCCATGCTTCCGTCGGATCCTTTGACTAATGGCCTGAAAATCTGTATACTCTCCCGTAGCCGAATCAAACCCAACAGCCTCACAATCTAAAATAAAATTATCACCCAAAACATGCGATTCGGCATATTTAGACAATTCAGGAAATTGCTTAGTTACATTCTCTAAAGCCCTAGTAAAAATCTTAACATCCCCACTCTTAGCTTTATTTACCATAACCCGAAACCCATCATACTTATATTCGAAAGCAGCTGGTCGTCCCACAATCCTAAATGCATCTTCAACATCCTTCGCCTTCGGGAAAAGCATAACCTTCAACGGCTTCCCAGGCATCAATTTAATCTTTTCCAAACTATCGCTACACGCCCTCTCAAAAACTTCCTTAAAATCCGTAGCCTTATCATAAGCTTCCTGGACAGCCTTGACACAAGCCTTCTTATCATCCAAATCTTTAGGCTCAAAACAATAAACTGCAATCGCATCTCGCAAAGTCCCAATCCCAACACCAATCTTCAAATCATTCAAAACAGTTCTAACGATATATTTCGCCTCAACAGTTGTCGCCGAATGCAACAAATCAACAATATACCCAATTTTCAAATCCACCGTCCCCGCGCCATCAATCTCCGGCAATTTCCTTAAATTATCCAAAACTTTTTCAACACTTAATTTTTTCTCAAACAATCCTCGCTGTTTCTTCTTCTTCCCTAAAACTTTTTCGGCAACATCTCCCAAATCCCCAAGCTTTCGAAAATCATCAACAACCTCGTCCTCCAAAATCCCCGCTGCTCGAGCTATCGCCTTAATAATTAACTGAACCGAAATCCCAAGTTCCTTAGATTCATAGTCCGCAAATAACTGCCCTCGAAGCAAATAAATAAATTCAGGGTTGTCCCGAATCTTTCCTAAAAACCCAGCAAGAATATCAGTCTTCTCAAGTCCACTAGGGGTAGCTTCAAGTTCACTATAGACATCACACAATTTCGAATAATCCATACTATAAACTACCAATCGAGCTTTTTATATTTTTTATTATAGTGTTTTCTCTACTCCCTGCGAAAATGATTTATATCAAAAGAGAAAACTTATATAACGATTACAACATTTAATTTATTAAGGAGCCAGATAGTATGAAAATTTTAACGAACGAAAAATTTTATGAAAAGTATGCGTGGGTAGTTTTCCTAATTATTGGAGTTATGGTTTTAGCGGGCGCAATTCCTCATACATTGGGCATTAATACTGACCCGACATTAGTACAAGCTATTAGCGGCAAAACAATAGACGAACTTAAAATCTCAAATCCAATGTTTTTTAATTTATACAATTTCTATTTTAGAGGCGGAGGTTTATCTGACTTAGGATTTGCCTTTTTCCTCATAGTCATTTCTCTATTCGCTTATAGGCAAGGACAAAAATGGGCTTGGTATGCTTTTTGGTTTATTCCAGTTTACTTTCTAACTTGGGTTGCCCTTAGCTTGAACCTACCACCCGCATCACAATCATCATTACTCCCACCATTAATAGTGATTATAATTTTAAGTCTCACGGGATTGCTCTTGCCTTTTAGAAAGTTTTTCCCAAAAAATAAAATAAAATAATGTCTTGCAACAAAAACTTCCAGCATTTCACACAAGTATTCACGACATACTAGTCAAAACTATCTACGTTAGCAGATTTTCAACCGCCAAATTTATAAACAAAACATTATAACAATCATCAGGTGATACTATGTTTAACAAAAAAGCTTTCGTGATACCATTCAAAGATTTAGGAATAAAAGATGTCCCAATAGCAGGAGGGAAAAACGCTTCCCTTGGAGAAATGTACCGAGAGTTAAAAAAGAAAGGAGTTGAAGTTCCCAATGGATTCGCGGTAACGGCATTAGCCTACCGATACTTCATGGAAAAAGCAAACCTCCAAGATAAAATAAAATCAATCCTCTCAGATTTGAATACACATGATACCAGAAACCTAATGGAGAGAGGGAAGAAAGTCAGGGACATAATTTTAAACGCAGAAGTTCCAAAAGAAATAGAAGAGGAAATAATTAACAGTTACAAAAAGTTATCTAGGGAATCCGGAGAAAAATATACCGACGTTGCAGTTCGGTCGTCAGCGACAGCAGAGGATTTGCCAGATGCTTCATTCGCGGGGCAACAAGAAACTTTCCTAAACATCGTAGGGGAAAAGGCAATCCTAGAAGCATGTAAAAAATGTTTCGCCTCTCTTTTTACAAACAGAGCAATCTCATATCGAGTAGACAAAGGCTTCGACCATTTCAGTATAGCATTATCAATTGGAGTCCAAAAAATGGTAAGAAGCGATATCTCATCAAGCGGAGTAATGTTCTCAATTGACACAGAATCTGGCTTCAAAGACGCCGTATTTATAACAGGAATCTACGGGCTAGGAGAAAATATTGTACAAGGAGCAGTAAACCCTGATGAGTTTTACGTACACAAGCCAACGCTAAAACAAGGTTACAGTCCAATTATTTCAAAGAAAGTAGGCAACAAGTCACTAAGAATGATTTATAATTCAAAAGGTCCAAACCCAGTAAAAAATATACCAGTCCCAAAAGCCCAGCGAAATCAGTTCTGCATCACCGATATAGAAATCTTAAAATTAGCAAAGTGGGCAGTAATAATCGAAGAGCATTACAACAAAGCAATGGATATTGAATGGGCAAAAGACGGCAAGACAGGAAAACTTTTCATCGTCCAAGCCAGGCCAGAAACAGTCCAGAGTCAAAAAGACGTAAACAAACTAGAAGAATATGTATTAAATGAAAAAGGAAAAATATTAGTTTCAGGAAGTAGCGTAGGGTCAAAAATAGGAGCGGGGGCAGCTAAAGTGATAAAAAATGTTTCAGGAATTCATTCTTTCAAAAAAGGAGATGTTCTGGTAACAGAAATGACCGATCCAGATTGGGAGCCAATTATGAAAATAGCTTCAGCAATTGTAACCGAAAAAGGTGGACGAACATGTCATGCGGCAATCATTTCTAGAGAACTAGGAATTCCTTGTATTGTTGGGACAAACGATGCAACAAAAAAATTAAAGACAGGCGACAAGATAACGGCAAGTTGTGCGGAAGGAGAAAATGGATATGTCTATGAAGGAATATTAAAGTATTCAATTAAAACACACGACCTAAAATCAATACCAAGAACAAAAACCAAAATCATGATGAACATAGGCAATCCAGAATCTGCCTTTGAACAAAGTTTCATCCCTAATGATGGAGTTGGCCTAGCAAGAGAAGAATTCATAATAAATTCCCACATTAAGATTCATCCAAAAGCATTAATTGAATTCGATAAATTAAAAGACAAAAAAGTAATAAAGCAAATTGAAGAAATCACAATTGGATATAAGGACAAAAAACAATTCTTCATAGACAAATTAGCCGAAGGTATCGGTATGATAGGGGCAGCGTTTTTTCCTAAAGACGTAATCGTAAGAATGTCTGATTTCAAATCTAACGAATATAGAAATCTAATTGGCGGAAAAGAATACGAGCCTTCAGAAGAAAATCCGATGATAGGATGGCGTGGTGCTTCAAGATATTACAAAGAACAATATCGACCAGCTTTCGAACTAGAATGCGAAGCAATCAAAAAAGCAAGAAACGAATTCGGATTAAAAAATATTAAAGTCATGATACCATTTTGTCGAACAATCGAAGAAGGAATAAAAGTTCAAAAGATAATGGAGAAGAAAGGATTGAAGAGAGGTCGTGATGGATTAGAAATTTATGTAATGTGTGAGATTCCTTCTAATGTAATATTAGCAGACGAATTTTCAAAAATCTTCGACGGATTTTCAATCGGTTCAAATGACCTAACCCAATTGACACTAGGTTTAGACAGAGATTCAGAAATTGTTTCAGATGTTTATGACGAGAGAAACGCAGCTGTAAAAATGTTGATTGCAACAGTTATAGCAAAAGCAAAAAAGAATGAAAAGAAAATAGGAATCTGTGGGCAAGCCCCTTCAGACTTTCCAGACTTTGCGCAATTCTTAGTCAGATGCGGGATAGATTCAATATCTCTAAACCCAGATACAGTAATTAAAACAACATTAAAGATAGCAGAACAAGAAAAAAAGCTAGAAAAGTAATTTCGTTAACGCTGCTCCCAAACCTTTATAATAAATAAACAATTTGACATAACATGGAAATAGATGTAACAGACGCAAACTTCCAAAGAGAAGTAATAGAAAAATCAAAAACAACTCCAGTTTTAGTAGATTTTTGGGCAAGCTGGTGTGGGCCTTGCATGATGTTAAAACCAACTCTGGAAAAAATTGCAAAAGAATATGAAGGCAAACTAATTTTAGCAAAGGCGTCTACAGACAAAAACCCAACTGCAGCATCCAAATTCGGAGTAATGTCAATCCCTTCAGTGAAGTTATTCAAAGGTGGGAAAATAGTCGACGAATTCGTAGGCGCGCAACCAGAAGCTACAATTAAGCGATGGCTAAACCAAAAGTTGTAATTTTATTTAAATAAATTTATTGATATCTAATGAAAAATTCATTTGCAAAAGTTGACAGAAGAAGTGTGGACTTCGAAGTAGACGTAAAAGATTCTACTCTAATTATTTTTAGTAACTACTTATACTCTCATGAAAAATTTCAGACTTATCCAGCTAATCGAGGAAGCACACCAAATGACGATTATTCAGAGCTAGAACTAGAATTAGATAAAGAGTGGAGCTACAATTTCAAAGGAATTTTCGCAAAAGCGATGGAATATTCCGGGACACTAATGTTCTTTGAATTAAATAAAAAAATAGTAGATGGGAAACACTTAACTATAGAAAATTTAATAATTAAATATAAAATGAGAACAAGACATTAATAATTAATTTCTTCTAGGCATAATAATCCACATAACAATATATCCAATAATCCCAGGTCCAAAAACGGTAAGCATAGTCATAACAACCCAAACCAATCTCACAACAGTCGGATCAACTTCAAAATAATCAGCAATGCCAGCACAAACTCCGCCAAGCATAGAATCTTTCTTGTCAGCCCGATACAATCTTTTAATGTTTTTCTTAGCCATAATTATACCAATATCCTTTCCTTTATAAAATTACTCCAAAAAATAAAATAGTAAACAAAAATTAATTTCCACGCCTTCTATTAGCCCTTAAACTCGGGAAAGCCTTAGGAACTTTAACCCTAGAATTCATTTGCCCTCTCGCTTTCTTTCCAGCAGTAGTCAAGCCTCGCAAAGCTCTCTTCTTAGGCGCGGCAACAAATGGACCCAATTGCTTATCAACTAAAATACCAGGTTCATTTCGGTCAACCAAAATAACTTCGTAAAAATAATTCATACCATCCTTGCCAATCCAGTAACTTCCTAAAACTTCGCAGTTATCATATTTCCTAGCAACTCTAGTTTCAGCAATTTCTTTATAATTCATATTCAAATTTTTTCTGTTATGCAGTCTCTTAGTTCGCCGTGCCTTATTCGGTCTACTTCTGTGGTGTCCGCCTCTCTTAATTTTAACACGAACTACAACAATACCTTTCTTTGCTTTATACCCTAAACTACGAGCCCTATCAAGCCTCAATGGTTTCTCAACCTGAGTAATAGCTCCATCTTTCCTCCACAAAATCATACGCTCACGGAGCACTTTCACATCTGGCTTTCTCCAAGCTTCACGCAAAAATTTCATTAAACCCATAACATCTCAACAAAAATTTCCTTTTTAAAGTTTTAGTATGCCAAAATTTTCATCATCACAAAAATCTCAAATCTCAATCTTCCCATATTTTTAGGATATAAATAATTATAAAGAAATAAGTCTAAACACAATTATGAGTAAAGAGCAAAATCTTGATGTTGTTAGAATGGGCGGAACATTAATAGGAGCACAAATTTATGAAAATTGTAAATCGAAAAAGACAGGTATTCCTTTCGTTGGCATATTAGGAGTTGGAAGTCAACATGCAAGAAATGGTAAAAAAAGTATATGGATAAATGGACAAAACTTAAGTCCAAATATCAGGTTGAATAACAATTGTGCTGGACATGGGCAACTAGAAGGAATCGCAACAGAAGAAGGTGCAATAAGATTTCTTGAAACAATTTATGATTTCCCAGCAATTGAGGGCTCATGTGTAGAATATAATTTAGATTCAATCAAGAATGAAGGCGGAAGAATATTGCTAAAAGGAAATTCTACAAGGAGAGATTATCGCTCTAATCCAAAACAAGAAATAGGAGAAATTCATTTGACATTTGATCCAAACTGGGAAAGAGAATTAGAAGAAGTCTGGCAATTCGAAATACCGAGTTTATCTTTCGGAAGACAACATAGAATCAACGGACTCTCCCTACCTAAATATTTCAAAATCTTTTTAGGGGGAATAGAAGAACAAGGTTTCGACCATCCATATGGAGCAGTTACTGAAAGCTTACAAAAAGAAAGAGCTCAAAGCGAGTCAAAAATTAATTTCTAAATGCTTATCCGTGCCAACCCGCGTAATCTGTGAGCTATTATCCATCCACCAAATCCTCTCTCCCAAAATCTTATAAACCAAAATCACACCCAATATTCTATGAGGCTGTAGCGCAGCCAGGTAGCGCACTGCTCTGATAAGGCAGGGGTCCCAGGTTCAAATCCTGGCAGCCTCATAAATGAAAATTTGAAACTGGGACATTGGTCCCTGGTTTAAAATTTCTTTAGAAATTTTAGAAACGAAGTTTCGTGTCCGAGCTTCTCCGAAGCGAAGGCAAATCCTGGCAGCCTCATATTAATTTCAAAAAATAACCTAAATTAAAATATAAAATTTAACCAAGCCCCCACTTTAGTGAGCTTCTCCACGAAGTGAACTCCACCAATAAAGTTGAGCTATTCCATTCCAATGAGCTTTCCGCACGAAAGCGACTATCCCCTCATCTCAACTGAAACCTTTTCCCTGTCAATCCTCATCCCTAAAATCTCAACTTTCATAGGAATTGTCTTAATATAACATTTGTCCCGAGCATATGCCCTAATCTCAACCCCAGTTTCAAGTTCTGTTACAACAACATCTTCACTTTTTTGAATGCCAGGTGCCTCAATCTCATAAATAATCACATCCCCAAGTCTTTTAACCCTAGACTCAGCATTAACTTTTTCCAAACTACTCCTTCTCTCTGCTTCTTCTCTAGAAACAACAATACTAGCCCTTCTTTTCTCAGAACCATTAGGAACAACCTGTGGCCTCATAGGACCTCGCGCAATCTGAATCTTAAAATTCTTCGGCATCCCAGTCTTGCCATCAACCTCCATGTTTTCAAGTTGCTTCTCTAATTGCTTAACTAAACTTCCCATAATCTTCTCAACACCAAATGGCAACCTCAACTCTTCTTCAACTCGACCAGAATCATCCATTCCCAACATCCCAAAATCCTCTTCGCTGCCAGCCTTCATGGACGCCCCACAGTGAGGACAATAGTTAAATTTCTTGTCAACTTTCTCCGCACAGCCTCGACACTTCTTAGCAAACATTCAATAGAAAAAAATTCTAACTACTTAAATCTTTGTAAACACAGTTAAAATTCCAACTTATATCCTATGTTCTTTTTTTGCCAACTCAAATTCCGCCTTTTCCTTAGGAGAAACATAGTACTCAATCTTCTCAACTATGTGTTCCAAGTTATGAATCTCCCTAATAATTCCCTGTGCCGGAGCAAACTCCCTAACCCAAAACTGTGAAGAAAAATGTCTGACATTGCGAACTTCATGTAGACGCTTAGCCCCATAAATGGCAATTCCAAAACGACATACTCCAGAAACTACAAAGATGAACAACATAGAAGAATTCATAAAAGAAATATCCATCCAAGCAATAATTGAACCAAGTCCAGCTCCGACAAATCCACCAATCCCAATCAACAAATTCATATATGACAAACCAAATCCTCGTTTCCTATTACTGACCGCGTCATAAACATAATTATTCAAAGCCAAATTGTAGCCAGCCCAACCAAATCCAGCGACAGCCGACGGTACAATCAACAAATAAATTTTAACCATTAAACTGTTTTCAATCAAAATAGACGCAACCCAAAGAAAAGGAACAGCTCCTAAGATAAGAGAACAAATTCTCATCAATTTAATATTCCCATACTTATCACTAAATTTTCCAAGCAAAGGCAAAAAGACCAATTGAAAAATAACACTAGCAACCGTAATTGCCATAAACCAAACATATGAAAATCCCAAATCCCGAATCATATAGACTGCCCAAAATGGACTCGAAATTCCAACCGCAAAAGTAAACGCAGCGGCGAATAAACTAAATCTTCCAAATGGTGTGTCTTTGCATCGCTTCATAAAATCCGTAAAAGAAAAACAATCTTTCTTTCGAATCTTAATCTTGGGCTCATAAGACCTTCTAAGTAATTCCCATGACCAAAGTCTAGACGCTCCACTAAGCACAAAAAGAATTCCAAATCCAAGCAGCGTGAACCCAACAACATTCCCATAAAGTCCACCAGCTTTCTCCATCCCATCTAGAATAAAAGCCCCAGCAATCATACTCACAACACCAAAAAGTCCCACAATGCGATTCCTCTTAGAGAAATATTTTCCCCTCTTCTCTTCAGGGACTAGTGAGCCCATCCAAGAAAACCAAGCAGGATGAATAATCGCCTGAAAACAGTAATGCAAACCAACAATCCCAATGAAAGCCCAAACCATATGTGGCACTCCAATCCAATGCAAATACCCAATCAACAGCAAAGGAAACACGAGAAAAATTTTCCACATCACTCCAGTCAAAACAATCCTTCTTCGCGAAAACCTCTCAATCAAAGCAGCTGCCTTCAACTGCACGATATTCGGCAACAAGCTAATAACAGCATGTAAAATACCCATCTGAACAACACTAGCTCCCATAGCCAAAGCAGCCGGAGCAAAATATGACAAACTAAAACTTGAAGCAATGGAGGCCGCCGCGCCATCTTGAACACTTAATTTCAAACTCCGATCAATCTTCTTTTGCACAATAGGATGATCAGCCTTGACAACACCACTCTTCATAAAACCTATCCGACAGAAGAATATAAAAATATAACTATCCCAAAACATTTACGCGTGGATAGTATAATGGTTCGCATGTGAGCTTCCCAAGCTCGAGATCCGGGTTCAATTCCCGGTCCGCGCATTTATGGGGAATCAAACCCTGTGTGAAATTTGACTCGAAGAGTCATGCAGTTCACTGCCGAGGTCCGCGCATAAATCAATAGAACCCTTGGGTTTAAAGGAAAACCAAAATGCCAAAACAAATTATAATCCCAAAAATAAAAATTACAGACAGACATCTCAGATGGAATTGGGAGCAGTCTCCAGACAACGACGAAAAAGCAAGATATCATTTTATCATAGTTGACAACAAAAGAAGAGAGGAACTCAATTCCAAAAATTCGGTTCAGTAGAAATAACGAGAACAACAGAAGGAAAAGTCGAAGGCTCGCCTCATAGATATTTATTCAATTCTTTCGACATAAACGTAGCACCCAGGGAAATAGATTTAACAAAATTAAGTTACCCAATCATAAAAGATAAAAATTTATACGAAAGACAAATAGGCTCCGTGGAAGACTACGTAATGAAATTATATTCAAAAAATAGTTAGTCTTTTATATCAACTAAAACTCAATATATTATGGCAGAAAAATTTTACATAACAACACCAATATACTACCCAAACGACGTCCCACACATAGGTCACGCCTATACAACAATTGCAGCTGACGTCATCGCTAGATGGAACAAGCTCCAAGGTAAAGAGGTATTTTTCCTAACTGGAACAGATGACCACGGGAAAAAAATTCTAGAAGCGGCAACAAAAGCAAACAAAATACCAAAACAATTCACAGATGACCTAATTCCAGAATTCAAATCGGCATGGAAAAAATTAAACGTGAACTACGATAGATTCATCAGGACAACAGACCCAGATCATGAAGCAGTAGTCCAGCAAATTCTCCAAAAATGCTTCGATAATGGCGACATCTACAAAGGAGAATATGAAGGATTTTATTGCACAGGTTGCGAAGCCTATTTCACGGAAAAAGATCTAGAAGACGGTTGCTGCCCAATTCATAAAAAGCCAATCGAATTATTAAAAGAAGAAACCTATATGTTCCGCCTCTCAAAATACCAAAACAAACTTCTAGAACTTTACGAGAAAACAAACTTCCTAGCGCCAAGACATCGAAAACAAGAAATCATAAACAGAGTAAAAGAAGGACTTAGAGATTTAAGCATCTCAAGAAATTCGTTCAATTGGGGAATCCCACTTCCATTCGACAAAACCCACGTAACATACGTTTGGTTCGACGCACTCTTTAATTATTATTCGGCAACTCGAGAAAAAGGAAAAGAAGATTTTTGGCCAGCAAATGTCCACATAGTCGGTAAAGATATCTTCTGGTTCCACACAGTATACTGGCCGGCATTCCTAATGTCAGCAGGATTAGAACTCCCAAAGCAAGTTTTCGCGCATGGTTGGTGGACTTTAGATAAAGAAAAAATTTCAAAGTCACGAGGAAAAGTAATAAGTATCGACGAACTAATCGGAATTGCAGGCCTAGACTCCGCCAGATATTTTCTTTTTCGAGAAGCCTCATTTGGAGAAGATGGTGACTTTAGTAAAGAAGCCCTAATCGACCGCCACAACAACGAACTAGCAAACAAACTCGGAAACCTAATCTCAAGAACCTCGAGCCTAGCAGAAAAATACGGCATAGAAAAAATAGCATGCCCCAACCAAGATGAATCTAATATTTGTGAGGGTACAGAAAACAATTTATTAAAAAAATTAAACTTAAAACAAATAGAAGAATATTTCGAAGAATACAGGATTGACAAAGCCCTCTCCGAAATATTCGCATTCATAGACCATTGCAACGAATTCGTTCAGCATGAGAAACCATGGGAAACCCACGACACCAAAGTCCTTTACCAGCTGGTAGAATCAATCAGACAAATCGCAAAACTCCTATCCCCCTTCATTCCAGACACGGCAGAAAGAATCCAAGAAGTATTTGCCAAAGACCAAATCAAAAAAGCCCCAATCCTTTTCACAAAAATAGAAACATCAGAATCAATTAGCCCAAAACTTAATAATACAGAAATCCCAAATAAAACAATGGAAAACGTAACCACAATCCAATTCGAAGACTTCGCAAAACTAGACCTTCGCGTAGCCGAAATAGAAAACATAGAAGACATCCCAGGTGCCGACAAATTATACAAACTAACACTAGGCGTAGGCGAACTAGGAGAAAGAACAATCTGCGCCGGAATAAAACAATTCTACAATCACGACGACCTAAAAGGAAAAAAAATAATAATCATAGCAAATCTAGAACCCAGAAAACTAAAAGGAATAACTTCACAAGGAATGCTTCTTGCCGCCTCGACCAAAGACAAAAAAACCGTCTCCTTAATATCTCCAGACTCTGACATTGCCCCAGGCTCAACAGTTGGCTAAAAATTATTCTCTTAAAACAGCAATAAGATTACCACTTTCATCAACTTCCTCCACTCTGGAGTTATATTTTTCTGCAAATATTATAGCGTCTTTTCTGGTACAATTAGCTAATTTTTCTAAAACGTCTTTATTTCCATATTCATCAGGTCTGATGATACCCAATACAGTTTTAATCTCTTTCCCGAAATTGCTGACATGAATACGTTGTACTAAACCATAATCATCATTTCGTTCAGTAAAATCAGGAATACTGGACACATGAAAATAAGAGTGAGTATTGTTCCCCTCCCCTTGTATTCTCCACATCCAACATGTAAAAATATCGTAACCAGGAGGAGTCACTTCGATAGTAGGACCTTTTATCTTGTTCATGGGATTATCAACCTTAAGATACTTTATAACAATTATTATACTTAACAATTCAAAAATCCGTGTAATCTGTGTAATCTGTGGCTAAAAATCACCTTCCAAAAACCCTAGAAAAAAACCCAACCCTCTCAACAACCATCTCCCCATTCACCTTCCGCGCAATCTCCAAATACTTCCGTGCAACCCGACTTCTAGGATGCGTATGCGAAACAGCATCCCTCAAATTCAAAGCCTCTTTAACAGCCTTATCCTCAGGAACAACACCAATAATTTGTGCCTCAAGCATCGACTTAATAGAACTTAAAGGCATCTCATATTTCGCATCAGCATGTCGAGTAACAATCACTCCATTAATTTCCTTGCCCATTTCCCTCGCAACCTTAACAGCCTTAAGCGCGTCAGTAACAGCTGGCATCTCAGGATTTGTAACAATAATAATTTCATCAGCACATTCCAAGACAGCAATAACTTCTTCCCCGAAACCAGCAGCAGAATCAATAATTACATAATCGCAAAGTTTTCCCAAAGCCTGAGTAATCTCTGGCAACTTCTTAACATTAAATTTAGTCAATTCCTTAATCGATAAACTCGACGGAACAATCTTCGTTCCAGAATGATGCTCGTAAATAGCGTCTTCAATCTCAGCCTTCCCTTTCAAAACGTGATTCAAAGTAATAGGAACAATCGGAGCACCAAGTTGCAAACCAATGTTTGGCGTGTTCAAATTAGCATCAACAATAATAACTTCCATCTTCAGTTTATTCAAACTCACACCCAAATTAATCGCAGTAGTAGTCTTCCCGACGCCGCCCTTCCCCGAATTTATCACAATTATCCTTGCCATCTATTTTATTTCTTGTTATCAACGGTGTTCCCTTTCCCGTTTCTAACAAATGTGTATCTACCAGAAAAGGTTGCTTTATAAATTTTGTTAACTCGAGGGCTAAGAGAAATATCCCGAAAATCAACAATCACTTAGAAAGAATAGCCTTAACCCTTATCATAAAAGCTTCAACAACATCATAATATTCGCTCAACTTTTCCATATTAATATCAACATTTTTAGTGGGGGTAACAACAATCTTCAAATTTACATTTTTCCGAAATTCCCCACTCCGAACCTTCTTTAATTCCGGAACCCTCTTGAAAAAAACATAAAGCGGAACAACCTTCTGAATCGCATCATCCTTAGAAAAATACTTATTAATAAATTCAATTCTCTGTTTAGGCGTAGCATGCATACAGGCAATTGACCCATCTTCACAACCTTTCTCTAAAATAGCATCAAAAGAAATCTCAATCAAACTTTTCCATCTAGCCAAAAGATTCAAAATTACATCACAAGTCTTTGTGTACTTTAAGCTCACATACATCAAATGGTCTGCACTAGTTTTTTCCTTGATAATTTCTTCATCCATAATTTTGCCCTCCCTATGCAACAGGAACGAACCGAATTACCTTTTTATATCTGTCGGAAAACTGCTAACAATATCGCTAACAGACTCAACAAATTCTCGAAGTCGCGAAACCTTCAAAATCTTCCAATCCCCATTAACTTCCATCAGCACCTCATCTTTCCTAGCAAATTCAACTTTACAAATTCTCTGTGCCCTCTCCACTTCCAAAATATTTACCAAATTCAAAACAGCAATCTCATTCAAATACTTCGGAGCCACTTTATCCACAAACGTTTTCAAATTCCCTTTCACTCCTTCCCTGATTAAAAATGCCCGAACTAATTTCCCAGCAGCCTTCGCCCCCTCACGAATCACCCCGACCAAAACCCGCTTTTCCGCATACTCTTCGTAAATCCCAAGCATCCGCTGTGCCACACTCAAATGATACTTAGCCTCATAAAACTCAAGCAAATAATCCATCAACCATTAATTAAAAACTTCTTTATATTAATTATCGTGATAAGAAACAACTAACTCTTCAACTCCATTATCGCCTCAGCAATATCCCCATCAACTTTTTCCAAAGCTTCCCGAACCTCATCTTCACTCTTTCCGGTCTGCCCCATAACCATCTTCACGTCATCCTCACTAAAACTTTCAGCCTCTTCCTCAACAACGTCCCCAGTCACCTGAAAACTTACCTGCCCTTGCATCTTAATCTTCATAACATTAGGATTCTCAATAACCAAATTTCCATCCGCCATTTCAAAAACAACACGTCTCACCGGCAAATCCTCTTGGCTAATCCCCATCTTCTTCATCATTCCCTTCATCTGTGCTGGATTCACTCCGCCAAACATCTTATCCGTAAAACATACGAAGTCCAACAACCAAAATAATCGTCGCGATAATCATCCCGACAACAGCACCTGGTCCAAACTTCAATTTAGAATTATATTCTTCGTTATAACGCATCAACCCACCAAAACCGGAGGGCATCGACATTGTATTATCAGCCATATTAAAAACAAACACATATAGTTTATAAGTTTTCCGAACGAATTTTCGTCTTCGACAAATAATCTCAAAACAAAAACATTTAAATATAACATTCTCGACAATAAAACAACTAAGGGAGAAGGAGGTAAAAATGTATAAAAAAAGAGGACAAGCAGCTTTGGAATTCCTAATGACATACGGCTGGGCAATTCTATCAGCAATTATCGTTATTGGAGCACTCGGATCATACTTCTACTTTAATCAAGGAGGTACTACTACCGTGGTAGTAAATGCACCATTCTACGGAGTATCAGCTGCAGCAACTACAACTACTCTAAGCCTAGAAATAGCAAATAAAGGCGGAGAAGACTTGAATACAGTATTAGTTAATGTAACTGGAAATGGACTTGGATGTACTCAACAGACTATAGCTAGTATGGCTGGAGCATCGCAAGAAGTTGTTGCAATACCTTGTGCTGGTTTAGGCGCATCTGGCTCTGCAGTTAAGGGAAACATTGAGATATCATATCTAAGAGCAGGTAGTACGCTTCCATTAACAGTCACAGGATCGGTTTCAACATCTGTTGCATAAATTGATTTTATTTAATTTTTACTTTATTATTTTTTATTTTTTAATCCTAAGTCGAGAGACTCAAAAATCAAAAACTAGAAAACAACGTACAATAATTTTTAATTTTTAAAATCCAATTTTCAATATCTATTTCATCTGAAATCTATGCAAACTTCCAGGATAAGGCCTACTGGAAACATTAATACCAGTCCCTTGACAAATTTTGTAAGAATAAATGCTTGTGGAATGATTTGTTCCTCTCATCTTGTAAACCTCTAAAAATCTCTCTCTCTCTTTTTTAATCCTAGTAAAATAAAGCAGTATCAAAGAGTCCGCCTCAAACTCCAAAATTCTTGATGATTCTCTTTTGTCAATTAGCGGATCCCTTTCATAAATTAAAAGCGAAGTGCAAGTCCAACTTCTCAAAAGTGAGAACAAAGCAAGTGTCTTTTCTCTCATTTCAACATCTCGATCAAACAACATAACAAAAGCTGTAATACTATCAATTGCAATTCTTTTAATTTTCTTTGTCAAAACAATTGTCTCAATATCTCCGCCACCTTCTTCAAGCATAGTTCTAATTTTTTCTGGCGTATATGATAAAAAGAAAAATTTCCCATTCTTTTCAGCTTCTTCTAAATCCCAGCCAAGTTCCGACATATTAATATAAAATTCTTTCTTTTTCTCTTCAAAAGAAACATATAAAACATTTTCTCCTTTCTTCAGCCCTTCAATTAAAAATTGCGTGGCAAAAATAGACTTTCCATTCCCACTTCCTCCGACGAGCAAATTAGTAGAATTTTTCTCGAAACCTCCCTCAATAACATTATCTAAATTGGCAATTCCAGTAGAAACTCTTTCAATATTATGCTTAGGTTTCTTTTTATTCAAACGACGGGATGTCCCAAGTTTACTTACTCCAATTTTTAAGTTCACTTTCTTTCCATCTTTAGCGATAACCCTCTTAGAAACCTTTTTCACAACCCTCTTAGAAACCTTTTTCTTAGTCACCATACATCATAATATTAAATCATATATAAAAACATTCCGCCAATAACCATATTTTAAAAATAATTAGAGAATAATTAAGCCAGTCCGCCCATAAGTACGCCCAATATTTTCCCCAAGGCAAAAAATATACCTAAGCTCAAAATCAACATGGCAGGCAGATACCTTAATCCTTCTTTCTCGTCTCCTTTACTCACCAGGCCTAAGACAAGCGCAGCCATAACATCCATTACAATAATAAAAAAAAGTGAAAAATAAAAAATAAAAGTAGTAGAAATACTAATCGCAGAAAAAGAAATAGGAATATTTTGTGGCATAGAATCCGTATTAACATCAGCCATTAATTCCGTCATGGTTTCAACCAAAACTCCACTAAGCGAAAAAAGCCCAGGTGCAAAAACAGAAACTGCTAAGAAAATAAAAATCACATACATCAAAACTTGCGATGCCGCCTTCTTTTCAACAAATTCTCGTTGCCTCATATTTCGCGAAGTTTCCTCAAGCAAAATCGCTAAATCCCCTCCGGCACGAATCCCGGACAAAATAATTGAGAGCGTCTTATCAATCTTTTCAGAATTAATTCTTTTAGACATAACTCTAAGCGCAATATCAACCGGCTTTCCCGTGGAGATATCTTTCCCGGCTTGCATAATTTCTTTATCAAGTGGGTCAAACTCAGGTCGAGCACTAAGTAACATGGCACGGTCAACAGTCATTCCAGCTCGTAAATTACTAGAAACCAAACTTAAAAAATCGGGGAAAACATCCTCTATCCTTTTAATACGAGCAGTTTCTTTTAGCCCATTCATAAATCTTAAGCCAAAAAAGGTTACAGCCCCACCAATCCCAAATCCGATTCCAGTTTGAATAAATTCCCCATAAATAATATATGTAATCAGTCCAACTATCAAAGCAAGAATACCAGAAATTAAAATCCTTTTCCGATCTTCCAAAACTTTTTCTCTATCCTTTCCTCTCATGGTTTAACTCTCCAGATTGTCCAAAACTTCAGTCTTTTATGCGGCATCATAGTAAGCTCGGACGTTTAGATTTAATCATTCCTAAAAACATGATTTGAAACAAAACAACAAAAACAAAAAATCCCAAAAACAAACCCATGGTCAAATTTTTTTCTAGCCCAATCATCGAAGCAACTACTGTCATAAAACTAACTGACAACGCAGGCACAATAACCGAAATCAACATATACATCATAATCAAAGGATTTAACTTGTTCCCATAATTCTGAATCTGAATCATCTGTTCTTCATTGAGCGTTCTAATATTTTCAACAATTATCATAGACATATCACTCCCCGCGTTAAGTCCATTACTAATCTGCCAAAGCGTCCTCTTTAAAAAAACCGAATGACTCTTTGCGCTAATATCAGCCAAGACTTCAGCTTCGGGTTCGCCAGCTCCAATTTTCTTAACAGCATTCCGAAATTCAAGACTCAACTCTCCATAATCTGACATTGAAATATTTGTCAAAATATCAAATAGCGGAATTCCAGAATTCAACTGAATCAAAATATCCTCTAAAGCAAAAATTAAATTCTTCTCAATGTCTTTCTCCCGTTTAGATGCAAAAACCTTAGGGTAGGCCAACTGACTAAAAGCAATCGATATGGAAAAAATACCACTTAATCCTAAAGCATAGACCCAAAATCCAGGAATGCCTGCAACCATCAAAAGCGAAGCAAACACAATTAACAAGATCAAAAACGTATTAACAAAACTCCTGAAAACAATTCCTAAATATTCTTCTCGAGTTAATTTAATATTAATTTCTTCAAGATATTCCTTCAAAGAAGATTTTTTCTTATAATGAAACTTTGACGCAAAAAACTTTGATCTTGATTTTAACTTCTCAATATTGGAATCAGCAAGCGGAATTCTAAAAACGACCATTAATTCCTCCTCATTTTTTTCTTTTTCTTTGAACTTTTCTTTGCAAAATTTTCTGCGGTCTTTTTCTTAACAGTCACATTAACGTCAACCGGCAATCGGTCTTCGGAAATCTTTTTATCAGTACTAGCAAACAACTTAACATTATTAGCTTGAATCTCCTTTATCAATCTAGCCTTATCAGAATAATAATAATTCATAACTTTCCCAATCTCGGACAAACTCCGAATTTTGTGTTTAATCAACCAAGCTAAAATCTTCTTTTTCTCTTCCAGATTCGCATCAATCTCCGTTTGTGTCATTCCAGTATTCCTAGAAATATCCTCGAAAAATCGAGAACTTTCCCCATGCCGGATAATCTTATCCCCTTCAGGAATCCAACGATAAATAATATTCGCGTCAGCAGTATTCCCCTTGACATTAAATTCACCAACCTGCAAAATTCGCCTAATCCCACGTCGCCTATCCCTAAACATAACAACATTCAAATTAACGGCATCAAGCAAATTGGCAGGAATACTCAAAGGCGGATTAATCAAACGCGAAACAGTTTCCGAAGCAGAATTCGCATGCATCGTAGCATAAACAGAATGTCCAGTATGCATAGCTTCAAACATAACCATTGCTTCTTCCTGTCGACGCATTTCACCTAAAACAATCCTATCCGGTCTCATCCTAAGTGAGTTCACCAGCAAATCAAGCATCGTAATCGCACCCTTCCCCTCAGGATTAGCGCTCCTAGTCACAAGCGGAGTCCAATACAAAAAGTCAGGCAACATCAATTCTCTAGTATCCTCAACAGTCAAAATCCTATGGTTAGGCGGAATAAACGGCATGCATGCATTCAAAATAACAGTCTTCCCAGAAGCAGTCCCTCCAGAAACGATAACGTTCATTTCATATTCAACAGCCAGCCAGAGCAAAACTGTAACATCCAAATCCATCGTCTTGTTCCCAATCAAATCTATAATCGTATACGGGTCACGTGCGAAACGTCTAATCGTAATAGTATTCCCCTTTGTAGAAATTGGATAAAGTACAGCATTAACTCTATCCCCAGAAACCAAATGCGCATCAAGTAAAGGACTAAGCACCGTAATTTGTCGACCGACACGCCGCGCAACAATATTAGAATAATTAATAATTTCATCTTCCCTTTTAATACTAAAACTAGTTCGAAGCCAACCATACTTTTTATGATAAACCCGAAGTGGCTCTTTCGCCGACGGAATCACAATCTCTTCTAAATTAGAATCATTAACCAAAAACTCAATCTCGCCAAGTCCCAACATGTCCTGCATCAACTTATTCACCAAAACCTGCTTCGTGTCTTTCCCGATAGTTGGAATCTTTTTCATCAACATCTCTCCAGCATTCTCGCTAAACTTTTTCCGAATCCCTTCAACCGCATCAGGGTCAACAATCTCTCTCATCCCAACCGTAGTCAAACTAATCAACTCATTTCGAACATCTTCAAGCAAAACACTCGTGGCGTCATCTACTTCAGGAATTTCCAAATCATAAATAATCATCGTGCCCTTTTTCTTAATACGAACCGTAACATCCATATTCCCTTCGGATTTTATCTCATAACTTTCAAGGATTTTCTGGTCCTTTTCTTCTTTTTCCCCCTCAACAATTTTTGTTATAACATTTTCAACAACAGAATCAGCCACGCCCTTCCCATTGACGGCATCTTTAACTTTCTCTCCAAATGCAACCTCTTCGGATCCTTTCACTCCCTTTCTTATTTCATTTATCTTTTTCATTTATCACCTTTTCTTTTTCATTCTATGCACAATCTTTTTCTTAGTAACTTTTTTCTTAGCCCCACTCTCTTTCCCCTTAACTTTCTCATTGACAATCATTAACATTTTTTTCACAATAACCTCTTCTTTCTTCTTGGCGTAATCAATAATCTCTTCCCCTTCCTTCTTCTTCTCAAGCAATCTTAAAACCGGCTTTCCAAATCTGGGATAATCAATTTCAGCAAGGTCTCCATTCTCAAAAACTTTAGCCCATCCAAGTGCAACTTCTGGATCAACCCGAAAAACTCCTTCGATATCCTCTAGGTCAATTTCCTTTTTCTTCTTTAGCATTTCATATAAAATATCAAGGTCAGTACGGGACCGCCGCGTTCCGTCTTTTATTAGATAATCTCCTTTGGATAAAATTTCCTTTTTTCTAAATCTTCTAACAATAAAAAAAGCCGCGACAATAATAATCAATAACAACAAAACTTGAGATAAAATGAAAATTCTTTGATTAATAGAACTAGTTTCATAAAAAATATTAACAGCCTCTCTTATGGAATTTCCAGTCAGTCCGTTGGCAGGACTATCTGCTAGATAAGACAAATACGGCCAACTCGCGACAATCAAAAACAATCCAACCAAAAGCCCAAGCAAAGCCACGCCACTTCTCCTTATCACCATGTATCTAATTAATCTCCAAATCTTATAAACATATTGTTTAACGGCTCCCTATCTTTCAACAACTTTATTAACATAAATCTCCATTAAACAACAAAGAGGATGGCATTAAAATTTACACTAACATTAGTTCACCAAGTAGTCCCAAATACTTTTAAGAAACGTGCGCAATCAAGTATGGAACTCTTAATTTTAATGGGCTTCCTAACTTTCGTAATAATTGGGATCATGGGAGTTGGTTACTTTTACTCAAACACAATCAACGACAGAATCAAATCAAACGAAATCAATAACTTCGCAACAAAAATAACTTCAACAGCCGAAACTGTTTTCTACTCCGGTGAACCATCAAAATCAACAATCTTAGCACATCTCCCAGAAAATGTTAAAGACATAGAAATAATAAACAACACTCTAATCATAACATATAACTTGGCAACAGGAGAAAATAAAGGAGCTTTCCAGAGTAACGTTCCAATTATAGAAAATTCTTTATCTCAACTCACAACATCTTCAGGAATAAAAAACATAGTAATTATTGCAAACCAAACCCATGCAATAATTTCCCAGAACTAAAATGGGTCCCAATTATTTGCCATCTACCATCTACGTGAAGCGAGCACAAGTCGCCATAGAATTTCTAATAATAATAGGAGCGGTAGTTTTTTTCGTTTCTATTTTTTTATTAGCAATTCAAAATAGTCAACAAGAAAAAACATATCAACAACAAAACATTCAACTAAAAGAAATTGCACTAACAGTCCAAAACGAAATCAACCTAGCCTCCGAATCAAGTGATGGATATGTGAGAGAATTCATCATTCCCAAAACAGCAGGAAGTCAAGAATACCAAATCACACTAGACTTGGGGATAGTATACATAAAAACTACAGATAACAAACACGCACTCACACTCCCAGTTCAAGAAGTGACAGGCAACATCAACAAAACCCAAAACACAATACAAAAAATAAATGGGCAAATCCTACTAAACCAATGAAGTTGTATCTACAAACCACATCCCCAAAGCAAAATCGCAAAGCACAAATCTGGAGTCTCGACCTGATGACAGGGCTGGCTCTTTTTCTCGTAGGCATAATGATATTCTTTATCTATTCTTTAAACCAGCCATCTCAAGCGAAAGAAACATTTGCCTTTCTAAACTACGATGGCAAAGTTATCGCAGACAATCTACTCTCACAGGGCTACCCAAATAATTGGAACCCAAGCAATGTAATAACAATCGGTATAATATCCGACAGCAAAATTAACCAATCAAAACTAGAAAACCTTTACCAAATGATTTACGTCCAAAATAACTACACCAAAACGAAAAACATCTTCAACACTGAATACGATTACTATTTCTTTCTAAGTGAAAACATGACAGTTAGCTCAGGGAAAATAGAAGGAATAGGAAAGCCAGGGGCAACCCCAAATAACATCAACGCAAAAGACTTAATCAAAATAACTAGATTCACAATTTACGAAAATAAAACAACTCCACTTTATTTATACCTATGGCAAGAATAAACAGCTCATTCATCACCGCACGAAATGCCCAATTTTTCACCCTAGATGCACTTATTGCTCTAACTATAATAATCCTAACGGTAATCGCAATTTCGCCGGTTCTAAAACAATCCCGTCAAGAGCCGACAATAACTTCCGACATCTTAGAATCCCTAGGCTCAATATCAATAGGCGATTTCAACAATAGCTATGCAAAACAACTAATCGCCGAAGGAAAAATCACAGATACATCAAAATCTCTTCTAGAACAAATCGGAGAATTCTATGTAACGAATACAACCATTGCAACAATCCTAGCCCAAGAAACATTGTCTACAATATCCCCAACAGAAAACATAGGGATATGGTACGGCTCAACACTTCTAGCTTCGAAAAACATAACTCCATTCGAAACATCAGAGAACATTTTCGTAGATAGACAAACCATAAGCGGAGTCGGAGGAAATGGTAGTGTAACAGGGTTCTCAACACGAGCGTCCTTATCAAGCTCATCGAGAACAGCTTATACCTATTTCGGCGGATATATCGGAGAAGGAAACACGACGCACATAATAGAATATCAAGGGACAATAAAATCAGCGAGTATAGAATTAGTAGTAAACAAAAACTTCCAACTAATAGTAAACGGTAACTCTCTAGGAATATTCACTGCGTCCCCAAATGATTTCATTCCAGTAAACTATAGTCTAAACACGACCCACTTTTCGTCAGGCACAAACACAATTCAAATCAAAGGAGAAAATCTACATATCGCAGGTGGTTTTATAAAAATAAGTTATGAAAGTAATGTTACATATGAACAACCCGTACGATATTATTTCCCAGGAATTACCGGAATCATAAACCTCTACGACGGATTCTACGTGCCAGGTAACCTAACCGGACTTTCAATCTCTCTCCACTTCAACAACTCACTAACAACATTCCTAACTCTCGGCAAAACCCAAGTCTTCAACGCATCCTCATCGGGAACCTCGTCAATCACAATCCCAAATGCAACTCTAGCCTCGCTCCTAAATTTTTCAGACCTAAGCAAAAAAACAATTCCTATAAGATTCGGAATGGAAGACATGAACTACGTAACAAATAACACAAATGAAATAGATGTCTTTTCGGCAACCGACATCTCAGGAAGCATGGCGGCAGATTGTAGTGGAGAAAGTTCTATCTGTTGTAATACTTTCAACTGTGATAAAAATAGGAATTCTTGTGAATCCTGTGGAGGAACACTAGTCAGTTGGTGGGGTTGGACATATTGCTCAGGAGAAAGTACCTCTTGTTGCGAAGCACTTCTTTGTAATGCCAACGAAACAAGCTGTACCACATGCTCAGGATCATTCGAAAATAAAATTCAAGATGCAAAAGATGCAAACGAACTTTTCATCGATATGATACTAAACGAAACAGACAGCCGTGTTGGGCTAACTGCATATTCAACCTCAGCATTAACTTCAAATTACCACGCCCTATCAAATAATACAGCCTCGTTAAAAGCCGAAGTGGTCTCATGGAACGAAGGCGGCTCTACCTGCATATGTTGCGGAATAAACAAAGCGGTAGCTGGATTTCTAGCAGATTCTAATTCCTCAGAAAAATTCCAATCCATAGTAATGATGAGTGATGGAGATGCGAATGTGCGATGTGCACAGCAAGGAACAGGAACAGCAAATGGAGATGCAATAATGGCAGCATGCGACGCCTATAATGATTATGGAATAAAAGTCTACACAATCGGCTTCGGCTCAGATGCAAACGTAGCAACTTTGACCAGCATGGCCGCTTGCGCCGACGGAAGCTTCTACTCAGCAATAGATGATCTAGAAGACATCTACGAAAAAATAGCCGAAGAGATAATTCAAACAGCATACTACGAACAAACAGTCGAAGTCTCAGGCGATTTCTTCTCAGAACTTTTCCCAGACTCCTACATAGAATTTAATTATACCAAAGAAGCCTCTCCAGTAGGACTCCTGGCAACACTAGAGCAACCTTTCACAGATTCAGAAAACGCGACATTCTCACTTCCACTAAACTCTAGCATATTAGAAGCAACCGCAATATCATACTCCGGACCAAAATGGACAGCACTCGTAAAGTTAAACAATAATTCAATCTACAATCTCAGCGAATACCAAACAGATTTTCTAAAACTCGGCGACCCATACTCAATCAATATCCCAGCCTCATCAGTCTTACAAAATAACAACGTCACATTAAAAGCCGGACTAGCGGCAGACAACATAAGCCAAGGTTCAATCTACAACAAAATAATTTACACAATATCAAAACCTCTAGCTTCATACACATCAGTCTCAGCAACGGCACAAGGATGCAATTGGACAGTTCATTTCAACACATACAATCTAACACTTCCAATCCCAGAAGATTACTCAGGATCTCAAGTATGCGAATACTCAAGCACGCCATACTGCGGAATTTATCCAAATTGTGCAGGTGCAACAGACTCTGCCCAAATAGCTACATACAATCTTTTCAAACTTCTAGACTTTGATACCAATGGCAAAGTAGACGTAGACCTTTCAGCTCAAGACATGCAAATATCGACATCAAATCTAGGCGGCGTCCCATTTCTATATTCAACAGAGGTACAAATAAGAAAATGGTATTAAATAAAAAAGGAATCTTCTTCACGTTAATAACAATAACAATCCTAACACTCTTCGCAACAACTTACTCAACTTACACCCTCTTTCAAGATCGCGAACCAATCAACTCCAGAATCCAAACCTTAAACAACTTCGTCGCATCCGTAGAGCAAGACCTTCCAAGACAAACCTACATCTCAGGCTACCGTTCCATTCTTCTCTTCAATAAATACATAGTAGAAACTGGAACTTACATTTCGGACCCACAAGCCTCACTCTCCGAATTATTCTTTAACGCAACACTAAACGGAGTGCCCCAAGACCTAATGACCGATGCGACATTTTCAAACCTAGAATCCTTTCTGCAAGACAACGCCGAAAAAATCAACGCCAACCTAACCCTACAAAATCCAACAATAACAATTTCTCAAGACGACCCATGGAATCTAAAAATAACCCTAGTCACAACCCTAACAATTCAGGACAAAGGTGGACTAGCAACATGGAACAAAACGTCGATAACTTCTTCCTACATCCCAATCAAAAATTTCGACGACCCAATTTATTCAGTTAATACCGCAGGCAAAGTCCTCCTAAAAATAAACCAAACCCCATACACAAACTTCGTAGTTGGAGGAGACTACTCAAACTTAACCGACCACTTCCGAAACTCATTCTACAAAACCTCAACTTCAGGCCCGTCCTTTCTAATGCGACTAGAAGGAAACCTATCATCTGACCCAAACGGAATCGAATCCCTAGTAAACCCGCAAACCCTAGCAAACGCAGGAATATCTGCAAAATACAAATCCGTCGTCGACTACATCTACTTCTCTACCGACAATCCAACAAAATATTCAGTTCCAGCGGTTAGCAATTTGATTTTAGATGATGAGGATAATCACTTAACAACATATAATGTTTCAAGTGTCGCAGTTCCAATATAAAATTATTTTATAAGAATATAGTTAAGATTAGAATCTATGATGCAAAGTATTAAAAATAATTTTTGTAGAAAATAATTATGAAACAAAAGCCCTTAGAAATCTTAGCGGGAAAATACTTTTCCCTCCAAGAAGCAATTGGGGTAGAAGAGTTCCATAACGTATACGATGAAATAAAAGAATATCAATCCGATGCAGTTTTCGATAGTTATATTCAAGCGTTGTCAAAAATGGCAGTGTATTCAGAGGGGGTAATAAGAAGACAATACGACAAAACATTAGAAATATTAACACAGTTTCCTTCAAAACTGAGAATAATAAAAGGGGACGATGCCAAAAAAGACAGCCTCTCCCAAGTGATATTAACATTAATAACACTCAACGCATTAATCCCCGCATTAGAAAAAGAAACCATGAATCGTTAGGCTATCTATCAATTTCTCTTCTTCGAGATAACTTTAACCCCACCCATATAAGACCTCAAAACCTCAGGCACGCTAACACTCCCATCCTTATTCTGAAAATTCTCCAAAATTGCAACCAAAGCTCTCGAGGTAGCAATCGCCGTATTATTCAAAGTATGAGGAACAACCCTCTCGCCCTTAACTCTAGTAAAAATCTTCAACTTCCTAGCCTGTGCCTCCGTCAAATTCGAACAACTCCCAACTTCAAACCAACCATTCTTCCGCGGACTCCAAGCCTCAATATCAACCTGCTCATATTTCAAATCTCCCAAATCTCCACTACAAATCCTCAAAACCCTAACCGGAATCCCTAAGTTCTTAAAAATCTCAAGAGTAATATCCTGCATCTCCTTCCAATATTTCTCCGAAACTTTCAAATCAGGCTCACAAATCACAACCATCTCAATCTTGTTAAACTGATGCGTCCGAAACAGCCCCTTCTCATCAATCCCGTGCGCTCCAATTTCCTTTCTAAAACACATCGAATAACTAGTCTGCTTAATAGGAAGCTTAGCAAAATCAATCTCAGTCCCAGCAAACCGCCCAATCAAAGAATGCTCACTCGTCCCAATCAAAGCCAACTTCGGCTCGTCATTAGTCAAGTAAATCTGCGCAACCTTGTCTCCTAAATCCGTAACTTCATCAATAATATTCTCTCTCAAAAGATAAGGCGTCTCAACATAACGAAAACCCTTCGACCTCATAACATCCCTCGCATAACTAATCAAAGCAACATTAAGCATCGCAACCTCATCTTCCAAATAATAAAATCCAGTCCCACTAACTCTCGCCGAACTCTCAAAATCTGCCATCCCCAAATTTTCTAAAATCTCAACATGACTCTTCACTTCAAAATCAAACTTCTTCGGACTTCCAACCCGTCTCTCCTCAACATTTTCGGCATCACTTTTCCCCAAAGGAACCTTACCAGACATAATATTTGGCAACTTCATCTGCAACTTCAAAATCTTTTCCTCGAGTTTCTTCCTCTTTTCACAAATCGCATCAATTTTCCCAGGAATCTCTTTCGCTCTCTTCATTTCGGCATCAGCATTTTCTTTCTTCTTCTTCTTAGCACTAATCGCCTCACTAACTTTATTCCTCTCACTTCGAAGAGAATCTTCTTCATACTTCAACTTCCGCCATTCACCATCAAGCCTCACGACCTCGTCAACAATTTCTAAATCCTTTCGATTCTTCCGCCTCATATTCTCGCAAACGACGTCACTATTCTCCTTTACAAACTTAATATCTAACATAATCAACTACGCCCACCCAATTACTTAAACTTTTCCGTAGCAAACCCGCGTAACCACTTCAAAATGTTCTGTCACCAAACCCAAATTATGTCTCTACTAAAAGTGGACGAAATTCCCCCACAAAACTTATAAGCCAATACTACTCTAATATATACATTGGAACATATACTTCCAGAAAAACAAAATGGCAGAAAATATAGCAGAAAATTTTGACCTCTTCTTCAGAAGAAAACCAGCTATGATGTTAATTGCTCTCGGGAAAGTTACTCGTGCGAAATACGGTTCTCAACTAGCAAAAGAAGTTGACTGCACATATTCCCACGCAGTTAAAATTCTCCAAACCCTAGAAGAGCTAGGACTTGTAAGCTTCGAAAAAAAAGGCCGAATCAAAGTAATAAAGCTAACAAAAAAAGGCTCCGAAGTTTCAGAACACATAGCAGCAATACGAAAACTGGTTGTTTAAATTTTCAGAATGAATACTTTTTAAAATAAACCCAATCATTATATTTAAATTGCAAATAAGGTTTAAATCTCCTATAATTTTTTTCAGAATAATCAACTCAGATACTTTTTTAAACCAAACTCCTCATAAACATTTATTGGCTTCGTAGCTCAGCCTGGTCAGAGCACTAGACTCTTAATCTAGGTGTCGGGGGTTCAAATCCCCTCGAGGCCATTTTATATTAATTCGGATATCATGTTTTCTATGCGCTCCAATATATCCTTAATGACATCTTGCGATATTTCTCTTTCCATTTTTAGATTTTAGTAAAATGTTCTTTCATATCTTTTTTATTTGGGGAGGGCATTTTGTTAATTATTTTTTCTAGCCTTTCAACATCTACTTTAAGGTCGTGTTTGTAAATTCCTTTTATTAAGCTTCCAATCTTAAAGATCCTGTCCCTTTCTTTTAATATTTTTATTTTTCTGAGGATTGAGGGAACAAGCCAACTAAGAAAGAAAAAGGCAAAGGATATAATAAAATTCTTAAATCCAAAAGTAAGATATACCGGGAAGGAAATTCCTATTATTAAAGCCATATAGATACCCGTGGAAGATATTTGGTTGGAGATTAAAATATCTAAATTTACTAATCTTGCCTCCGTTTTATTTTTTAAAAAAGAGATTTGATGTTCTATATTTTCTTTTGTTTCTTTATCCATACCTCAACCAAAGAATTAAACTATTAAAAACTTGGGTATTTTACGAAATATCAACTCATTTCTTAATCTATAAAACTTAAACTTCTGCTGTCCTCCATCTATCATCCCACCTCCAAATCCGCCCCATTAACATTTATAAAATCAAACACCTAAACAGAATTATGAAAAGAGGACAAGTTATAACCTTGACAAGAGAATCCTTCTTAATAATCCTAGGTATATTAATCGCAGGCTTCGGGCTTGAAAGCTTCCTAATTCCAAACGGCTTTATCGATGGAGGAATAACAGGAATTTCATTGTTAATTTCCTTTCTAACTCCAATATCAGTGTCGGCTCTAATCTTTATTCTAAATATTCCTTTCATGTTTCTAGCAAGAAAACAAATAGGAAAAACCTTCGCCATAAAAACCTTCCTAGCTATTTTCGGGCTTTCGCTGTGTCTTATATTCGTCCACTATCCAATAATCACTTCAGATAAACTTCTCGTGGCAATTTTCGGAGGATTCCTTTTAGGTGCAGGAATTGGATTATCCGTCAGAGGTGGTGGCGTCCTAGACGGAACCGAAGTCCTTTCAATCTACTTAAGCAAAAAAATCGGATTAAGTATGGGAGAAATAATATTTGTAATAAACATAGTTATATTTTCTTTCGCAGCATTTTTATTAGGAATTGAAACCATGCTTTATTCCATTCTAACATATCTAGCAGCTTCAAGAACAGTAGACTTTTTCATTCAAGGAGTGGAGGAATATATCGGAATAACAATAATATCCAAAAAAAGCGAAGAAGTAAGAAAGAAATTAGTAAAGGATTTCGGAAAAGGAGTTACTATATACAGTGGCAAAAGTGGATATACGGAAGACGCTAAAAAGGATATAGAAATATTATTCACGTTCGTAACAAGATTAGAAGTTACAAAGATAAAGAAGGGAATAATCTCAATAGATCCAGAAGTAGTAATAATAGAACAGGGAATAAAAGATGTTAGAGGCGGAATAATAAAAAAAAGACCTACAATAATTAATTAAATTTAATCATCAACCCTAACTGTCTTCCCACACTTCACGCACTTATAAAATTTCGACTCCGGTTCATCCCCAGACCTCATTTGCCTAATCCAAAATTCCGCCTTTTTCGAACCGCAAGCATGACAATCCCAATCAGTTACCGGGTTAACAGTCGCATCCTTACCACAAGCAACTCTAACATTATTCTTTTCATCAACTTCTTCCTTCATCTCCATGCAGACCTTCCCCTTCGCAACATAACTACACTTCGGACAACCAACTCGACTAGTTTTCATCATCAATATCGCACCACATTTCGGACAAAATTCCATAACCAACCCTACATTCTCAACTTTAAAAAATTTGCCCTAACACATTCCTCCCTAAAGAATAACAAATCCCGCCAAGTTAGCTAACAGCTAAAGACTATCAGCTAAAGACTATCGACACATTCCCCTATCACTAGGAGAGCGTCCTATCTCAAAAAAAATCAACTTCGCCCATCCAATTCCAGGTACTTTAAACAATGCCCGACCAACCAACTGGTCCTCAGCAATATTTTTCTCGCTGTTCAATTGCAACGAATTAGTCTTATAATTATCTCCCTTAGTGGCATAACTATCCTCAGCCTTAACAACTCGATGAATCAAAGGATATTGCCGTCCCCCATCAAAAATAATCACATCCCCAACTTTAACATCTTTCGCCCCAATAACAAAAATCACATCACCCTTACTAAATCCATTCTGAAAATCCCAGCCCGTCGTGTCTTCTAACCCCAATCCATAGTCCTCATAAACTGAGCTTTCAAACGTTCTAGCAAATCCATCCTGATGATGATACATGCTGCAAGACTCAACAATAACCAAAGGCAAGCTCGTCCCAGTTAAAAAACTTAAACCAGGGAAAAACAAAAATTTAATCACAATAAAAGCTAAAACTAGTGTAACAAAAAAAGACGGCCAACTATCCTCTTGCAAAAAATCCCACATCTTCTTAAAAAATTTCATAACCTAAACAAATGCTTTCCATTTATAACCTTTGCCACCACAATATTTAAATAATATACACTACTCGTATACACATGGAAGATATCTTTGAAAACACAATCCTTTGTAAGCACTGCAACAAAAAAATGCAGCCAGAACAAATTTCTAGGAAGGGCTTCATTCTTCGAACTCTAAAATGTGAACCTTGTAAAAATCTAATTGTTCATCCAGAAGACTTAAAAGAATACGAAAGTTTTCAAAATATCAAGAAAAAACAATTCAAAGTCAAACTTCGATACGTTGGAAATTCCTATGCGGTATCAATACCAAGAGAAATAATTGACTTCATGAATGAACAAGAAAAACAAATGGATAATATAGTAAATATGTGTATGGAGGATATGAGGAAACTTTCCTTAAGATTTAGATGAAAGAAGACAAAGAACAAACATTAAAATTAAGAGTAGTTGAAGCACTCCAAGAAGATGCCTACAAGGGAATCGTAAGAATAGATCCAAATCTAATGAAAAAACTTTCCTTAGACAGAGGAGACATAGTCTCAATATCCGGAGGTAGAGAGACATACGTGATAGTAGACCAAGCATATCCAGCAGATCATGGAGAAGCAATAATCCGGATGGATGGGATAACAAGAAAAAACGCAAAGACCGGAATTGGAGAGCATGTCCAAATAAAAAAAGGCAAAATTCTAGAGGCAAAAAAAATTACAATAGCTCCAGCCCAAGCAGGAATCATGGTCAAAGGAAATCCTGATAATTTTAGACGCGGGCTTCTAGGAAAACCTGTGAATAAAGGAGACATTGTAGTAATGGGAGGCGCACAACAGCGTCGAGACATTATGTCAGAAGATCTAAACAATTTATTCGGTGGCGACATAAGTGAAGTCTTCAATCAAATGGGATTCGGTGGTATACCAGGCGGACTAACCCAAGTCAGATTCGTAATCGCTTCAACAACTCCAAGCAAACCTTGCATCATAACAGAAAACACCGAAATCATACTCTCTCCAAAAGCATTAGAAGTATCCGAAGAATCAATACCGCAAATAACTTACGAAGATATCGGAGGACTAACTGATGAAGTAAAAAAAGTTCGAGAGATGGTGGAACTCCCATTGAAACGTCCAGAAATTTTCATGCGACTAGGAATCGAGCCACCAAAAGGAGTCCTGCTTTACGGTCCGCCAGGAACAGGAAAAACTCTCCTTGCAAAAGCCGTCGCAAATGAATCCGAAGCACATTTTATTTTACTAAACGGCCCAGAAATTATGTCAAAGTTCTACGGAGAATCCGAAAAGAAAATCCGTTCAATATTTGAAGAAGCAGAAAAGAACGCACCGGCAATAATTTTTATAGACGAAATAGATTCACTTGCCCCGAAGCGAGAAGAGGCAGGTGGAGAAGTCGAAAGAAGAGTAGTCTCACAATTACTAACAATGATGGACGGATTACAAGCAAGAGGAAAAGTCGTAGTCATCGGAGCGACAAACCGTCCAAATGCAATAGACCCAGCTCTTCGTCGTCCAGGAAGATTTGACAGAGAAGTAGAAATTTCCGTACCAGACAAAGCCGGCCGAATGCAAATATTACAAATTCACACAAGAAATATGCCACTTACAAAGTCCGTAAAACTAGATGAGCTAGCCAGAAAAACACACGGCTTCGTAGGTGCCGACATAAATTCCCTAGCAAAAGAAGCCGCAATGATAGTTATAAGAAAAAATCTAGATAAACTAAAATTAGAAGAAGATAAAGAAATATCACAAGAAATCTTAGACCAGTTAAAAATTTCAGGCAAAGATTTTGAAGAAGCATTAAGAGTAGTAAGGCCTTCCGCAATGAGAGAAGTCTTAGTAGAAACCCCGAACACAAAATGGGCAGACATCGGAGGAGTAGACGAAGTTAAGCGAGATCTTCGAGAGGCAGTAGAATGGCCATTGAAATTTCCAGACGCATTTTCAAGAATGGGAATCACTCCGCCAAAAGGAGTTTTGCTCTATGGTCCACCAGGTACGGGAAAAACTCTTCTCGCAAAAGCCGTCGCGAATGAATCCGAGGCAAACTTCATCCAAATCAAAGGACCAAGCCTACTAAGTATGTGGGTAGGAAAGTCCGAAGAGGGTGTCCGGAAAATATTTGAACGAGCTCGTCAAGTTTCACCATGCATAGTATTTTTCGACGAGATAGATTCTCTAGCTGGTAAACGGGGAACAGGGATGAGCGGTGGCTCTAAAGTAACAGAAAACGTCCTAAACCAACTCTTAGCTGAAATGGACGGAATCGAAGACTTAACAAATGTCATAGTAATTGGAGCAACAAACCGACCAGACATTTTAGACCCCGCACTTCTAAGGCCAGGAAGATTCGACAGAATAGTCTATGTCCCAGTCCCAACAAAAGAAGGCAGATTAGAAATCTTAAAAATTCATACAAACAAAATGCCAATTGAAAATAAAGAAAAACTAGTAGAAAGTTTATCGGAAGAAACAGAAGGATTCACAGGGGCAGACTTAGAAGCACTGGCAAGAGAAGCCGCAATGCTTTCCTTACGAGAGGATATATACGCCAAAAAAGTTAAAAAAGAACACTTCGTAAAAGCTATGGAAAAGGTCAGACCTTCCGTGTCAAAAAGCGACGAAGAGAGGTATAAACAAATCGAATCAAAATATCTAAAATCAGCAAAGGCGGCACTGCTGGATAAAAGTGCGAGCTACACAGGTTAAAATGTTCGGAGACGATTCATTCGCAGGAATCGAAGATTTATTCAACCAACTATCTGGCGCGAGAAGACAATCTTCTTACAGTTCAAGGATTCAAACTCAAACTCTTTTAGGCACAGTTGAATCAAAAAAAGAAACAAGATTAATTTTTGATTTATCAGGTAAAAAAATAATATCATTAGGAGTTAAAGATGGACTTGAAACAAACGAATATGGAGAAAGGGTTCACAACGGGCAAAAAACTTTAGAAATAAAACTCGAAGACAATGAAAGCCTAAAATATATTCTTCCAACAGCTCTCGCGAAAAGAAAAATCAGCCATACATTTTCTAACGGAATACTGGAGGTTTCCATCCAAAAATGAAAAGCAAAATAACTCTCGAAGTAATAGAAACAAATCAAAAATATGTTGGAAAAAATTTAGTAACAATATCCAATGTTGATATGGAAGGCTTAGGAATCGTATCGGGAGATATCGTAAAAATAGGAATTAGAAAAGAGCTTTATCTTAGGGCGATAAGAGTAAGCGATGAGTTCAAAGGAAAACTAAGTATCGACGGAGAAGCCAGATCATTCTTGGGTTTATCAGTCGGAGAAAAAACAACAATATTAAAAGCAGAAGAAATGCCATTGTTAAAATCGGCAACACTTTCAATTTTACCTCACGAATCATTTTCTAACGAACAACTAAAATCCTACAACTCCCAGTTAAGAGAATCCGAAGAATTCCAAAAAATTTTAGTAGACTCTCCACTTTCAATCGGACAAAAAATCACAATTCCAACATCAGTGGGAAAGCTCGCATATTCCGTAACAAAAATTTTGCCGAAGAAAACAAATTTCGGACTAGTGACAGATTCGAGTAAAATTGAAATTTCCGAAGATATAGGAGAAGGCTCCGGCGCAAACATCTACTACGAAGACATAGGCGGATTAAAAGAAGAAATCGAAAAAATAAGAGAAATGGTAGAATTTCCAATGAAGCATCCTGATATTTTCCAAAGACTAGGAATCTCTGCACCAAAAGGAGTTCTAATGACAGGTCCGCCAGGCACAGGAAAAACTCTTCTAGCAAAAGCAGTCGCAACAGAAACCGACGCAAAATTCATCTCAATTGCCGGTCCAGAAATCATGTCTAAATATCACGGAGGCTCCGAAGAAAATTTAAGGGCAAAATTTGAAGAGGCAGAAAAAAACACGCCAGCAATAATCTTCATTGACGAAATAGATGCAATCGCACCAAAGCGAGGCGAGTCACATGACCAAGCAGAAAAGCGAGTTGTAACTCAACTCCTAACACTAATGGATGGACTAAAGTCAAGGGGACAAGTAGTCGTAATGGCAGCGACAAACAGGCCAGAAGATTTAGACGAAGCATTGAGAAGACCAGGCAGATTCGACAGAGAACTAAGAATCAACCCACCAACAGAAGAAGGCAGAAAAGAAATCTTACAAATTCACACAAGAAACATGCCACTCGAAGACAAAGAAGCTTTACTAGAAGAATTTTCAAACAAAACAATTGGATACACAGGAGCAGACTTAGAAGTCCTGTGCAAAGAAGCAGCACTTCATTCCGTAAAGCCTTTCTATAGTGCAATCATTTCAATTGGAGAACAAATCGACGAACAAGACCAAGAAAAATTACAAGAGTTAGAAGCAAAGAAAAGAGAACTTCTAAACAAAATAATAATCTCAAGAGACGATTTCGTCTACGCGATGAAAATGGTCGAGCCGTCGGCCATGAGAGAGGTTCTAATTAAAAAACCAAATGTAAGATGGACAGATGTGGCAGGATTAGAAGAAGCAAAAGAAAAACTTCGAGAGTTAGTTGAACTTCCATTATTAAGACCAGACTTATACCGAGCAGCCGGAATCAAACCAAGTAAGGGAATCCTTCTTTACGGCCCGCCAGGCACAGGAAAAACTCTCCTAGCAAAAGCCGTAGCAACGGAATCAAACGCAAATTTCATTTCAGTAAAAGGCCCAGAGTTAATTTCAAAATGGGTAGGCGAATCCGAAAAACATATAAGAGACATATTCAAAAAAGCAAACCAAGTTTCCCCTGCAATAATTTTCTTCGATGAATTCGACTCAATCTCAAAGTCCCGTGGTTCTGGAATCGGAAGCGACTCATCAGAAAAAGTAGTCAACCAACTCCTAACTGAACTGGATGGAATAGAAGAATTAGAAAACGTAATAATTATAGCGGCAACAAACCGAAAAGACCTAATCGACCCAGCACTTCTAAGGCCAGGAAGAATCGAAGCCCATGTCGAACTAACCAACCCAGATGACGAAACAATAAAAGAAATCTTCAAAGTCCACACGCGAGAAATGCCACTAGAAAAATCCGTCTCACTAGAAGAACTAGGAAAAATGGCAAGAGGCTGGACGGGTGCAGAAATAGAAAGCGTTTGCAGAAGGGCAGGGCTAAATGCAATTAAGAGGAATTACAAAGAAACAGATTCCAAAAAACTAACAATCACAAAGGAAGATTTCAAAGAAGCAATGGAAGAAGTTTCTAAAACAATTGGCAAGTCATTAGAAGAAACAAAACCAAAGAAAAAATAATAGTTATTTTTTCCTTTTCTCGCAATACTCCAAAACCTCTCGACACACACTTCGAAACGGCTCATCAACAGGATCTGCCTTCATAGTTACTCTCATATCCTTTCCACTTACTTCGGACCCGTCTATCATCCGCCTTAGACTCGACAAATCCGAAGACAAAACAACTAAAGAATTAGTCATCTTATCTAGCCCATCTTCACATATGGGAGACATGTTCTTCTTAACAATTTCGTAAATCTTCCCCCTTCTTATCTTTACATCGTCGTACATATAACTTCACCTCCCGCAATAACAAAAGTATTCTCAATCTGACTAACAGGCATCCGACTCTTCTCAACTAAAATCGGATACTCATAAAAAACTCCAGCCCGAACCAAATTTCCCAATATAAATTTAAGTTTAGTCTCCGAACCCCCGAACCCCAAAACCCCCGAACCCCCGTCTGCTTTCGCTAGCCAGCGAAGGCAGAATGGACGCGTTCCATATTCCCTTTTGACAAATTCCAAAACCTTCCTCGCATCCAAATCTCGAACCTGCCCTTCTCCCTTCAAAACATAAATCCCACCGCCTTTCCCTTCAATAACATCTCCAACTCCCATAGTCACAAACGGCTCGATCGCAAAAGCAACATTGTCCAAAATTTTCTTATTCTCATTTCGATAATTAGAAATCGTCAAACCAGCGTGAATATTATTTCGCCCCAATGCGTGTCCACACAAACTCTTAATCACAGCAAACCGCTTATCATCCCACTTTTCAACAACTTTCTGCACAGCCTCTCCAACATCTTTAACCTTCATTCCAACTTTCACAATCTTACTAGCCTCAGCCAAAATTTCCTCATTGAATCTAATCATGTCATCAAATCTTCCATCGTCAGTCAAATCAAAACTAATTGCACAATCTGCAATAAACCCATCAACAGCAACTCCAATGTCAATTTTCAAAATCCCTTCAGCAACAATATCACAATCACTAGTCGGAGTAAAATGTGCCGCAATTTCATTCAACCCCAAATTAACAGGAAAGGCCCCCTCACCACCAAGCTCTAAAATCTTAGCGTCTATTAGATTAGCAATATCAATCAACTTCATCCCAGGCTTAACTATCTCACGCGCAAAAACTTTAATTTCCCGAGCAATTTTACCAGCCTTAACATAAGAATCAATTTCATTTTTATCCATAAAATAACAAAGCCAAAATCCTATTTATGTATTTCTATACATTCTAACAACCATATTCGCCACCATTTATTTAAACAAAATATCCGAAAAGCAACAAGGGATGATAAAAAAAACCTGGATAATTTTGGGAATCTTAATCCTAATAATAGTATCAACAGCATTTTTTTACTTTCAAAAAGACAACTCGCGAATAGAAGGACAAGTGATACGATTAGAAGAAATACCGACAAAACCAGAAGAACCTTCACTCGTCCCAGAAATAACCAAAACAGAATTCACGAAACATAATACTAAAGAAGATTGCTGGATAGCCTATGGAGAAAAAATCTACAATTTTTCAAATGCAGTAATGCACCCAAACATGGAGAAAACATTTTTTTCCCATTGCGGAAAACTCACATTCCAAGAAGCTGCGATATCTAAACATGAAACAAAGTCAAGTGAATCAAGAGTAGAAAATTTCGGAGTTTACATAGGAGAAATGATATAATGGCACTCGACCCAACACTCGCGATAAGATTAGTCTACATATTCGGAATCACAAACATAATCAGTATACTCTTAGTCCTAACCTCTTGTCGTTGTATGGGCATAGCAACTATAACAAATAGATTTTTCGACTATCCATGGTATCAAAAATATTACAGCCATCACTGCAAATATTGGTGGATATTCATAATTTCAGTTCTACTTCACACGTCATTAGCATTTTATATATTTGGAGTCCCAGTATAAAAGGAATTCGCAAAATAAAATGTACCTATTCTAAATTTCAACAAATACACAACATTTTCTAATCCCTAACATCTAATTTCTAGGCCCTAACTTATCCTCTCTTTCCTTCTTCTCTCCTTAGGCAAAAACCCAAACAACTTCATCCCATCCGCCCCGACCTTCCCAATCCCAACAAAATCCTTCCCATCAAACGACTTAACGCAAACAAAACCTTCATCCATTTTTTGCTTCTCCTCTAATTCAATATCCCTTCCCAAAAACCATTCAATCTCCTGTTCCTCTGTCAAAACTAAAACCCGACCCTCAAGTTGCTCCTTCCAAACATGCATCCCATCAAGCGAAAGCCTTACCTCACGAACCCCACTTCGATTAACCATATCTTTCCCAACATACAACCCAACACCTTCAATTGGCAACAATTTCCAAAGATCCATAATCTGCTCCCGGTCCAAATCTCCACTAAACGCCCGAATCCTTTCCTCCCCGCTTCGAACTAGCATCTCTGAAATCTTCGTTATCCCAAACTCATTTAATCCATCAACAAACTTTTTCTTCTTCGTTCTGTCCAAAATTTGAATCTTCATTTCCCACCTCTCAATTCAAAATAATCACAATAGTCAAGTCTTCCCAAACCCCCAAACCCCCAAACCCCCAAACCCCCATGAAAATCTCCGATTTTAAAAGCCGCCAACTCGGGCGAAGCCCTAACCAAACCCCCAAACCCCCAAACCCCCAAACCCCCATGAAAATCTCTGATTTTCATCTCCCACCAGCATAAGCCATATCGTCCGCAATCAATATCGCCAAATTTAATTTCCTAACCTTTTCATAATCACTCTTAGAAGTCAAACTATAAACTCCAACATCACACCCAGCAAATTTCTTCAAATATTTCTCGCTAACTAAATCCTTCGGTAAAAAAACATAATCAACATCAATCAAACGAAAACCAATAATCCCAGCAACCTTCTCAAAAAAACTCTCACTACTAATCAACAATCCAACTTTAACCCCATGAAGCATTCGCCCTATCTTCATAACAGCAAGAATATTAAAAGATTCAACAATCAAATAATCAAACAACTTTAATCTAGGATTTTTTAAATTAAAATCAATCAACTTCTCAGCCAATGCATCTTCCAACTTCCCACCAAAATAACCTTTCCTCTTAATCTCCAGCAAAAGATGTTTGGGAATCTTGCCATTTTTCCAATCCTCTAAAACATCATCCAGCGTAGGAATAAAACCCTCCTTAAAACCCAAAGCCTTTCCAACATCAATCCTCTTTAAATCATTCATGCCCAAATCGCAAGCATAATTATTCCCGCCACCAAAACGCTCCAATTTCCTATCATGAAAAACAAAAAGCTTTCCGTCCCTAGACAGCTGAACATCAAATTCAATTCCATCAAACCCCTCTTTCTTCGCCAACCTAAAAGCCGCAAGTGTATTCTCACAAGCCTTCCCCCGAACACCCCGATGCCCAAATCTCAAACTCTTAAACTTCGCCATCACAAAATCCTCTCCATAGCAATCCGTCGTCCTTTATAATTTTTTATCATACTCTTCGGAAATAATTTTTTAGAAGGTTTTTCAATTTCAACAAATCCATTCTTCCCGTAAAACCGAATCGCATTTCCCATTTCAGAATATGTCGTTAAAAGAATTTTTTCAAAACCAGCTTTCTCACAAAAATCAAAACACTTCTTCATAAGCTTATCACCAACTCCATTTTTCTGAAAGTCTTTTTGAACATACATCCTTTTCAAGCTCGCAACCTTATCATCAACTTTTTTAATCGCCGCACATCCAATTATTTTCCCATCTTCCTCGGCTACGAAAAAAACATCATAATAATTAAAATCTTCCCATTCAATTTTAATCGAACCATACATATCGCACAAAATACAACGAATCAATTCTCTAATCTTAGCCATGTCCCCAGAATTATATTTCCGAATTTTCATCTAAATGCCTCACACAGTTTAACAAAATTTCATTAAAGTTTTTATCTTCATCAATTTCAAAAATACTAATTGAAGTATTTCCCAAATTAGGAATATCTTTATGCTCACAATTCATTACATGTCTTAAAATATTCTTGCAGATTCCACTATGTCCAACCAAAAGAATATTTTCGAAATCCAAAGTCAAAATATAATTCAACAAATCTTTAGCTCTGGCAAGAATCTCTTCATGAGTTTCAACATCATCTCCCTTGATAACGTCAGCAATAAGCTTATCCTTTCCAATTCCCAAGTCTTCTTTTTCTCTTTTCCCTTGAAAACTTCCAAGATATCTTTCCCTCAATCTCTCATCAAACAAAATTTCACAATCATGAAACCTCGCAACTTCTCTCGTCGTATCAACCGCTCGAGCCAAATCACTAGAAATAATCAAATCTATCTTTTCATCCTTTAATTTTTTCGCCAATCTCTGAGCCTGTTCCCTCCCTAAATCCGAAAGAACTCCAGGCAAATGTCCTTGAATAATTCCCGCCCGATTCTCTACTGTTTCTCCATGCCTAGTAATAATAAGCCTCATCCCAAAACCTCCCAACTCAAAAAGTCCGCGTTAGTCCGCGTTAGTCCGCGTGCCATTATTTCCCTTCCCTCATCAATTTATTCATCTCATCATAAGAAATCCTAAACCCATAAACTCTTTCAAACAAATCATAAAACTGATCCTCACTTTTAATAGAACCCAATCCTTTCAAAAGCTCCAATACATTTTCTTTACCAAATTCTTCAACTAAAATCTTAACAACAAATCCAGATTCATTATAAACAAATTTTCCATATTCGCCATAAAAATCCAAAAAGTTAACAAACTTTTCAGGACAAGTTCGAGTCTTGTATTGCCCAGCCAAATAAAGTGCCAATCCCTCACTTAACCAAACAGGAGTATGCGAATAATGAAAAAGATTCCAAAAGGAGTGCGTAAGTTCGTGTTTAATTAGCATAAAAAATCTTTCATCAGAATAGATATGACCATCAGCATCTTTCTCGTAAGCTTCAGGATCTAAAAGATAAATAGAGTCATTACATGCAAAAGCAATTTCCCAACCATCAGTTTCTTTATCTCTAATAGAGTTGTAAGTCTTTCTGTCAGGAACAAAAACAATTTTAGTCCTATTCATAATCCAATCTCTCTCAAAAAATTCATCTAATTCCTTCATTGCCCGCTCATAAAATTCATCAAATTTCTCATTCTTAATTTTCTCAATCTTAAACATTTTTTCCCTCCTCCCCCAACTTCCGAATCCGCGCCACGAAAAATCCGTCGGTATCATTATCCTGCGGGTACAGCCTCAAACACTTACTAACTTCATCTGAAAACTTCTCTCCTTCCCATTCACAAACCCCGCTTCTAAACTTCAAAGGCAAACTCAATTTTTCAACCTCACAATCAAACTTCCTAAGTAAAGAATTAACCGTCATCTCATTTTCTTCCGGACTCAAAGTGCAAGTCGAATAAATCATAACCCCGCCAACTTTTAGCAAATTAAACGCAGCCCCAGCTAGCGCCCTTTGAGTCTTCGCAATCTTTCTAATCATATGTGGATTCCACATCTCAAAAGTCTTAGGACTCTTCCTCAAAGTCCCCTCCCCCGAACAAGGCGCGTCCACCAAAATCTTATCAAACCTAAACTGCGACTTCTTAAACAGCCTATCACAAAGCGCAACGCCTTCCATCCGACAAACAATCGTATTCATGACCCCACACCTTTCCAAATTAGAATTCAAAATCCCAATCCTCCCCATGTTCAACTCATTTGCCAAAATAAACCCGCCATTCCCCATCATCGCTGCGGCTTGCGTAGTCTTACTCCCAGGCGAAGCACACAAATCCAAAACATGGTCTCCCTCCTCAGGACGCAAAGCCATCATCGGAAGCATAGAAGAAATTTCCTGAACATAATAATACCCAAGCAAATGCTCCCTAGTCTTCCCCAAATCCCCAGGAAGAGGCCCAGAATCCACAATCATTACCTCGGGAAAATCCTTAAACGGCTGTCGAACAACCCATCCATAATTCTGCAATCTCTTAAGCAACTCCTTAGCATCCATCTTCAAAGTATTACACCGAATCGAGCTAGGACACTTAGTATAAGAAATATCAAAAAATTCCTTCGCTCCAGCCTCACCTAAAAGCACCTCCATCTTTTTCACAAAACCTTCTTTCGGAGGAAACTTCTCTCTCAAGTACGCAGAATAACTCTTCCGTTCATCCATAAAAACAAAACATTTTCTCTGTATAAAAACCTAACCAACCCTACTCAAAAAACACCTGCGAAACTCCCCTCACTTTTCCAACCCTACCAACCATCCAACAAACATCATCAAGCCCTCGAGGGATAACAACAAAATCACATTCAACATCCCCATTTCCAACAATTCGCGCATTCGCACTCCGAACAACAAACCCACCTCTCGAAATCGTATTCAACAAATCTGCCAAAATCCCACTCCTGTCTCCGCAAAGAGCTTTAAGTCTCAAAGGTCGATTAAACTTTTCCTTCCAAAAAACAGGAACAGCATTTTTCAAATTTCCAGCAAGTCGCGGACAATCACTTTTATGAACCAAAATCTTTTTCTGCGATTTCGCAACCCCAAGCAACTCGTCTTTCGGTAAAGGGTAACAACACTTCGCAAAAGAAAAATCACTTCGCAAAAAATCAGCAGATTCAACCAAGCTATCAAAATCCCTCTCGTCGCCAATCAAAATATTCGGTTTCTTCGGAACAGGAATAGATTCATATCTTTTAATCCCCTGTCTAATCTTAGATTTCGCTCTAGATGAAACAACAAACTTCAACCAGTCCCTTCGTGGCCTCTGATTCTTATTGGTCAAAATCTCAACAACACATCCATTCTTCAAGACTTCCTTCAACGAAACAAATTTCCCATCAATCCTCCCGCCAATAGCCCGCTCTCCAATCTGCTGATGAATTGAATAAGCAAAATCCAAAAGCGTAGCGTCCTTAGGAAGTTCACGGACATCGCCCTTTGGAGTATAGCAATAAATTTTATCCGCAAACAAATCAAGTTTCAAATTCTTCATAAATTCTTTATCAGTTGAATCCCTCTGCGACTCCATCAAAGCCTTCATCCATCCAACCTTCTTCTCAAAACCAGCATCTCCAGAAACACCCTTATAATTCCAATGAGAAGCAATCCCCTCCTCTGCCTCTTCGTCCATTTTCTCAGTCCTAATCTGCACTTCAATTTCCTTAGCATTCTCGTCTCCTGCCTCCCGTTTCCCATCCGCATTTCCAACAGACACCCGCACGACCGTATGAAGCGACTGGTATCCACTAAGTTTTGGAGAATTAATATAATCTTTTAATCTCCCCTCAACCGGAATAAATCTTTCGTGCAAAATCCCAAGCACATCATAGCAATCTCGCTCTCCCTTAACGATAATCCTAATCGCATAATGATCTTTCTGTTTGCTAAGCGGCTCGCCCCTTTTATGTATTTTATCAAAAATACTTTTAATCTGTTTATTTCTCCCCTTAATTTTCACAACTCCAACTCGTGGTTTCAAAATCTCTCCAAGTTCCTCAATAAACTTCCTAAGAAATTCTTCTCGTTCACTTTTCGTCTCCTTAAAAAAATTAGAAATCTCTTCGTACTTTCGCGGGTGAAGTGTCTTAAACGCAAGGTCTTCCAAATTATTTTTAATATAATCAAGCCCAAGCCTCATCGCCAAAGGAACATAAATCTCCAAAATATCCTCGGCAATTCGCCTTTGCTCCTTTTCTTTTAACGCAGAAATAATTCTCAAATTCGCAAGCTTAACAGCAAGCTTAACAAAAACAACTCGAACATCATCAAGCCCAGTAAGCAAAATCTTCCTAACCATTTCCGCCTGAACCAAAGTATTATTCTTTTTTATTACCCGAAGTTGCAACTGCCCAAAAACAATTTTAGCAATCTCTTCACCAAACTCCATAGCAATATCTTTGAAGGCAAGGTCCTTTTCAACGCCATACAAAATACCAGCGACTACAATTTCAGCAGATAAACCACTCATGACCAAAATCTCTCCAACGTCAAGATTAAATTCAGAAAGCGGCGTCCTAGAAAATTCTTTTTCTCCAACCAGATTTAGCTCGACAAATTCAATCGACTTATTTATCAATCGCAGATCCTTATTAGAATATTTTCTCTCGCAAAGTTCAAGAAATCTTTCCTTATTTTTCATAATAGTATAAAGAAGTCCAAATTAATAAATCTAACACAAAACATACTTTCAATCCCAATAATCCTTATTAACTAAAATCACCCTTCTCTCTTATGCCATCAAAGAAAAGAGTAGTCCACCTAATTATCACAAACCTAATTCGCTTCATCCTTTTCTTAACCTTTATTTACGCCATTACATCAAATCGAACTCTTGTTCAAACCATTTCTGCAATCGCTTTTGTAATAACCTTCATCCCAACAATCCTAAACAAAATCTTCAACATCCAAATCCCAGCGAGTGCTGAAATTCTCTACCTGATGTTTGTCTACGGACTTCTAATCCTAGGAGAACAAAGAGGTTTTTACCACGGCCTTTGGTGGTGGGACATATTAATGACATTCACCGCATCTCTCGCCCTAGGCTTCACGGCTCTTTCAATCATTCACGTCCTCCATAAAACAAACCGAATCAACACAAATCCATTTTTAGCAGCAATTCTAATATTCAGCCTAACTCTTTCTCTAGCAACACTATGGGAAGTATTCGAATTCACATTAGACACCTTAATCAGCTCAGGACTTCAAGCAAGTTTAATCGACACAATGCAAGACATTTCAATTAATGTTCTAGGCGCAGTCTTAATATCAATCGCAGGATACACATCTCTCAAGAAAGGAAATTCAATTTTTGCAAGCACATTTCTAACAAGCCTAATAGAAAAAACTCCTCTACTCTTAGGTCCAAAAAGGAAAGAAAAAGACCCCAAAAAAATAGCGCAAGAAATAATTCAGATTGGAGAGACTTCAAAAATAGAATTCAAGTCAACATTAAGAACAAACCTTCACACAAATCAACCCGACAAAAAAATGGAACTAGCAGTAATAAAAACAATCGCAGCGTTCCTAAATACAAAAGGCGGAAATCTCATAGTTGGAATCTCAGACGACAAAAGCATTTTAGGATTAGAACTAGACGGTTTTCAAAATGACGATAAAATAAATCTTCATTTAACAAATCTAATCAAGTCTCACATCGGAAACGAATTTCTCCCCTTCATAAAAACAGCAATAGTAGAAATAGAAAATAAAAAAATCCTCCTAATCTTATGCAGGGAATCCAAAAAAAGAGTATTTCTAAAATCAGATAACAAAGAAGAATTCTATATTAGAAACGGACCAGCAAGTGTGAAGCTAGAAGGCAACGCTCTAATCGATTACATTAATCACAAGTTCCAAAGTTAAATTCTATTTGCCATCGTGCCAATGCCCACAACTCTCACAAGGCTTATTCAAAAACAAAATAGGAAAAACAATATCCGAAATACAACACGGAACATAAACAGTCAAAAAGACTAGCCCAGAAATAAGCAAAATCCCTAAGGAATTAAGCTCAATTGAAAACGCCAAAATATAAAACAGACTAGCAAAGATAGACAAAAAAACATGCAACACATGACTCACACGAAACAAATCAGAATACATTCCAAGAACAGCTCCGAACAAAGCAACCCCCAAAATTAACAAAGGTTCTTCGATAATAGGAAGATGAAAAGTCGTATCAAGCGACAATAAATTCCCAGCCAAAAAAGGAAAAACCACATCACTTAAACTTCCAATAGAAATTGCTCCAACTATCCCAATTAAAACACTTTCCCAAATAGATTTTTTATATTTCCAATAAAGAGCAGAAGTAGCAACTGCAGAAACTGCAACATGAGCAGGATGCGCAATTTCAAATAACTCTTCACTCGGAACTCGTCCCAAATAATAAAAGACAGCAACCAAAATACCAGCAAATAAACTCGCACCCAAAGTAAATGGCAAATGATGTTTCATTTCTCGCGAAATAGTTTGAATCTTTTTTTCTTTCATGAAGCAACCAAAGAAATGTGTTTTAAATTACTTTTCATCCAACAACAAACTCGCCCCAATAACCCCACCCATATCAACCTTCCCCCAAACAACCCTAATCTTCGTCGGCAAAAAAGAATACTTCGAAACACTCTTATTCACCATTTCTAAAAAGACCTTTCCACTATCCCGAATCCCTCCTCCCAAAACAACAACCTCACTATCAAGCACACTAACAATACTCGCAATCCCCTCACCCAAATAATCCGCCGCCTCTTCCAGAATTTCCCTAGCTTTCTCTCTTTTTCTAATGCCTAATTTCTTATTTCTTATTTCTCTAGTTAGATCTCTAACTAGCACTCCCTTCCCAAACTCTTTCTCAATTCTTCTTTTAGTCTCCTTCCACAAACTCTCAAAATCTTTACCTCGAACGAAAATATGCCCAAGCTCACTCCCATACCCACCAGCGCCACGATAAAGCTTCCCATCAATCACAACGCCTCCTCCAATCCCAGTCCCAAGCGCAATCACAAAAAAATTCCTCCTCTTAATCCCCATCTTCAACTCAGCCAAAGCAACACATCCAACATCATTAGCAACCTCAACCCGCTTTCCAAATTTTTTCTCTAGATACTTCTTCAAATTAAAATTCTTCAAATCAACATTTGGAGGATTCTTCACAACCCCATCCTTAACCGGAGCCGGAAATCCAACACCAATACCAACGACATCGTCCCTCATAAAATTCCCTGCAAGTTCACAAATCTTTTCCAAAAGTAATTTCCGACTCTTAGGCGTATCACAAGAAACAACTTTCAAAATCTTATTATTCAAAACCAATCCGCATCTAATACTAGTTCCCCCAATGTCAAACGCAATCACCGCTCTTTTATTTCCAAACATAAAAACAAAACATAAATCAACTTTATAATTCTTACTTATTCAAAATACCCATAAACATAATCCCCCTTGGAAACAATCCGCCCCCCATCATCATGCTCCATCGAAACATTATCCCTCACCAAATCATAACTAACACTCCCACCGCAAACCATCGGCAACAATGTCATGCACAATAGAACCGCAAAAAAAATGCCCCGCCCCGAACCAAGAACGCTTTCTCTTTCAATTTTTTGTTTTGTTTGTTTTTTCATAGGGCTAAAATGAGAAATACCATAGAGACTATGAAAAGTATCATAGAGCTCAATATCACAATTTTATAAAATTTTAATTTTTTATCTTTTTCATTCAAATGTAAAATAAAGCTAAAAAATGCATAAGGATTATATCTGGTATATTCCGGCATTTGTTTTGAGATAAAAGGGATTTCGGTCATATCTGTTAACTTATCTAGATATTTATGATTCTTGTTCTTTAAGTGTAAATACATCTTAAAATTAAGATTATAAGATAAAAAGAGAAGAGCTATTGCTAATATATTAAAAAATATTTCAAGTAAATAAAAAGTAGACATCTCTCCTTTTATCATTCCATAGATTATGGCTCCTTGTATTATTATGAATATCGGTAGGCCAAAAATGATGATTGCTATCAAAAAACCCCTCCACAAAGCATAGTTTTTTTTATTCTTCATTCTTTAGACTCTCCAAATATTTTATTATTAGAGCTAGTAAATACTGAGTTCATTGAACATGAAGGCTGGTTAGCATTGATGACATTATTTAAACCAGAAGTACTTTCTAAAGTTGTAGTGGATGTTGTGAGATATGCAGAGGCCGGAACTGGTGCATTAAAATCTGCAGACAAAGTCACTCCGATAGAAAATCCACTCCACTCCACCTTATTATTCTTAATAGGGTAACTAAATCCGAAACCCGCACTATATCCTTCACCGAAATCTACACCACCTTCAGCAGTATCGCCCTGGAAATCCGCAATATTTGACCTAAAAGGAACAATACCGAATTCAGTACCAACACTTGTTGTTGGAGTCATTAAGCCAATACCTTCTCTATTGTAATTGTCAAACTCGAGTCCATTAGAGAAACTAATACTTGCAACTCTACCCCCAGCTCCAGAAACACCTGCTCCAGATCCAGCAGCGCCTTGTCCTCCCCAGTACACCAAGACATGCCCCGAAGGATCAGTATAACTATAAGGATTCCCCTTCTCAAACATATACCTATTCAACTGCTGAGGATCATAAACATCAGGTAACATACTATCAGCCTGAACAAAAATTCGCTTCGAGGGATCATAATACCTAAACCCATAATAATAAAGCCCAGTCTCATCCAACTCTTTATTTTCATAAAGCTTCTTATCTGATTCTCCACCTTCCAAAACCCCACCAAACGGCAAATAACTAGTATCTTCAACAACCTCCCCACTTTCATCCGTAATCAAACTCGTACTCCCTAAATGGTCACTATGATAAAACCACTTACTACCATCTGGATTTATCCTAGCAACCAAAACATCTCCATCATAAACATAACTAAAATTAAACCTCCCGCTCTCATTAACAATAACCATCACTTCTTTAAACGGCGTATACACAGTCTCATTCTTCACCATATTGTAAGTCTTAACTCTCACCCCCAAATGATCGTAACTATACTCTTCTAAAATATCACCACTTATATTATTACCGCTTCTAACCCGAACCAACTGCCCAAACTCATTCCACTCCCGATAATAACCATCTCCAGTCACCAAATTACCTCCTCCAAAAGTATGATTAACCAAATTCCCATTTCCATCATAACTAAAATTCACCCAACCAACATCAGGACTCTTCTCAGCTATCTTCCTTCCAAGAGAATCAAACTCAAAAACCCAATCATTCCCCAAATCGTCCTCAATCCCAACCAAATTCCCAAGCGAATCATAACTATAAGAAGTAGTATAAGTCTCGTTATCATTATACTCTCTAACCCCTAACACCTCTCCCCTAACACCTAGCGTTCGGTCAACCCGATTCCCATTCTCATCAAACAAACTAGCATCAAGCCCAGAATAATTAAAATTCTTTGACGTATTGTCTTGATTGGTTATCTTAGTAACCCTGTCAAGAATATCATACCCCACCTCAAAACAAAAAATTTGTGAGCATTCGTGTAATTCGTGGATAAAAACCAACCTACCCAAAAACCAACCGTTTAAACTCAGGCTTCGCTCCACCAAAATTAAAAATCAACCCAACCCTTTTTCCAGTCCCCCTCAAATAATTCAAAAGCTGAGCCTCATCAACCCCGTTCAAATTACTCTTAGCCTTAATTTCAACCACAACATTTCCCACGATAAAATCCGCAACATAGTCTCCAACCACCTTACTCTTGTAACAAACCTCAATAGGGACTTGGCTTCCAAAACCAATTCCCAAACTAGAAAATTCAACTTTCATAGCATTCTCATAAACCTTCTCTAAAAACCCAGACCCAACAACATTATAGACCTCATAATAAGCTCCGATAATATCCTTGGTGCCATCATCAAACTCCATAAAAATCAAAACACTTTGCAACTAATAAGCCTTATTGAAAATTCGTGACCATCCGCACAATTCGTGGATAATATTTTATCATCCCTCCCCAAAAACCTTATAACCAACCCCAACCTAAAAACAAAGAGGTGCCCAATGCAAAAGATAATCCCTAAATCAGATTTCCCAAAATTCATAAACAACCTAATAAAATCAAACCTCGTCATAGCCCCAATATTCGCCCCCGACACAAAATTCCAAAAAGTAAAATCCTTCGACGAAATATATCTAGACAAAATAACTTGGATTCCAGCAAAACAACATTTCCAACCAGAGCAAGAAACCCTCCTAGAATTCAAGAAAAACAAGCCAACAGAACTAGAAGGACAGATCCCAAAAACAATCCTCTTCGGACTAAGGAAGTGCGACCTGAACGCAATCCAAGTTCTAGACAAAGTAATGTATGATAAACAGTATCTAGCAAAAAGAAAAAACACTGTCCTAATAGGCATCCACTGCGAAACTCGGGACAAATTCTGTTTCTGCAATTCAATGGAGCTCCAAAACTTCCACGACCTCTACATATTCCCAAAAGGAAAAAACTACATAATAGACGTCCAAGGAGAAAAGGGAAAAGCCCTAGTAGAAAATCTTCAAACACTAGAAAAAGAACTTCCAATTCCAATTCCAAAGAACTCAAAAAAATTAAAAAATCTTAACATAGCAAAAAATTACAAAGATTCAATCTGGGAAGCTGACACCTCCAACTGTTTATCTTGCTCAGCCTGCACCGTATACTGTCCAACCTGCAACTGTTTCGACATCAAAGATAACCTTAACATCGACCTAAAATCAGGAACAAGAACTCGTAGCTCCTCATCTTGCCAACTAAAATCCTTCTCCAAAGTCGCCGGAGGAAAGTCCTACAGAGACTCCCGCCTCTCCCGTTTCAAACATTTCGTCTACCACAAAATCTCATATTTCAAATCCCAACACGGTCGCCCAATGTGTGTCGGATGTGGAAGATGTCTTCGAGTCTGCCCAACAAAAATCGACTGGGTCAAAACAATAAATAAACTGCCAAAAAAGAAGAATGGATGAAAAAATAAAAAACATAGTAGAAAAATTCCTTAAAAGTTGGAAAGAATTAGATAAAGTAAGTGCAGTAATTATTTGCGGAAGTTATGTAACGGGAAACCCAACAAAACATTCCGACATAGACGTCCAAATAATTCTTAAAAATGGAACAAAATGGAGAGAAAGAGGAAATAAAATAATAGATGGAATACTTTTAGAATATTTTGCAAATCCGAAAAGTGAAATATTGAGGTCTATGGAAAAAGAATTCTTAGAAAGAGATAGGGCTACTGCACATATGTTTTTTACAGGGGAAATTATAATGGATAAATTTAGCGAAGCAAAAGAATTAAAAAAATTGTCAAAAAAATATTTATCAAAAAATTATAAGTCAACAAATAAAGTAAAAATAGGTTCGGAGAAGTATTCATTATGGGATATGCAAGATAATTTAGAGGAAGTCTATGAAAAACAATTAGGAGATTTTAGATTTGTTTATTATAACTATATGTCAAATATTTTTTCAAATTATTGCGAATATATCGGATTCCCAGAAGTGCCAAATAATAAAATTCTAAGATTTTTAACGGATAAAAATGATAGAAAAAAATATATAATTCCAGAATTTCCAGACAAGAAATTCATAAAAATATTTTCTAAGATGATAAAATTAAAAGAAGAAGAGAAGATGGTGAATGAATATAAAAAAATAACAAAACATGTCATAGGTAAAATGGGGGGCTTCTCAATAAATGATTTTAAGCAGAGGTTGAAAATAAAATGAAAAATAAATTCGTATGCATTCACGTAAATTCGCGGAAAGAAAAGAAAAATCCGAGACTAAATTATTCCAAACCCCCAAACCCCCAAACCCCCAAACCCCCAAAATCGGAGGGACCCAAATGAGCTATCTCCCTATTCCCCACAAAATAGAATCCATAAAATCCTACACCCCAGATGTAAAACTCTTCCGCATTAAATCCAATCTAAATCCTGCTCCAGGAACTTTCTTAGAAGTCTCAATTCCAGGAATCGGAGAATGTCCCTTGGCGTCATGCTCTCATAATAAAGGATACATAGAACTCCTAACAAAAAACGCTGGCAATGTAACTCAAGCAATCTTCAACCTAAAAAAAGGCGACACAATCTTAATTCGAGGGCCCCACGGTCACGGCTTCCCCTTAGAAGAATTAAAAAACAAAAACCTAATCCTAATCGCAGGCGGAACAGGAATAGCCCCAATAACTTCCATGATAAATTACATCGAACAAAACAAATCCCAATTCAAAAAAATATTCATCTACTTCGGCTTCCGCGACGAACAAAACATTCTCCTTAAAGAAAGAATAAAAAAATGGGAGAGTGTATTCCATCTACACATAGGCCTATCAAATGATCCAAATAATCATGACTACGAAAAAGGCTTCATTAATCAAATCATAGAACATCACAAACCTTCCGTCCAAGACACCGTAGCCCTTCTTTGCGGTCCAGAAATAATGATGGACTGTGCAACAAAAGAATTGAATTTTCTAGGAATCCCAAATTCACAAATCTATTGGTCGTTAGAGCGAAGAATGGAATGTGCCTTCGGCTCCTGCGGCAGGTGCCAAATCCAAGACCTCTACGTCTGCAAAGACGGACCCATATTCCAATATTCAAAAATTAAATCTAGGTTAGACAATGAAAATTCAAGCCAAGCCTAAAGTCGGTTTCTACGGAATCTCGGGTTGCTCAGGTTGCCTACTAACCGTTCTCTACGAAGATTGCTTCCTAGAACTGCTAAACTTAGTAGACATAAAATCCTTCCCTTTCATAAAAGAAAACAACTATGAAGGAAAGCTAGATTATTGTTTTATAGAAGGAACAGTTTGCTTCGACGAAGATATCCTAACAATAAACAAATTAAGAGAACGTTCAAATAAAATAATAGCCCTAGGTTCCTGTGCCTGCTTCGGTTGTGTCCCATCAATGGGAAACTTTCGAAACAAAGAAAAAATAATGAGCTTTGTCTATCCAAAGCACAACCACCTAAAAGAAACCCCACCAACTCCAATCAATCGCCATATCAAAGTAGACTACCACATTCCACAATGTCCGCCAGACAAAAAAGAAATTCTAGAATTCATAAAATGCATATTAACAGAAAGGGAATTCAACCCCACAAAAAACCCAGTCTGTTTCGAATGCAGAAAAAAAGGAAATCATTGTTTACTTGAAGACAATAAAATTTGTTTAGGACCAGTAACTTCAGGTGGTTGCAACGCCCTTTGCCCAACCAACAAAACAGTCTGTTACGGATGTCGAGGACCAAATCCAGATGCGAATTACGAAGCCTTTTTCAAAATGTTAAAAAAGTCAAAGCATACCAACAAAGAAATAAAAGACAAACTCGAAACATTTGCAGGATTAGCATTTAAAGAAAAAGAAGGAGATTCAAGTAAATGGCTAGAGAAATAAACCTTAACCACATTTGTAAAATAGAAGGGCACGCAAGTTTAAATTTAAAGATAGAAAAAAATAGAGTCATAAAATGCGAACTTAAAGCTTCAGAAGGAGCAAGATTCTTCGAAGCGTTAGTCCTCGGAAGAAACATCGAAGACATTCAAGAAATCGTCTCCAGAATTTGCGGCATCTGTTCCTGCTCTCATTCAGTCGCCTCAGTCCAAGGGTTAGAAGAGGCTTTAGGCATTAAACCTTCAGAGCAACAAAAATTCATAAGAGAAATTCTTCTTCTGGCAGAACGAATCCGAAGTCATGCAACACATCTTTATTTCCTTTCTCTTCCAGATTATCTAGGAGCGTCCTCGGCGATAACATTAAAACAAGAACATAAATCAAAAGTTCTAGACGCTCTAAAAATAGTGACGCTTGGAAATAAAATAGTAGAAAAATTCGGAGGCAGAGAAATGCACCCATTTTTAAAAATCCAAGAAGAGTTAAGAAAGGAAAACTTCGAAGAATTAATCGCTCAATTAAAAGAAACAAAACCCCTAATCCTAAAAACAATAGAACTCTTTAATAATTTAGACTATCAAAAATTAGAAAGAAAATCAGAATATCTTTCTTTAAACGAAAAAGACAAATATGCCAACGTCTCAGGAAAAATCTATGCTGGAAAAGAAACCTTCGTAGATGACGACTATAAAACTCATCTTGCCGAAAATATCAAAGAATACGCAACGTCAAAATTCGTCCTTCATAACAAACACACATTTTCAGTAGGTGCAACTGCCAGGATTTCGAATAACCACAATCAACTAGATTTAGAAACAAAAAAAGAATTATCAAAAACAAAAATAACTTTCCCCATAACAAACCCACATCACAACTTAATCTGCCAAGCCTTAGAAATATTAAATGCAGTCAGCAGAATAACAGAATTGCTTCAGTCGCCCCCAACCCCCCAAACTTCAAACCCCCAAACCCCCAAACTTCCAAACCACCAAAACGGGACAGGAGTTTCCGCTGTTGAAGCCCCACGTGGCACTCTCTTTCACGAATACAAAATAAACAAATCTGGAATAATAGAATATTGCAACATAATAACTCCAACGGCGCAAAATCTCAATATAATGGAATCCGACATAACTCTTCTAGTAAACATTCTACTAGAACAAAAGACTTCACAAAAAGAAATCGTAGAACAAATAGAAAAATTAATCCGTTCCTACGACCCATGTTTTAGTTGCTCAACACATTTTCTAAAAGTCAACTGGATATAATCTGTGTCAATCCGTGTAATCTGTGGCCAATTTATTCTTTACATCTAACAATATTTTTTCTTTATTCCCAGTTCTAGGCATCCCAATAATCTTAACATCATTCCCCATCAAGCCCAAAACATATCCCGCATCAAAATCATGCACCGACAAAATAGAATCAACCTTCAAATCTGTAACATCAATAAAACAAACTTCTTTTAGTCCATCGACAACATCCAAAATAACAAAATCCTCTCCAGAAGAAACAATGCCCATCAAACCAAAAGAATCCTTAACATTCACAACTTCAAACTCCCCACAAAGCAAAGCCCCAACTTCCTTGGCAAAACAATCCTCCTCAATAAACTCATTCCCCAAACAAACAATCTTCATCACAACTTCCTCACAATATGTCCTCGATGTATCCTAACCTCTTTTCCTTTTTTAATATCGAAACCAAGATATTCCCCAGACACAGCAGATCTTTCATTACTATATTCTACTACATACTTGTCCCCATCTAATTTTCTTAAAACAACAGCATCGCGGGAAACACATAATTTACAAAAAGCTTCAGGGTAAAAAGAATAATCACCTTCCTTTTTATGAATTTTATGATTGTGTTCTCCCATAAAATAACTATCAACAGCTTCTCCATCAGCGCCATCTACAGAATCAACAACCAGCTTAAAGTGTTTCAGAATTAAATCATCTGGAATCTCATTTTCCCTTCCCAAATAAGAAAGAAGTTCATTATATTCTTCTCGACTAACAGTCCCAAGTGAAACCCTATCCTTTACACACGGCATTCCATATCGAAATATTGCTTTCTTATAACTCCAATCTTCCAATTTATCTTCCAACATCAATCACCTCTAAAAACTTTAATGCCCTCTCCTTATCAACCTTGTTCACAACAATCCCACCTGAAACAATCACAAAATCTCCAACAGCCAAATCAATTAAACTCAAGTTCACAATACGTTTCCCACCAGGATACCTTAAAACAATTTTCTCTCCCAATTCAACAACCTCACCAGGCACGCTTAGACACATCAATTATAAATAATTTTCAGAATTTTTATATCCTTGCCTTCCAAGACTTCTGGTACCCACCCGCATTGTGCACATTCAAAAATAACAATATCATGCAACCTCTCAACTACCCTAGCTCGCCCTTCAAATCCACACTCACACTTAACCTTAGAGTCCTTATCAATAATCTCAACCACCCAATTAAACCTTCCCAAAATATGCTCCCTCAAATGTCTAGTCTCAATTCCAACCAACTCTCCAACCTCTAAAACAATTTCCTTTACATCATCCCGATTATTAACATCCTTCAATATCGCCTCAATAAAACTGTGTTCATGCATTACATATCAAGGATATTCAAAGTTAAAAACGTTCCTACCCAAGTTAAAATAAATTATATTTATTTTTCTAACAACTTCCTTAAAACTTTCTCAGGATTTTTTGCCGTAGTCACTGCCGACGACAATGCAACCCCACTCGCACCAAACTTCATTGCCACTTCAATATCCTCGTGATTATGAATCCCAGCCCCAACCAGAAATTTACCTTTCAATTTCTTCCCAATCTCCGCAATCAACTCTGGGCGCGCCGTAGATACACTAACCTCTCCACCAACAAGCTCAGCCGGCTCAATACAAACATAATCCACACCAAGCTTCTCAATTCTTTTAGCATCTTTCAAACTCCCAGCAAACACAAGCGTCTTCAGCCCAACTTCCTTACATCTCAAAACAGTCTTCTTCAAAACATCCCAAGTCAAAGGATGTTCACTATGATTCAAAAAAACCCCAACCGCTCCGTCACTTTTAACTCCTTCAACAGCAACAAACCCAGTATTCCTGCCGGGCTCCACCGCATCAACATGCTGACAATAAACTTTCAAAGAAGTCTTGTGCGCGACCTCATAAACATCTCCAACCTGAACCCCAACAACAATATCTTTAGAAACCTTCTCAATCTTTCTACAAAGTTTCAAAACTTCTTTACCCTGTTGATAAGTTTTCAAATTAACAACAATTAAAGGGTTCATCATCTTCAAAGTCCCCACATGCCCCAACTTTCGGGAAATTTTAAATCCAGTACCCTAATATAAACAACCAACTCTCCGTGATGAAGAATCTCATGTTCAATCAAAGAATTCAAATGCTCTTCCAAATTCAATTTCTCTCCAAACCAATCAATCTTCACATCCTCTTTTTCTTCAATTAACTTAAGCATCTCCATATTAACTTCTTCCAAAAATTCCAAAAGTTTCATCTTCGAAGTTTCAACCGAATAATCCCTTCGATATTTCCCAAAATCAACCTTTCCAGTTTTAATCGCTTCATTATAACAAATCTGAACATCCCCAATATGTCGATACTGCTTACCAATGGTCCCCATATTTTTCCCAACACTAAAAGACAAATTTTCCTCAGGGAGTTCACTTAACAAATCAAGAGTTAACTGCCTCAAGTCTTTCCATTTTTCTAATAAGTGCTTCAGCTCCTCTCTCATAATAAATACAATCATCTAACAATTAAAAACCTATCCCAAGCAAGAACCCTTATTGTATACATCATCAAAAACATTACTCAACTGATGAACCACAACCTTACCATTATTAAAATCCTCATTATTAAAAACAATCTCAGGGCAATCCCATCCAGTTCGAAATCCATTCAACTTCTCAATATCACTACTCCTCATCTTAAAATCCAAAGCCCCAAGATTCTCATCAATATGCTTCAAATTACTAGATTTAGTTAATGGTAAAAATCCACGAGAAATAAGCCAATTAAAAATAATCTGATTCTGTGTCTTCCCATACTTCTCACTCAACTCCACTAACAACGGCCAATTTCTAGCAATAGTTTTATTTCTCCGAATAGGCTGATAAATAACATTCAAAATATTATTTTCATCCGCAAACTCAATAATACCCATATGCTCATTTTCTCTAATCTCAAAATTAAAATTCAACTCATGACAAAACATCTTGTCTCCAAAAATTTCTTTAAACTTTTTCAAATACTTCAAATCAGAATTAGTAATACTAACAAACTTAGTTTCTCCAGACTCCAAAACATCCTTCAAGAATTGAGCAACATTATCAAAACCATATTTTTCAATACCAGTAACATCAAACTCAACAGAATCCATATAATTAGTATCCAAGATTTCTCTAACCTTTTTCATTTCCTTCCTAACATCCTCCAATGTCTCATTCTTATAACAATAAAGAGCCTGATGTAAAAACAACTTCTCCCTATCAACTCCAGATTTCTCAATAGCTTCAGCCAAAAGCTCCACATTATGCCCCTCGGAATTCCAATAATTGACCTCAATAAAATTCATCCCCTTCTTCAAAGAATAAACCAAAGCCTCAATATCTTTCTTATCATTTCCAGAATCTTTCTTAGCGAACCCACCAATACCCCATCCACCAATACCAATTGGAAAAATATTTTTATCCATATAAGATATTTAAATAAAAACATTAAATACTTTCGGGCTCACTTTGAGCTCATACCATGCGTATACCAAAACAAAAATCTGTGTAATCTGTGTAATCTGTGGCCAATTTTTTCCTCACCCAAAAACCATTCTTTTAATCCCAGCCTCTTTACCAAAGTTTAACAACAACCCAACTTCAATTCCAGTAGCCTTCAAATAATTAATCAATTGCGCTTCTTCGGACCCACAAAAATTATTCAAGGCCTTAACTTCAACAATTACTTTCCCGTCAACAATAAAGTCTGCAAAATAATCTCCCATAATCTTATTCTTATAAAAAACTCTAACAGGAGCTTGCTTAATAAAACTCAAACCAGCTTCAGAAAATTCTAAAGCCAAAGCGTTCTCATAAATTTTTTCCAAAAATCCAGAACCCAAAGTATTATACACACGATAAAAACATCCAATAATTTCTCAGTCAATTCCTTATGTTTGTATTCTTCCATTTCAAAATCCATATCGATTCACATAATCCGCGACTAACCACTACTTAGCCCAAACAATATCCCGAATCTTCCCAGCCAACTCCAACGGCTCCTTCGCCTGCCAAACATTTCGCCCAATCGCCATCCCACTCGCCCCATTCTCCATATACCCTTTAATCTTCTCCAAAAGCTTCCCCTCACTAACCTTACCCCCTCCAGCACAAATCACCTTCACCCTTCCAGCCGACTTAACCGCCCAAGCAAAATCTTTCATGTTCCCCTCCGGATGAATCTTAACAATATCAGCCCCAATACTCAATGCAACCTGAGTAGCATACGACATCAATTCATTCTTAGGAATATCTTCCAACCCAGCCCCTCGTGGATAAACCCAAACAATCAAAGGCAAACCCCGTCGATGCGCCTCCGCCTGAATCTTCGAAACTTCACTCAGCATCTCCTCCTCATGAAAACTCCCAATGTAAATTGTATATCCAACAGCACAAGCACCCAAATCAACAGCCTCGTCAATTGTCGCAATCTGTCGCGAAATCGGGTCACCCTTAACTAGACTAGTCTTTCCGTTCAACTTCAAAACAAGCGGAACCTTAGCTTTCTTAATCTCATCATAATATTTCTCCGCAACCCCCTTGTGCAAAACCAGTCCAGTAAACCCGCCTTTAGCCGCAATGTCAATCACATAAGCCGGATCAACATTTCTATCATCAAAATCCGTCGGGCCATGTTCAATGCCCTGATCATAAGCAAGCAAAAGAATTTTCCCCTTTCGAACAATTCGCCTCAAATTAAAAAATTTCTTCAACCTCATTTCTTTTTCACCTTCTTCTGAATCTTCTTAACAATCTTTTCTTTAATAACCTTCTTCTTAACTTTCTTTGTAGCTCTCTTCACTCTATTTTTAGTCTCCTTATACTTTTCAATCCTAGTCGAACCAGTCCTTCCCAAACCGCCAGACTTCCGAACTTCCGAACCACCTTGCGAATCTTTGATTCGCATATGCATATGATTAACATTGTAAACCGCCGTAATAAAAAGCGATTCGCTCCAACCCAAAGGCATATTCTCATTTGGCTTATTCGAATTAGAATAATAAAGTTCAGGAACCTCTCCACTTTTACTAACCGTTCCCAAAACTTTCGCTAAAAATTCCTTCGCCTTCTTCTCTTTTCCAAGCTTCTCATAAATAATCGCAAGCCACGCTAACCCAAATGTCCACTCAGCCTCCTCGGAAAAATTATCCAAATTCTTATTATAATAAGCGTCCCCCTTATACCGAATCACACCCTTCTTCTTCAAAAGATGATACTCAACATTTTCCAAAATCTCTTTAGTCTGCCGAGCATTAACAACATCATAAGGCCAAATCAGTGAAAGCAATGCCAAATCAACAAATTTCTTCTCGCTCTCCCTAGGCAAAAGTTTAGCAAGAGCAGCGTAGCCTTTCTTAATTAAATCTTCATTAACCTCAATCCCATCAAGCCCTTTAACCATTTCTAAGCCCGCAACACAAGCCCCAATACTTGAAGCGTGAACCTCTTGCGCCTCTTCCCACATTCCAGAATCCGCGTCATGCCAATATTCCAAAGTCGACAAATAATCAACTAACTTTTGAACAATTCGCCTATCATCATCCTTCAAAATTTTAACCCCAGCTTTTTCGAGTTCACCAATTTTAAACAAAATACAACCTATCGAATCATTCTGCTTATTCCCCCATTCCTCCCAAAACTCCTCAAAAGTCTCAGGATTATATCGAGCATGAATAAACTGGTGAGTATACTCAGGCTTCTGTGAAATCGCATAATCAATTTTAAATTCATGTTTCTTAAAAATATCCAAAAGCGCGCGATAAGTTTCCTCAACAGTTTTCCAATCCTGCACAACTTCAAACGCAATACATTCATAAAAATTATCTCGAAGCCATGCCTTATCATAACCAGTCGAAACCGTAGGCTTACTAGCCGAAAACAACCCAGACTTAAACCTCAGACCTCCAAGAATTTCTAAATGTTGCTTAACAAGTTTAGTATAATTAATCTTCTTCATCTTCACCATCTTTAAACCAAGAGGAGAATCCACTTTATTAACTTTGCCAAGACAAAATAATAAATCCCACAAGTTATTTTAGTTTTCTCTTTAGCAAATTATTCTTCGCCCCAAAATACCCAAGCACAGCCTCGCTCTCCTCAACGCCAAGTTTCAAACAATCTTCCAAAGAATATCCAACAAGTAAACCCGCAACAAAACCAGCAGCAAAAGCGTCTCCAGCTCCAGTCCTCTCAACCACCTTCTTCCCCTTATGCGGCACAACAGAATAAATACTCCCCTCAAAATAACACTTCACTTCCTTATCCTTATCCGTCACAACAACAATCCTCGGCCCCAAGCTGTTCAGCCCCTCAAGTATAGTCCCCTTTGTCTTATATCTTTTACAAAGCATTTCTCCTTCTTCCTTATTCAAAATCAAAACATAACAAAGCTTCAACAACTTCCTAATATCCTGCTTCTCAATCGAATACGAACTCGGATTAAACGCCAATCTCCCTCCGCCCTCAACAAACTTCTCCGCCAAAATCTTCTGCGTCTCAAAACTTTTTCCCAAGAGCGACGAATAATAAAGCCACTTAGACTTAAATTTCTTAACATCACCAACACCAATCTCATTACTCTCACCCTTGTAAGTCAAAACAGTCCTATCGTGTTGGTCGCTATCAATAATCATAGAATACCCAGTTTTCCCCAAACCAACCTTCCCCAAAAATTTAACCTTCTCACGTTTCAAACAATCAAGCACTTCTTTCCCATTAGAATCATTCCCGACACCACAAACGCACCCCGTCTTCAATCCAAACCGAGCAAAAGCAACCGCAACATTAGTCCCACCTCCCCCGATATCAAACCTCAAACCATCAATCAAATATTTCCCACCAACTTCCAAATCAAGCCGACCATTTTTCTCCCCAACTCCAGTAGAAGCAAAAACGTCAACTACCCCACTACCAAAACTAACCACATCAAACTTCACCATCTTAAGCTAACCAAAAGCATTCGAAGTTAAAAATGTTGTTATGTAAATCCCTAATCCCAAAAGACAAAGTATCTTATTTTCTATTGCCTCGCGAAGTGTAATACCCAAGCGCCTTCAGCCCAGCCAACTTCTCTCCAGCGATATAAGATAGACATGCCCCGCCCGACAAACTAACATGCCCAAACTTCTTCCTTCTTAAGAACAAGCTCTTCCGAATCACTTCCGACAACTGTCCTCCTCCAACAAGCGAAAATCCCTTGCATCTAGAAACAGCCTTTAATATTTCAACCGTCCCTTTTCTAAACCGCCGATCCTCAGCCCATCCCGCCGGCCCCTTAACATAAACACTCTCCGCGTCCTCAATCATCCGACAAAATCTCTTAATACTCTCCTCTCCAATATCCTCAATTTCAAACTCCATCGGAAAATCATCCAACCCAAACTCTCTTCTCTTTCCATTGAAATTCACAGCAAAATCAATCGGCAACTCAATCCTTTTCAGTTTACTCTTAAGCTTCTTTAAAAATCCAGCCCAACTACCTTTTGTTAAAAGCGTCTTCTTCAAAAAAGCATCCTGATACCCAAACTTAAAACCCTTCGCCGCCAAACACACCTGTCCAAACAAGCCACAAGCAATCACCTTATTCCCTCGACCAAGTAATTTAATATCACTTTCACCTTTCGCCCCACCCAAAACAAACAAACAATTTTTCATCCGAACTTTTTCCAAAGCCCTAATCTCTTTCTCAAACAAAAGCCCAATCCCAGACTCTCTGTGAGAAGCAAATCCAACAAGTGAAGTATGGTCCCGATGCGACACCGAAAAAGCATCATTAACATAAATATCAATCAACGGCAAAAGCACTTTCAACAAAACATTTCCCTTCTTCCTCGGCTTAAACTCATCCCCAACTCCTCGAACATTATCAAGCAAGACAACATCGCCCTTCTTCATTCCCTTAATCGCCTTAACAGCCTTCTCTCCAACGACATCATCCACAAACTTCACATGCCTCCCAAGCAACCTAGCGTGCATCTCTAAGCTCAAAAAATCTTTTTTACCAGGATTCCCCTGATGCGCCAAAATAACGACACGAGCACCTTTCTTTACAAGCCAATCAATCGTCTTCCCACTTTCAATAATTCGCTCTCCTTTCAAAACTCGCCCATTAACAACGTCACTATTCAAATCACTCCTAAGCAAAACAGTCAGCCCATGAACATCCAAATCCTTTAGAGTTTTAAGTTTCATAATCACCTTAGATTAGAGAGAGGGGATGTTATTAAATTTAACTCAGAATAATTTTTACAAGCCAAGGATTTTCTTAGCTTCTGCCTCTGTATAGAATTCACCTTTCTTAATTCTTTCTCTGGCTTCTTTAATTTCAAGAATTGTTTTTTGGCTTATCTCTGGTTTTTTCTCGCACATTTTCGCTAGATGGATCAATTTTTTCAAAACCAAAATAATCACGAAGCCAATCAACAAACCCCTCCCAATCTTCTTTTGCTTTCTCCTTGGCAATTTTTTCTTTCTCCTTGGCAATTTTTGCTTTCTTCTTGGCAAGAATGTTGGCAATGATACATAAAATTATAGCAATCATCAAAATCATTACAGGGGGCAAGGAAATATATATCAAGGTAGGTATATGCAATTTCACCAATAAATCTATTATGTGAGGTATTAAAGTGGTTAAAGTAGGCGTATTAGAAATTTCATAAAACGCTACAAAATAACAAAACCCTATAAAAATTAATATTGCTTCTCCCATCCATCTTACCCTCGGATACCACATCTCAGCTAATATTTTTGAGAGGTTTTTCTCTTTCTCCTTCATCTTCATTAATTTCCCCTTTTGTGTTCCATATCCCAGAGTCAACAAAAAAGAATAAACCAAAATAGCAAACCCCAAAGAAAGTGTAAGAACCTTGAAATCTTCAGGAATCATACTTTCTTTATTAATTACACTATAAAGAATTATGACCGAAGCCGTAACTCCAACACCAAAAGTTTGCCAAATTATCTTATTGTAGTCTAAAATTGTATCTTCTTCACTCATTATACAAAAAGCAATATATCGCAATTTAAATAACTACCCAATCATCTCAAACCAACAAAATTTAATTATTGACAGATAATTTCGAAGCGTAAAAATTTCCGCCGTGTGTCATTACACATAAGAAAATTTTTACCAAGAAATTAACGTCAAGAATTATAATTTACTCAACAAATCAACCAATCTCGAACTATACCCATATTCATTATCATACCACGACAAAACCTTAACCATCTTCCCATTTCCTTGCGTCAACTTAGAATCAAACACAGACGAAGCCGAATCCCCAATAACATCACTCGAAACAAGCGCGTCTTCCGAATACTTCAAAATCCCCTTCATCTTCCCTATCGAAGCCTTCTTCATAGCCGCATTAACTTCCTCAACACTAGCCACTTTCTTTAATACAACAACAAAATCAACAATACTTCCCGTAGCAACTGGACCTCGAATAGAGAGCCCATCCATCTTCCCCTTAAGCGAAGGAATCACTTCAGCAGTAGCCTTAGTCGCCCCACTTGAAGTCGGAACAAAATTGACCCCAGCTCCACGTCCTCGACGAAAATCCTTATGCGGAGAGTCCACCAACTTCTGGTCCCCAGTATAAGCATGAATCGTAGTCATAAAACCTTTCTCAATCCCAAAAGAATCTTCCAAAACCTTCGCAACCGGAGCCAAGCAATTCGTCGTGCAAGATGCCATGGAAATAATCTTATCACTTTTTCTCAAATCCTCATCGTTAACACCTAAAACAATTGTTCTCTCAATATCTTTCCCGGGCGCAGAAATAACAACTCGTTTCGCCCCAGCCACTAAATGTTTCCCGGCTCCTTCTTTGTCCCTAAAAAACCCAGTACATTCAACGACAACATCAACCTTAAGCTCACCCCAAGGCAAATTCACAGGATCCTTCTCACTATAAACATTTATCTTCCGATTTCCCACTTTAATAAAATCCTTCCCAAAACTAACTGGCTTTTCATATCGTCCATAAACCGAATCAAACTTCAATAAATAAACCAAATTCTCAACATCAGTCAAATCATTAATAGCAACAACATCATAACCTTTCTCAAGTGCAATCTTAAAAAAAGCCCGACCAATCCGACCAAATCCATTAATAGCAACTTTCACCTCGAAACCTCAGACATACAACCTCGCCCGAGTTTAATAAACTTTTCTGTTAATACCATTTCTATTTTTTTCAAAAGAAAGATTTAAAACAAGGGGGTGCATTATTCTACAATGAGAAAGGGAGTTTGGGTTGGTTTTATAATAGCTGTTTGTTTATTCTTGTTAGCATTTTATTTTTATCAATCGAGTTATCAATCGAGTAGCGACCTAATTGTTCCAGAATGCAAAGGTTCTCAAGAGATAGAGAGATGTTATGTGGATTATGCAATTCAAAATAAAAATCCTTCTATCTGTCAAGATGTAAGCCAGGAAAGTATTCGTAATTCTTGCTATGATCAGCTTGCATCTAGACTTAATAGAGAAGATCTATGCAGAGAGATTACAGATATAGACATGTTTAGCGTTTGCCTTATAGAAATAGCCAAAGCAAAAAAAGATTCAGTTATCTGTGACGGAGTAGATGCCTCATATTCTGATCAATGCTATCTCCTTGTTGCAGTATCTATTCCAAATCCCGACATTTGCAACAAAATAATAAATGAGCAGGTCAGAGAAGAAAGTTGCCGTTCAAGAATTTTAAATGCATAGGAGATTAACAGTCAATCAATTCTAAAGATTTTCAGAAGCAACACACTTATTTTACATCCTTCCCCAAAACATACTCAATATACCCAACCAACATTCTCTCAATCCGCCGCAACTCCGCAACAACCACTCCAGCCTCATCCTCCCCCAAATAATCCAATCCAACAGCAACCTTCAAATGCTCCCGAACCTCCTTGGCACTTCCAATAGCATTATACAAATAACCAACAAAATCTTTACTAGTCCTCTTCCCTGAACCCTCAACAATATTAGCAGAAATACTTTTAACCGCCCTCCGAACCTGAGGAACTAAATCATACTTCTCACTCGCAGGAAATTTCTTAACCAAATCATAAACAACAAAAATCAAACCATGAGCTTTATGATAAACTTCCAAATTCTCATAATTCCACATAAACAAAATAAAAATTCAATCTATATAAAACCTTAGCAGAATAGCCAAATCTCCAGCGAAGCTGAGCCCCCCGAGTTTTACTCGAGCCTCCCAATGCAAAGCATTGAGCCACCCATCCCTAGATGAGTCCCCCTTAAGACAATTCTTTAAACTTATTCAAATATTTAATAACACCGACAACATACGAAGCATGGCTCCAAGTAAGCGGTGCAACACTAGCTGGTTTAGAATCATTTGGTCTAAACTGCTCCGACAAAACCCCAGAAGGAAGTGCCCTTTCAACAACCCAATCAAACAAATCTCTAGCGAGTTCTAATTCTTTCAAATTCCGAGCCTTAGCAATATAATATTCAGCCAACCACATAGTAGAAATAATCCAAGAATTCTCTCTCTGCCCAGGAACCCGATGATACATATCATTTTCATATCGAGCCATTCCAGAACAAGCGTCATCAAACCATAGCCTATTCATTGTGATTTCAACAGTTCGAAGAAGCCGAGCATCATTAACATTCAATAAATTAAATTCGAACAAACCATAAAAAGTACTAGCATCAATAGTCCTATCCATCACTAGTCTTTGATTCTCGTCAGCTCCCTCGTAATAAACACCTTTAACAAAAATCCCTCTTTCTTTATCAAACATATATTCTAAGGTCTTAGTTCGGATGTCTTCGGCGATATTCATATACTCTTCAGCCTTTTCCTTATCTTCAAAAATTCCAGCAAATTTACTCATAGCAACCAACCCAGCATAAGTGGCACAGCATGTAAAGGTATGAATTCCAAGTTTCTCTTCCCATAAATCATAACTCTCTTTGGGCAGCCCAGTATCAAGATTTCGAAACGCAACTAAAAAATCCCCCATATTTTTGATAAAGTGTTTATACATTTTCTTAATCATTTCATCTTTGTCTCCATACTTCTCATAATGTTTCCAAAGGGCATCCAAAACAAGAGCCGTTTCATCTTCTTGAATCGGTAACTGAATCTTATCTCCCTTCAGCCAAGAATGCCAAGAACTTCCAAGTGAACCATCGGGATTATACTTGTGCATCAAATATCCTTCTCTCGCAGTAACCTCCGAACAAAATTTAAAAAATTTTTTAGTCAAATCACTATGTCCAGCATGATCCAAACTCCGTGAAATCAAAGCCCCATCTCGTGGCCACATATAACTGTAAGTGTCTCGTTTAAACCGAAGGGTGTGCGTATCATTAGCCGCCGTCACTGCCCCATGGTTATCGGTCTGTGCCCGAATAATTAAAAGCGACCTCTTAAACAAATCAACAATATCCTCGCCCAACGAATCAAAGTTAATATTCCTCTTGCTTCCCCATTGAATCCAATAATTCGCAGTTTCATTCATTGCCTTTGCAAAACCTCGCTTCAGAATAAAATCTCGAATCCCCAAAACTTCCCCATAATTCTTCCCAACACTAATCCAGTAATTTATTTCCTCCTCCTCTCTACCCTTAACTTTCAAATTAAACCCGATAGCCGAATCAGTAGACCCATGCTCAACAGGGTTTTTACTTAAAACCCCATCTTCACAATCAATATAAGTCCCCCCCTTATTTTCAACACCTCCAGAAACACCGACGGCATAATCGTCAAAATCCTTGTCCTTACTTCGTCCTCCCATCAAAAAATATCTTTTTCCCTTATAATTCACAATTGAATTAGTTTTCGGGTCATAAAAAATACTATCCCCAATATCATCTTCCGAAATATGAAAATGTTGCGAGAAAAAAATTCGAATTTCCCTTTCCCTGTCAAAATTGTTTTTAACCTTTAAGTCCCTCAGATAAATATTCTTTTCAAAATGCACAGCTTCCATCATAGATATTTCAATCCCCAGCCGGTGATTTATCATTTTCACATCACTAACCAAAGAATCTTTTTTATATTTTATCTCGATATTCCATTCGTCCTGAGTCACCCAACTAAAAATTCCATCGACCCAAATTCCAATTCTATGAACAAATCCAGAAACATGATTTTCCTGCCCGACATAAGGATAATAAAAATCTCTAATCAAAGAATTCTTATCGGTGCAAACAAGCATATTCCCATTGCCAAGAATCACATGTCTAGTCATTCGATTTTTCTAGGTATCTTTCAATGTAAGTGATACGAGCTCCGATTTTTTTCAAAGCACTTTCCTTATCGGCCCCAATCAAACTATCAGCCAATCTAACATCGTCAAGGCATTCACTAATCCAATTCGCAAAATCATTTCGCCCCTCGCTAGTGTGATGGAAGAAAACTTCGTTACTCATCTCTTCAAGCCCTTTTCCCAAATCTTTCAAATTATAAAAAACCTTTCCATCACTACAAAAAAAATTCTTGCCCTCATCAACATTGCCCAAAATTTTCCTAGCAAGTTTATTGTTTAATCGCATTAGCCTTCCTCCTGGCAAACCATCCCTTGGGTTTCTCGCCAATCAAACTTCCAGCCAATCTCTTATACTCAGAAGAAACATCCTCTCTAGGAAAATTAACAACAACAGGAACCATCTTGGAAAGTGCAGACAAAACTTTAAAGTTCTCAGGAATGACGCCTAAAACTTTCGCTCCGCTAGCATCTTCAATATCCTTTTTCTTTAATTCAAACTTCTTCCCATAGGATTTGTTAATAATAATTCCACGAATCTTGGCCTCTCTTTTATCCGCAACACTAATCGCATGAATAGTAGAACTAAGTGTAGGGTAATCAGGCGAACTCACAACGAGCAACTCATCTGAAGCAGCCATCGTAGCATACATCTCCTCGTTCAGCGAAGGAGACGAGTCAATCAAGATAACATCATAAATGTTTCGCAATTCCTCAAGCTTATCTCTCAAGCTAAGAGGCGTAGTCTTAAAAGGTGCAAGCTTCCCAGGGATAATATGAAACCCAAGTTCATGTTGATAAATAGATTCAAAGATAGAATGTTTATCATTCAAAACATGATGAAGTGTATACTTAGGAGCAAGAAGTCCTAAGTGCAAACCTAAATGCGGAGTAGAAAAATTAGCATCAATCATCAAAACATTCTTCCCATAATCTCTAGCCAAAGAAGCCCCAAGATTAGAAACAACAGTAGTTTTTCCAACGCCACCCTTCAATGCGACAACTCCAAAAATTTTACCCATAAAGTATCGCTCCCTTGATCTGATCAATAATTCCGCTCTTAACTTTAGCAGGAGTATTAACCTTCTTATCAAGAACAGCAATAATCTTCGCTCGGTCTGTCAATTTTTCAATCTTCTTCCCTAAAGTCTTATCCTTAACACAGTCATTAATCCAATTAGCAAAATCATTTCGCCCCTCGCCAGTATGATGAAAGAAACATTCGTCATCAATAACTTTCAATTTTTCAAGAAGTTCATTTAAACTTCCAGCACTTTCTCCATTAGAGAAATAAAATCGATCTATTACCATCTTTTATTTACCATATACTTTATTCTTTATAAATTTACTCTTGTCCTGATAACTTTTCCCTTAACCGCAAATCCCCTCTCTTCTAAAATATCATCAATTTCCATTTCCAAATCCTGCAACACATTCATGTAAGCAATAAACGCCTCATAAGGACTTTCGTAAGGATTAAAATATTTATGAACATCCCCATCGCTAAACCATTTAGTACACATATAATAAAAATGGTCTGATGTCTGCAACTTCCTCCAGCGATGAAGCAATTTCCCATTTCCAGTCAACTTCACTTTCTCGCCCAAGGCATAAATCTTATTCATCGCCGCGTCCTGAATCTCATTCCCAGTCCACGCACTTAAATCTCTCTCAAGGTCAGCCCAAGAAATAAAATTATGACAATCATATTCCCCACGAGTTTCGTATGTGTCCACAACTTCCGAAGGTGTCTTAAAATTATTATCAGGATGCTTCAAAAATTCAACAGGCAAATAGCGAAGAAATTCAAAAATGCCAGTATCCTCCCACTGATGCTCGCCAAAAGTTTCATAATCCATAAATAAATTCACAACTTCGCCACATCCATTAATCGAATTCAGCCACTGCACATATTTCGAAGCCGTAAGTGGCCAGTCTTTCCAGCCGCGATTCGAAAATCTAAAAGCAACATCATCACTCAATTTATAATTCTTGAGCAAAACCTTAATCTTCTTAGCCCCAACAGGACTATATAAAAAATTCGGACTTCTCCAGCCCAAAAGATGATCCGCCCCTTCGCTAATAATTCCCTTATATCCCATCGCCTCGATCTCGTTGGCCAGTTTATTATTATAAATCAACTCTGTGTTCCGAAACACCGTAGGAGTAACCCCAAATAATTGCTTAACAAATTTATCATGAAGTCGAACCTGCTCCCGAAATTCATTCTTGTCAAACAAAAAAGAAAGTGAATGATAATAAGTCTCGCTCAAAATCTCAACTCGACCAGTAGCAACCAAATCCTGAAAACTCTTCAAAACCTCAGGCGCGAACTCTTCCAACTGCTCCAAAAAAACTCCAGAAAAAGAAAAACTAATCTTAAAATCAGGGTGCTTATTCAACAATTCCAACAAAACCGCATTCGTCGGCAAATAACATTTTCCAGCAACCTTGTCAATAATCCATCTATTATCTAATTTCGTCCCGCTCCTATCTCCAAAATAATCCTTGTTCCTTCCAATATCAAAAACAGAATACCGCCTAATCCTATAAGGCTGATGAACCTGAAAATAAAAACACATAGAAACCATTATTTCTTTTCAGTAAGTTCTTTGTAAATATCAACACACCGCCGAGCCGGTTTATCCCATGTCAACTTATTCACTTCACTATACCCCTCCCTCTTCATAGTATTACTCAAAGCATTATGTTTCAACAACGACACAATTTGATTAGCCATCATATCACTATCCCAGAAGTCAACTTTAAAAACATTGTTCAAAATCTCACTTGCTCCAGACTGTTTAGAAATAATAGTCGGAGTCCCTTTACTCATGGCCTCAAACGCAACAAGACCAAACGGCTCGCTAACCGAAGGCATCACATAAATATCAGCCATGCTAAAAAACTTATTCGCATCGTCTCGCGTATAAAACCCATGAAACAAAAACTTATCCGATATCCCAAGCTCAATTGTTCTCTTAATCATCTTCTGCAACTGATCTCCAGAACCAGCCATAATAAAAATAACATTATCATAAAAATTACAAACCTTCCTGGCGGCTTCAACAAAATAATCCGGACCCTTTTGCAAAGTCATTCGACCAGCATACAAAATAACTTTATTCTTATCTTTAAACTTTGGAAAATCAAAATTCATATCAGGTCCAACATCAACCTTCGCATGGTAAACAATCTCAATCTTATTTGGATTAATCCCGTAATTCTTAATAAGCCCGTCTTTTACTCTTCTACTAATCGTAATAATTTTATCCGCCTTTTCCATCCCTTCTTTCTCAATAGAATAAATATGCGGGTCGGCTCCATTCCCTCCCGACTTATCAAACTCAGTAATATGCATATGAACAATCAAAGGTTTTCTCATATATTCACTCGCCTGAATAGCAGCCGGAAACGTCGTCCAATCATGCGCATGCACAACATCAAAACTCTCATCCTCAACAATAGTCCGAACTCGTCCCGCAAAATTATAAACCTCTTCAATTAAATTCTGCCCATACAAACTCAAAGTATTATCAGCTCCAAGTCCAGTTTTCCCAGCCGAAATCAACCTTTGTCTTTCTTCCATATAACTTTCTTGCGTCATATAAGCACTAAGTAGAGATGGAATTTTTTTGAAATTTATCTTCTTCCCTTTAAATCTATCCGCAAGCAAAATCCTAAGGTGTTGATTCCTAATCTCATCCGGACCAAAAGGCATAACATAAGTTAAATCAACATCATCCATTTTCACCATCTCTCTTGTCAACTCATAGCAAACTATTCCAGCGCCCCCGGCAAAAAAAGGGGGGAACTCCCAGCCAAGCATCAAGACTTTCATTTCACCATCTCCAAAAATAGATATTCACTTCGACTATTAAACCTTTCCATTAATATATTAGAAAATCACAGCCAATCCAAACAATTAAATATTTACGAGCTTTGAAAGTAAAATGAAAGAGCTGATAAACTTAGATGAGTGTGTAATCCAAGCCTTAAAATTATTCTCCGTCACAAAACTCCCCAAAATAGAAGTCACATTCAAAAATCCCATAGTCATAGGAAGCGGAAATGCAGCAGCTCTAGGCAAAATACTATACCCTTCCGCAATCCATGCAAACGAATCAACTTACAAAACAATCCTAAAGTCCCAAAAGCCAGACGGTTGCATCTTAATTTCCGCCTCCGCCGGCAAACACGCCCCAATAATCGCAAAGCAAATGAGAAAAAACAAAATAAAAACAATCCTCCTAACAAATAACCCAGATGGCAAGGCAACAAAAATAGCAGACAAAACATACCTCTTCCCGAAAAACACAGAGCCCTACACCTACAACACCTCGACATACCTAGGGATGATTTTAGCAAAAACAGGTGAAGACCCAAAAAGGATTTTAACATTCCTTGAAAAATTAAAAGTCCCAAAAGATCTAAAAAAATATAACTCATACTTCTTCATAGTGCCGGAATCCTTTGACCTCATAAGAGAATTCTACGAAACAAAATTCGATGAACTCTTCGGCCCAAAAATCCAAGGAGAAGCCTTCACCTTTGAAGAAGCCAAGCACGCAAAAACAATTGTAAAGTCCGACAAGGAATTATTTATCAGTTTAGGCAAAGAAAACAAAGTCTTCGGGAAAAACAGACTTAATTATAAGCTTCCAAAAAATGCAGACTTCGCCTTAATGTTTTGTCTCGGTTATTATCTAATAGGAAAAATCCAACAACAAAATCCACCTTATTTCAAAAGAAGCATAGGCAATTACGTAAAAGAAGCAAGTAGGCTGTTCAAACAAAAAATAAAAATTCTAAGTTAGTTTCCCACTTTAGTATTGTTTTATTGTTTCGGAGTTCTTTTTGCTTATGCCTGGGATTTCGCTGAAGGTTCTTTCTTTTCAGCATTCCCATCTTTCTTTGTGTTCGTACAGGTCTATTTTCCCATAAAATAGCTGAGCTGGAATTCTTTATGATAAATTATTACTAGTATTGTAGTGTTACAAGGGTTGTAATATTATCATATTCGTCCTTCTACAACATCTTTAAAATCAATCCATTTTGTCGCAGGAGCATCTATCCTTTCTAAGATATTTTGGATATCTTTATTATAAAGTTTAGAGTTTGTATTCTTTTCTAACTTATATTTCCAGAAAAATAGTCCTGAATTAAATAGACTTCTAGATTCCCATCTGAATAAAATTCCTACGATATAATCATTATTAGAATTACTAAAGAAATCACTTAATGCTTTTAAAAAAATTTCGGATATTTCTTTTTGCAAAGTCCAGCTTTCTGGTATTTTTATAGAAATAATACTTGGATTGTTTTTTGGCATCTGTTCTTTTGCTTTCTTAAGTGTGGCCATCAATGTCTTTCGACTAAGTTCAGTGCTCTCAATTTTGTGCTTAATCTCACAATTTATTTTAGTATTGTAATTTATCACTATATCAAAATCTTTTTCCTTTTCTCCACTCGGGATTATAAATTCAAACGGAATACCTCTCCTATAAAAATGTGTTCCAACTTCTATCTCTGCAAATCTTGACAAAAAATTCCCTTCTTTTATTTTTTTTATAACATCTTCTATCCCTATTATATTTTGCAGATTAAACAATCGCTCAGAAAGTCTGCTCACTCTCTCCATCCATTGTAAATTAATTTCTTTAGAACGTAAAAATTCTCTAGCTTCCATCGTTTTTTTTGTCTCATTTTCAAAATTTGCAAAAACAGATTTATTCAACCAGTCATTATCTATTATTATTCTAAGAAATTCAGTCGATAACATCATTTTGTAAAAATCATTGCTTTTATTTGGAAATTTTTCCTTTATGGTTTTATCCATAATTTTTAAATTTTCAAGATTAATTTTTTGCATAAAATTCAAAAAATGAGTTTGTATTTAACTATTATTATGATGTATTAACGTCCACCCAAAATCAGCTAGAACATATATTCCTTTTGCCCATCAATAATCTCCAAAATATACCAAGATGTAAACTCGCCCTAACCGAAAGAACCAACCCATCTTCATCCAAAACAACTCCTCTTATATTTTTCATAAGCAACTCCCTCCAACATACAAAACCTAACAAACCCCGCCAAGCCTCCGGCGTAGCCGAGCCCCCCAAACTCTTCCAAGAGTTTGAGCCCCCCAGACATCAGTCGAGCCCCCAGAAAAAACTAAAAAAGTTTTTTCTGCCTCTCCCCATCCAACACCGCCGCAACATCAACTCCAAACACATCAAAAATCCCCTCAACCGCCGGCAAGATCTGCTTCTTCAAATAATACTCCACATCATACTTAACCCTCTCTCCAGCCAAAAAAACCCGGTCGCCAACCTTCTTCCCACTTCCCTCTCCAATAAAATATTCAACATAAGTCCCAACGCCAACTCCAACACCAGCCTCAGCCATCCTCCGTGCCGCAACAACATGAGGCCCCTCCGCAACATAATCTCCAACATCCCTCTTCATCTTCGTCTTAATCATCAAATCCTCTAACTCAACATCTCTCGACTTCAACTTATTAACAACCTCTAAAACTTCTTTCAACGCAGCCTTTTCATTCCCGTCAATTAAAATCTTTCTCAAAACACTATCCTGCAAATTCCGCGACAACCGACACCAATCCCGCCGCACCGTCTCAAAACCCCGAATCTTAACTTTGTCATCTTCCCCAATCAAAGCATACTTCTTCTTTGCCCCAATCTTGCTATCTCTTTTAGCAACAAACAAACCTCGTCTGAAAAATCCCTCCAAATCAAGTTCAATAATTCCAGGAAGCTTCTCATTAATTTCTTTCAAAAGACTAACAATCTCTTCATGACTTTTCCCGTCACTCAAAAAAGCAATAGAATCTGTGTCTCCATAAATAATTCTATAACCCTCACTGCTAATCTTATCCATTGTATCGTGAGTCAATTTTCGAACATAGGCAAGAGTCGCAGCCGCAGCCTCACGCGAATAATACCGCGCCCCAAAAAACCCCTGATAACCAAAAGTCGCATTCGCCAAAAGCTTGTAAGCATTCGACCGAGCCTTTTTCATCGCACTCCCGTCTTTCTTCCATTCCTCCTTGACAATTTTCCTCTTATCAACAATTTCACTTAAGAGCGTAGAAAAAAATCCAGGCTTCTTATCAAAATAGATTTGAACATTTTTCCCATCAAGTTCAAAGCTAGGTGCAATATGGCAATTCCCATTATCCCTGAATCGCAAAGCCTGCCCGCAAATATTAAACGTCACAATCAAACTCGCATGCATACTAGTAAAATCAAACATAACAATATCCTCATAAAATCCAGGCACAGGTTCAAAAACAAACGCCCCTTCAAATTTCCTTTTCATCTTCCTCTCATCACTCTCATCATGCCCAGGTCGCCTCTCCGCAATCTCATCAAATCTATCAAGATTATGCAAAATATGATTCTCAACATGCGTCGCCATCCGGTCACGAGTCACATCGAAAACAGGCTCCTTCACAATCCTACAAAATTCAATCATGTCAGGCAAAAGCTTCATTGCAAGTTTGTAAGTCGCAACCGAATCCTGCAAGTTGTAAGAAAAAAAATCCACCCAATCTTTATCATTCATATTCGCTAGCCTAGAAAATTCAAACTCTCCCTTCTCAACTCCAGCCAACTCTTTCGCCACTTCACCCAAACTCAAAGTCTCGCTTTGCAAATACTGACTAAAAACAGAATCAACAAAACGAAACAAGTCAACATGAACAACTCCGGAAATACTTCCAGATGGAATTCTCCCTCGAGCAAAACTAGGGTTCCGCCCATCAACACCCAAATCCAAAACAACCTTATGAAAATCCGCACGCGCTTTCAAGTAAGGCAAATCAAATCCATCCGAGAAATACCCACACAAAATATCAGCATCAGCCTCGCGAACAATTTCCCCAAACCTCTCAAGCATCGCCGCCTCATCTTTAACAATCTCAACATAGTCCTGCGCACCTTCAACGTCTTTCCAACTAATCACTTTCAAAACATCTTCGCCAAAAATCGAAACCATCAAAATCTCACCATCGCCAATCTCTCGCCCCGTAGTCTCAATATCATAAGCTAAAACCTTCGGAAGAAATTCCTTCCCATTTTTCAACAACGTAATATTTTCAGCAAAATAACATCCCGCAACATCTAGCCCCTCAACCATCTTTAAAACCTCATGCTCACCAACTTCAACCTCATACCATTGCAGCGGCTCAACCTTTTTCTCCTTAATATATTTAGTAACAAGCCCAATATCATATTCTCTTCTAAAATCAATCTCTTCCATGTCCCCAATCGCTGAAGCAAAATCATGCCCATCCTTATGATTGCTAATCCAGACCCTAACAGCTTTAACCGGTTCGCCTAAAAAATGCTTATCCAAAACTTCCGTCCTTAATGCCCGACTCGCCCGTCCGCTTTTCCCTACCTCAACCTTCTCAATTTTTTTTACAACCGCATCCGCATCATACCCATCCCTTAAAATCAAATAAAAATTAGCCTCATAAGAATCCACGACACAAATTCGTTTACCCTCAGAATTTCGCCCAATCATCTTTACAAAATTTTGTCCCTCAAAATCAAAATAGTCATAATCAATCGGCACAAATTCCAAAGTTTTCTTCATACAATATAAAATCACCCGAACTTTATATAATCTTTGAGTAACAACAAAGTAACTACTTACAAAAGACAACATTAGAAAAACTTATAAACTTTAATGACCTAATAAAAATATGAAAATAACTAAAAATTCAATATGTATTTCAGGGGGAAAATCTCTAGCAAATATAGTGTATTCAAGTGAAATAGTTTCCAAAGCAAATCCAATAGAAGATAGTTTACAAAAATATACTTCGAATAATGAAAATTACAAAAAACCTTATACTCTAAATAAAATAGACATCTACGTCTAAAATGAAAACAACAATAGAAATAAAAGATTTGGCAAAAAAAGTAGAACATGAAGTGGCTATAGGAAAAAAAGTTCCTTTAGTAATTGAATACAATGGCAGAGAATACAGCGGAGGAGATACGGTTTTTAATTTCAGATACATGTCTTTAGGGGAAACTGCAGACTTTTCTCCAAGATATGAAGAAGGAGATAAAGAATTCAGAGAAGCATCTTCTAATCCATTAAATCACGCTTTGGTTTATTTTAAAAACAATTTCATATACGATCATATTGATTCGTTGAAAAAAAATATTACAGGGAACAAACTAGAAACATCATTGCTTTTAAACGTAGAATCTGCAAACATGGCAATATCAGAAAAAAGAGAAAAACCCTTGCTGAAAAAAGTATAAAGTAAATTGTAGTTTATATGTATTCATGGGAAACAAAACAAAAAGAATCATAGATGTAGAAGAATTAGCAAGAACAATATTTGCTCTTGCAACATTCCCAAGGCAAAAGCCAGGGTACACTATAGAACTCAAAGGAGAAATAACTTATGAAAAAAGCACAAGAGACGCAACATGTTACCAATTCACGGCAAAACTTTTCTCCGGAACAATATTTAAGGGCGTAAGAAATATGCAAGAATATGCACACTTCTCTGAAATTTACGGATACCCTCACGACGAAAATGAAAAACATGACGAATCAAAAGAAATATACGACAGGCTTGCTAGTATAGCAAATAAAATAAAATTATTTCCAGGTAAATCAGAATTTTACATTCCTAGAATAGCGAGAGGGAAAACACTAGAAACGATATTGGAAAAAAATGAAGATACTCTCATTATCTCCCCATTTCAATAGTTATTTATATTTAAATTTCCTAATCTTTTTATGGGCGTAAACATTTCACAAATCATTCCAAAAAAAGAAATCGAATTCTCAAGCCTAAAAGGTAAAACTATAGCAATCGACGCCTACGTCACCCTCTACCAATTTTTAACAACAATTCGTCAACCAGACGGAACTCCTCTCCAAGACAGCAATGGCAACACAACATCTCACCTCTCAGGCCTTTTCTACCGAAATATCAACTTGCTCCAAGAAGGCATTAAGCCAGTCTACGTTTTCGACGGAATTCCTCCAGCTCTAAAGCAAGGAGAGATAGAAAAACGTCGTGAAGCAAAAGCAATCGCCGAAGAAAAATATATAGAAGCTAAAGACAAGCAAGACATAGAAGGGATGAAAAAATATTCTTCAAGAACAGTCAAAATAACAGATGAAATAATCCAAGAGTCTTACGAGTTATTAGAAGCACTAGGTATACCAGTTGTCCTCGCCCCCTCAGAGGGAGAAGCCGAAGCAGCAACACTGGCAAGACAAGGCAAAGTCTGGGCAGCAGCATCTCAAGATTATGACGCCCTTCTTTACGGCACTCCATATCTAATCCGAAACCTAACATCATCTAGGAGAAAAAAACTTCCATCTGGTCTTTATCTAGATATTAAGCCAGAACTAATAGAATTCCAAACTGTAGTAAGAGAATTAGACATTGACCAAGATCAACTAATCTGCCTCGCAATCTTAGTCGGAACTGACTATAATCCAGGTGGCGTAAAAGGCCTCGGACAAAAACGAGCTCTCGAAATTGTCCAGCAATACAAATACCCAATAGAGATATTCAAACATGTTTCAGAAAAATACGACTTCATATTTGAATGGCAAGAAGTATTCAAACAATTCCACGGATATAAATCAAGTCAGGTAGAAAACATAGAATTCAAAAAACCCTCTCCAGAAAAAATAAAAAAACTTCTTCTGAAGCATGGTTTTTCAGAAGCCCGAATAGACTCAGGGCTACAAAAATTAAAAAATTTAACCGAAGCAAAAAAACAAAAAGGTTTGTCAGATTTTTTTTAACTCTGGCGGCAAGGACCTTTAATTGCACTACCCTCGCTGAAAATACTTATCTTTTCAAAATACTCTTCTATCCCATCTAAATTCCCACAGAAACAAGCATCATTGAAATTTTCCAAAAGAGAAAGATACAAACTAGAAAGATACAAACTAGATTTACAAATCCATCCTATCTCCTCAAATCTATTTCTGGCGTAATTCACAACATCTTTACTTAATATTTTCTTTCTTTTAAGTTCATAAAAATATTCAAGACAATGCCCTCCATCAACTATCATTTCTCGCAGGCTCCCATCAAAAGCATAAATCCAAAAATCACTCATACATTTTTCAACATAGTCTTGCATATGTAAATCAACAGCTTTTTCGTTTTCAACAACAAATTCCAAATCACTTTCAGTCATAATTCGCCCCCTCCAGAATTTATCAATCTCTAAAGAAATCTTACCCAAGTTTTCCAAGTCGAAAGCCATAGCGTAAACTTTAGCCAACTCATATTTATCTTCAATTTTAGAAAATTCGTCTCCCAACATCCAATAAATATCAAGCTAATACTTAAAAATATTTATGTGATATGACCTATATCTAGCGAAGCGTTATCCTCTAACAATAACATACCAAATATACAAAGAATAAAGCAATAACATCAAAATCCCATCTTTCCGTCTCAACTCATGTTTCTCCCCAGTCGCCATAAAAATAAACAATATCAACATCGCTAAAAACATAACTCCAATATCAACTCCGATATAGGCAGGAATCGCCAAAGGACTAATCAACGGTACTACTCCCAAAACCCAACACACATTAAGCACATTCGCCCCAATAACATTTCCAACAGCTAGCCCAGGATTTTTTTTAATCATAGCAATAATACCAACAACTAATTCAGGAAGACTTGTCCCAACCGCAATAATCGTAGCAGAAATCAAAAACGAACTAATTTCAAACTGATTCGCAATAACAACCGCCCCCTCAACAACCCATTTGCCGCCAAAATAAATTCCAATAACTCCAAACAAAAACTTCAGTCCAATCAACCAATTCGACTTATCAACAACTGCGCTAATATTAAAATCTTTATTTCCTCGCCTCGCCATCAAAAAAACGTAATACAAAAAAACACCAAGTAAACCAAGCAAAATAAACGCATCGTCTCTAGTCAAAAATTCCTTAGCCCCAAACAAATTCCCAGTCAAAATAAACAAAACAAAAGCAGCGAGTAAAGCAATTGGAATTTCATGCCAAATAGTTTCACGCTTAAGTCGAACATTTCCAAAACAAGCAACAATTCCCAGAACAAACAAGACATTCGCGATATAACTCCCAATCACATTCCCAAACGCAATTTCCGCATTCCCACTAAACGCAGCAAATAAATTCACAACGAGCTCAGGCAAAGTCGTTCCAAAAGAAACAATTGTCAAGCCAATGACCAAACTCGAAACACCAAGTCTTTTTGCAATTGATGAAGAACTATCAACAATCCAATTCGCACTCTCTATTAAAATAACAAGTCCCAAAATAAAAAGCAAATATGTTATCACCATATCAAACGAACACAAAGCTTATATAAAAGTTTAAGCATTAAGACTCATGATAATCGGAATTCTCCTCGGCATCTCGCTCGCAATAAATTTAACATCTCTCATAATCATGATAACTGCATCGACTGGTATCCTTCGCGAAAACATGGTGACAGGTGCAGTCATTGGAACTACTCAAGCAACTTCCTATGCTTTCATCTCTCTAGTGATATCATTAATTGTAACCTTGTTCCTATTTCTATTTCTAAAAAAAGCGAGATACTAATGTCTTCCAACTTGCCCCATAAAAGCATCAACAGCCTCAACACTTGCAGCCAACTTCATCTTCTCCTTCGCCACGCGTTTCCCAGCATTATATCGTGCAATAGCTGCAGTAATCGTAGCCAGAACAGCAGGGAGAAAAAACAAAAGAACTAAGAAAAGAACAAATCCAATAACACCAATCCAAATACTAGCCTGGACAAAAACATTCCAAAAATAAATCCACCAATTATAAACAACAACAGCCATCCCGTAATAAAGCCGAACAATCAAAAACACAGCAAACACAGCAAATCCAAAAATCCTAGCTTTTTCTTTTTCTTCGATAAAAAACCAAAGCCCTTCCCCTCCTAAAGCAAAAATAGAAAGAAACAAAAGAATAAAGTAAACATTAATAAAAAACAATAAAGAAATCGCAGGCTTCATGTGAAAAATATATCTCATCCACCCAACATTTTCATCCAACCACAAATTAATCGAAGCAATCCTCACTTCAGCCTTCGTCATAAACGGCTTATATTTCCCATAGTCAATCTTCCCGCTCTCATCAATTGGAACATATGTATCAATCTTATCTTGCAAATCAGCAGCATCAGCTTCAGCATTATTCCCAATTCCAAAATTTTCTGCCAAACCTCCGACTTCAGGCCCAGCTTCTCCAATAACAAACCCAATTAAGAACAAAGACAGCAACAACAAAAACCACTTCTTCATACTATTAGATATCTTCCCAACTTTTAAACATTGCGAGATTATTTAAATTCAAATCATCTAAATCAAATATGAAAAGAGAAATAATAATTCTATTACTAATAACACTAATCTTGCCAATAGCAACGGCCGACCAAGACGTAAATCCAAAGGATTTACTGGCCACACCCCCAAACCTCCAAACCATAAAAACCCCAGATTCTGCAAAGCCAAATCTCAATGTCTGGAATGAAACCGTCATAATCTCTCCAACCTGGCAAACCCTCATAGGAACTTTCTTTGGATTAAACCTAAAAAACGTCTCAACCGAAATCTCCGTAAGAGAAGCCCTCGTCCTATTCCTAATTTTTATAATGTTCTTCATGATAATCTCAGATATCCTAAGTCTAACTCCATTCTTCAAAACAAACTTCGGTCCAATATCAGCAGAATTCCTAGCAGCTCTAATTATTACAATCCTCGTCTCAATCTCAGGCTCCTTCATTAATCTCAAAAATATCTTCATCAACGCAATATTCTACACAATAACAGCTCTCGACTGGGACTGGTTAAACTATCTAACTCAAAACAAAGTCCCAGGAATCATAATCACAATTTTCATAATAATCCCCATCTTATTTGTTATACATGAAATCTTCGACTTTTTAGAACCAATCATAAAAAAACATTCTCAAGTCTCAAAAGCAGAAAGCAAAGGTCGACTTCTAAATTCAGCAATAGAAAAGTCGGGCATCTAAATTCCAGCTTCAATTTCAAGAATTTTTCCAGCCGCGTCCCGCCTCATCTTCTTCAAATCCCTCTTTGCCTTCTCCTCATCTCGTCGCCAATCATGAATCATCTCAGCAACTATCTTATACAAAACAGTTTGACCTATTCCCAGCCCAATCAAAATCCAGCCCGAAACAAATCTCATAATAGCAATCACTCCTTCCTCGCCAGCCGAATGCCTAATAAAAAACACCCCAAAGAAAATCAAAAAAACTAAATTAAACATCTCTGCATAAAATGGACTGTTCGCGCTCTTCCCCTCATACGCGTTTTCATAAATCCTAAAAGTAAACGCTAGCAAAATCAAAATAGGCAGAATAACAGTTATGGTAATCCCCATCGCCTCATAATTCAAAAAAATACTATCCAGCATCCCTTGATTTATTCCCATAAAAGCAAGAACACTAATGGCAAAAGCAATTCCAAAATTAAACTTCTCGAAGACAAACCCAACAATACTATAAAGCATCATAAATAACAAAATAAAAAAAAGAAAATTAACAAAGCTCCCTTCTCCGCCAGCGTCAAAGAAGCCAAGACTAATAAAACCCATAACTCCCATAAAAAATTCCTGAAACTTCAAAAGATTTTTGCCCAAAATCTCGACATAAACATTGCTGTTCCGACCAACATCTCCAAGTTTTTCTCCAGCAATTTGAACAGCTTCTTGCGGGGTAACATTCGCACTAACAAAAATTAAAGAAAACAATAGTAATAGTAAAACAATTCTTTTCATACATTAATATAAAATATCATCTTTAAAAAAGTTTAGAGGCACAATTCTTTTCATTGCTTTTTCTTTTTAGGCTTAACATCTATCCCAGAAACATCACCAATGGTTTTATCGAACTGCCCTAGCGCGGCAATCCTTTGATTGTGTCTAGTTCTAGCCTGTTCAATCTCTCCTTCAAGCGCCCACCTATTGCCCTCTTTCCTAAACAGACCAATAAAGAAAAACATAAAGCAAGCTCCAACAAACCCTATAAAATAATACCAAGCACCTTCTCCTGTAGCTTTATTCCATTCAACAACAGAAAATGTAAGATAATAAAGCGCAAAAAAAACCCATGTACCTTTAGCTAAGGCCAAGCTATCAACTTTTATACTAAACCAAAAAATTATAGCGAATGGAATAATCGCAAGAATAGCCGCTCCCATTGCTCCGTAACCAGCTGCAAAAGAAGAGATAGCTTCCATGGGAATTCCAACCATAGCCAAGAAAGTTACAGATCCAGTAATCGTCCACTGAACCCATATCGGGCTTCCAACAAAAAAAGTAGAAATCACACTAAAGATAACCATTCCCAAAAGAATAGCATATACCCACCCGACATAATCCCCACTATTTGCTGAAAGATCTGTAAATTTAAGGTTCTCTGCTCCCCAGCTTTTAACAGAAGAGAAAGTTTCTGTAAATGGGTTGGCAAAAACTCCGCTCATCATCGAAAATAAAAATAACCCCAAAATCCCTAGCGTCAAAAACCTCTTCATGTTCATACTAAATCCAACATTACAATTCTTTATAAATATTACCACACTAAATTATATAAACCAAATAATACTAAAATCAATATGAAAAAGAGCAAACTCCCATCATTTCTTATTCCCTGTTTATTGTTTTTTGCCTCACTAGTTCGCGCAGGTCCAGTAGAAGGCGTCGAGCAACTCTTAGGCGGATTAGGCCAAGTAATAGTAATCATAATCCAATTCGTCTCCGACACAATTTTAGACATAAATTCATTTGACGAATTCCTTTTCGCAAAATTAGTATTTTTTATCTTAATCTCCCTAGTGATTTACGTAACGATAGACAAGAACAATTTCTTTGGAAACAACAAAACAATTGTAAAAATAATAACACTTACAATATCGATTCTCGCCGTAAGGTTTATCCCAGACGAATTAATCCAAGTAGTCTTTTTACAATATAGCACACTAGGCGTGGCAGTAGGAATGTTTCTGCCTTTCATAACAATGCTTTTTTTCTTACACCAATCAGAGCTCGGACCATTGCCAAGAAAGATAGGCTGGTTTCTCTACGGAGTTTCTTATCTTGCAATTTTTTCTTACACGTACATAGACCTAACGGGAATGGCAGGCTACATCTATTGGACAGGAATAGCCGGAATCGCTATGGCTTTCTTTTTTGACAGACAAATCCACGCGGCATTCGGGAGTGTGTCTCTTCAAGAAGCGAAGAGGGGATTTGAATCACAAAGGTATGCCGATATTCAAACAAGGATAGATAATATTTCAACTCAGCTTTCAAGCGGAAATTTACCGTATAGTGTTCGTGTAAATCTCGAGAAAAGGAAGGCCTATTTTGAAAAAGAATTATTAAAAATTATGAAAAGTCTTTAATTCTAAAAATAATATTTCTAAAGCAATAACCAATCCACTTATTTTACCTTTCTATATCCAACAACCCTTCTCGATCTACCAACTCCTTCATAAATCGGAACCTCGTCCTCTCCATTCTTTCCTTTTCGTCCACCTTTATCCATCAAAGCAATAAAAATTCCAATCCCAACCAACGCTAATCCAACCCCGCTAACATATTTTGTAGGCACGATATTTAAAATCTCCCACTTCACAGGAATCATATTAAACCCAACGGCCATAACCCCAAGTCCAGCAATAGACACAGCATATCCAGTCACTCCCTTCATAATTAACATAGTTTACCATTATTTATAAAATCTTCTCTTCTTAAAATAATATGAAAAATCACTTCCTATTAGACGTTCGAACCCAAGAAGAATTCAACGAGTCTCACATCCCAGGCTCAACACTAATTCCCCTAAATGAAATCCCAGCCAACCTAGAAAAACTTCGCAAAATCTCAAAACCAATCCTAATCATCTGCCGCTCCGGTTCCCGTGCCCACGCCGCCCAAGACTACCTAAAAAACCAAGGAATAACAAACACTAAAGTCCTCGAAGGCGGAATCCTAAAACACGGTACTGAATATCAATAAAACATATAAACGAGAAATATATATTTCAATTATGTGCGAACTAATTCCCTTTCAAGCAAAATCAAATATAGAAACACATTCAAAACATTATCCCTTCCTATTATCGTCAACGCACGGCAAAGCATATCTAGGACTAGTGCTGAATGGATATGGATTTATATTTTCAAAGAATTTAAATCAATCTTTAGGACAAAATGGACTCGCAAAAACATTATATCAAAAAATAATACATCCCGAAAAAAATCAATTCCATAAAAGAGAATGGCAATCAATTTCAGAGTTAGAAGAAAATCTTGATATCTTCGAAGTTGTTCTTTGTCAATCGAACAAACCATTAACAAAAAAAGAATTAGGGCAAAAACAAGAAAAACAAAAAATAGACAGGGTAAGCTTTACATCTTTCCCTCAAAGATTTTACACCTGTTCAATAGATTGGGGACATAGGATAAATCCAGAAGAGTTATTTGATTATCTATACTATAGAGATATAACGCCAAAAGAATTTCTAAAAGAAAAAGTAAGGATAAAGATAAAAAACAGTAAAAAAAAATTTATGCCACAATTATTAAGTCCATTTGAGACATTAGAATGTTTAGCTTCTCCTGAAATAAGAGATAGTATAGAATACAAACCAAATTTCGAAAAAATAAAATGTTATTATGGAACAATGCAAAGATATACACCAGAAATGAAAGTTCCAAAAAGAATGTAATGATAAAATTCACTTTTTCAACAACGTGTCCGCAATGTTTGCGTGTAATTATTTAGTATCCATTCCCAAGACAATTTCCCGCCCAAGTTAATCTCGCCTCTTAAGTTAAAATCTAAAAATTCATTCTAATTAATAAAATCAAAATAACATCAAACAGACCCCACAAAAATTTATAAACGAATATAACCAAATAACTCCATGAATAAATACCTAGAAATACTAATCGGACTGGTTCTCTTACTTGCTCCAATCTATATGTGGATTGCAAACACAGCAGAATTCGGAACCGCAGCAACACTCTTCCTAAAAGGTGGCCTAGTATGGCTATTCCTTGGAATCGGTGCAATGTTCTTAATTATCGGCATAAGCGACCTAAAAGATTAGTGAATAACAATAATCCCTTTAAACCTTAAATAGCATAGCGGCGCATGGATAATTTATGTATAAGGTGCAAGGGGAAAGGATTATGCGGTTACCCGTGCAGAATTCTGGCCAGATTCAAAGACAATGCCCCAAAACCAAAACTTCACTTCTCCGGCAAATCAGCACCTGAACTTTTCGTCGGAAGAATCGGCTACCCTTACATCAACGCCGGAATCCTAACGCCTCAAGACAACGACAACATCTCAAGCTTTCCCTCGGCGGAAGAATGGTCAACCCAAAATTTTTCCATAGCAAATGTCCTAAGACTCCGAGGTCAACTAATTTACGGCAAAGCACAAACCCACATAAAAATCCCAGACAAAATAAAACAAGTTACCCAAGAGTTAGCATTATCATCAAAACCAGTCTCAACCGAAATCTTCCTAAAGAAAAAACCAACAATGCAATTTACAGTAGACAAAGTTTTCCAGCCAATGACAAACCCAGCGCCTCTAATAAAAGCAGTCCTCGAAGAAAACCCCTTCGTCCCAAAACAAGTAGACTACCTAATCAATGACACCGATGCAAAGTCAGTAGACGTAATTAACGAACTCTACAAAGACAAAATAAAAATAGACCATCTCCAAAAACTTTTATCAATCGGACTCCTAGGGAAAAGGGCAAATCGCAGAATGGTTCCAACAAGATGGAGCATAACAGCAACCGACGACACAATATCAAAAGAACATCTAAAAAAAATAAGATACTTTGGGCAGTTAAATCAAATAACATTATATTCAGGAAATTTCCTAGGTAACTATATCGAAGCGTTACTTCTCCCCGGCTCGTTTGCATTCGAAGCAATAGAATCATGGCAAGAAGGTTCCACTTACGCTCCAGAAGAAGCCGAACAAGTCGGATCCAAACCCCCAAACCCCCAAACCCCCAAACCCCCAAAATTTTTAATATCTCAGGACTATGAAAATTTCAGTGGTCGCAAGGCTTACGCGTTCAATGTCACAGGAGGCTACTACGCAATGCGCCTTCCCCTAACCGAACACCTAATGAAAATACAAAGACAAGCAAGTGTTCTAATATTTCGAGAAATTAAGCCAGAATATTATGCGCCTCTAGGAGTAGGAATAGTTCGAGAAACAGCCAAGAGAACATTTTCTAATCTACCAAAACATTTTAATACAATAGAAGAAGTATTAAGTGATATGCAAACAAGAATAGAAACTCCAATAGAAACCATAAAACAAAAATCCTGGCTTCTAAGCAACTACGGAAAACAAAAAACAATTTTCGATTTCTAATAGAAACAGATAAAAAATCAAATATTTTAAAATACTAATGAGTCTAAAAAAATCTTCTCAAAAAGTTGAAGCTTTTCTTCAAATTCATAACATCCCAGCAGAAATAATGGAGTTCCAGGAAACCACGAAAACCTCTCATGATGCAGCAAAGCAAATAGGTTGCAAGCTCGGGCAAATAGCAAAATCTCTAATCTTTCAAAAGCAAAATACCAATGAATTAATTTTAATAGTAGCAAGCGGAAAAAATATGGTAGATACACAAAAGGTAGAAAAAATTATCAACGATAAAATAAAACGAGCAGACCCAACCTTCATCAAACAAGAAACAGGATTTGTGATTGGAGGAGTTCCTCCCTTCGCCCATAATAAAAAACTCGAGACTATCCTAGATAAAGACCTAGAAAATTATGAAGAAATATGGGCGGCAGCAGGAACCCCAAACTCAGTTTTTAGATTAACGCCAATTAAACTACAGCAACTAACAAAAGCAAAATTTCAAGATATAAAAAAATTGACTCAATCTCTTGTAAATTCATAAACAAATATTTTCCTATAATCACAATACACTAGAAAATAATATACAGTTAGATTTCGTTATCTAAAACAATCATTTTAAATCCAGGCTCCAAATCCATTCTCTCAAGCCCCATTTTAACTCGAACCATCTCGGCTGAAGCGATACAAGCATTTCTATAATTAGAAATAAAAGAAATCTCTCCCTCTTCAATTCTTGGAAGAAGGCGAACATTAATAATAGCAATTCCATATTTAGTATTATAATTCATTTTCCCCAATATGGAAATCGTTAAAGAATTGCTTCTTTTATGGTAAAAGCCGCTCTCTTCACTTTCATATCCTTTATCTTTTAATAACCCAGTTCCAGCAAGCATTTCTCTATGAAATTTTTCAATTAAGAGGTATTGCTCTTTAACAAAATCCATCTTCCAGTACTCAGGAAACATCCTATTCATAAACTTAAATAAGAGAATATCCTTTTAATTGTTTATATTCTAAATTATAATCAACCACCTAACCCAATCAACATCCCCTCAATAATCCCAGCCATAACAAGCAAAGGAAAAACAACAAAAACAAAAAACCTCAGGCCCTCTCTAAAAACATATTCAACATCTCTTTCTCTACTTAATCCCCCAAACCCCCAAACCCCCAAACCCCCGACTTCGGCCCCCAGCCGAAGTCCCATCCCAATAGAAAACAAAACAGCCGGCAACTCGAAAATCCCATGAGGGAAAATCTTCCACATCGTCAAAATACCCTCCTGAACAACAGCCTCTCGTGCAACAAATCCAAGCAAATACCCATTAACAATACAAACCACGACAGGCAAAATCCCAAGCCCAATTCCAAAAACAAAAGCCATAAAACTCGCCTTCAAATTATTTAAAAAAATAAAGCCAATCAATTCTAAGGTAGAAAGTCCCTCAAGCTCCGCCATCAGCATCTTAATCATCTCAATAATCTCAGTCCTGAAAAAAACAGGAAAAGCAAACCCAATTAAAAAAAACAAACTGAATAACCCAAGAGCTACAACAAAAAACCATCGGCATTCCAAGAAAAATCTCCAACACTTACTATAATTCTCAATAAAAAATCCTCTTCTCTTCATGATTAGGTATGAGTTAGGAACTATATAAAATTACTCCAAACACAAAATGGCAACCTATGGTAACCATTATGGAAAACAAAAAAATCGCTATAGGTCATTTAAATCCAAATCCTAAAAACATCTATCCGTCAAAATATCTTCCACCAAACCAAACCCTCAAACCCCCCCTCGAGATATTTTTTATCGACTAAAATATCTCGATATCATCTCTGTTTTCTTAGGAAACTTCATTTTCAAATAAAATCCATATCCAAGTCCAACAAGTAATCCGCCAAGATGCGCAGTATTCCCAATCGGCAACCCAAGTCCTAAAGACAATGCCCAAAGCGAATAATAAAGAAAACTAAAACAGGAAGCTTGGGAGTTAACACAGCCAAAAGTCCACCCAAAGCAAAAACAGCGCCACTAGCACCGACGGCATAAACATCCATATCAATCCCGCTAAAGTGAGCGATCAAAACAAAAAACAACCCAGCAAAAAGTCCGCCACCCATATATAACCAAAGAAACCTTTTCCTCCCAATCAACTTCTCGACGAAACTTCCGATAAACATTAACGAAACCATATTCACAAACAGATGCCCAAGACTGGCATGCATAAACATACTCGTAATAAAAGTCCAAAGTCCTTTGCCCGACAAAATATTAGCAGGCATCAATGCAACCCAAGAAATAGCAGAATCTTCACTTGTGACCGTAATCAGAATTAAAAAACAAAGAAAGGCTACAACATTAGCTGCAATCAAAATACTAGTATAAGAAAAATCAGGGCTAATACTTCTCTTCTTCAACGGGCGCCGAACAACATTTCCATTAGATTTTTGTTTAAACCATTGTCCCATTTACTTTGTCCCAGAAAGCTTCTTCTTCAGTTTATTCGCCAAACTCAAACTTTTTTCTCCGCCTGCTTTCTTCACAACCTTCTTCACAACCTTCTTCACAACCTTCTTCACAACCTTCTTCACAACCTTCTTCACAACCTTCTTCTCTTCTTTTTTGCTATCGGCAATATTTTTTCTAGCAACAGCCCTAGCAGTTTTAATTAAATCAGTTTTTTCTTTCTTCTCCTTATCTAATTTAGACTCGGCTCTCTTCCTGGAAGTTTCCGATTTCTTCCTAACAACTTCAAGCTCCCCATGAATCAAATCCAAATTCTTTTTAATTCGAGCAATTTTCATTTTAACTTCACGAATAGGTTTTGTATTATCACTTAATTCATAAATATCTGCACATTCTTCACAGCTAAACCCATGCTCCAAAGCTTTCTCCTCGCCAACTTCAATATCACAAGACTTACAAACATAAAACCGCTTCGTTTCTCGACTACCAAGTGCTCCTTCAAGCGATGCAATTTTTCCAATCAAAGAACTCTCTAGCTTTGCCAAGCATTTTTCCGCATCTAATGTCCAGTAATAAATATACCAACCTTTCCTCTTATCTTTTTTTCTAATAAATGAAACCAAATTATCAGCCGATAATTTATATAAAATATTTCTAACTTGATTAATCGTCAACTCCATTTTTTTTGCAATCAAAAATTCATTAACATCTTTCTTCCTAAATAAAATCTCGACAATCCTACCAGTTCCCTCTCCGGCCATTTCCTCGACGAGATCATGTAGAAGTTTAACTTGCATTTCAAACAAAATCAAAATTCATTTATATACCTTTCTTTTTATCGAATAAATTTTATCCAGCAAATGTAACAAAATTTAATTATGGCTCTTTCTGAATAGTGTAGTCATTAGAAAATTACTATAAACCTATAAAAAAGAACCATGCCAATTAACATTATGGGGTTATTCAAAAAAAAAGAAGGAATACCAACTATTCCGACATCGTCATCTCTTCCGCCTCTTCCGTCAATTAGTGATGAGCCAATAAAAAGAGACCTTCCAGGATTACCATCTTTCCCAACGGGGTTCAAGAATACAAATCTTAATCAAGAAATGGTAAAATCTGCGGTGTCAGATATGCCATCTCCTGAGGAAGAAGAGGAATACGCGGAAGCTCCAGAAAGTTTTAACGTAGAAGAAGAGCCCGAAGAAGAACTAAAAAATTTTCAACGACCCCTTATTCGAAGTTCAATTCCAGAACCTCCAAAGCCAATTCTCCCATCCAAACCTAAGCCCGCAAGATTACAAATTCCATCAGCTCCAGTAGTTCCAACCCACCTCCAACAATCCCCAATTCCGAACCTGAGAACAAATGAACCTATCTTTATAAGAATCGATAAATTCCAAGCAGCACAAAAAAACTTTGAAGAAATAAAATCAAAAATAACAGAAATGGAATCGGTTCTTCAAAAAATAATAGAAGTAAAGGCTCAAGAAGAAGAAGAACTAAAAGGTTGGACCGAAGATGTAGAGAAACTTAAAATTAGGCTCTCGGAAATAGACAGCAACATCTTCAGTCAACTCTAAAGTTATGGCTTCCGCAGAGGAACTCTTCATCTCGGTTTCTCCTCAATTTTACAGGCAGAGTAAGTCCTCAGGACTAATGAGTCAGGCTGAACTTCTCCATTCCTTAAAACATCTCAGAAACCTATCAGTTCTCGCTCGCCAAAAAAACGATCTTAGAAAAAACTTCCATAAATTATTATCTTCGACACTAAAACAAATTAACGCAATTCAAGATAAAATGCCAACGCCACAAATTCCAAAAACAATTTTAAGACATGAGGAGCAACTCTCAAAATCAAAGCTAGAACCAAGGCCAGAAGTCAAGAAAACATTTTCAAAACGAGACGAGATTGAAGAAGAGCTCTTATTGATACAGGCCAAACTTAAGGAACTAAATTCTTAACTCACCAGAGTTACCTACAGGGTAAAACCAGTTTTTAAGATTCCCAAATTCTTAACTCACCAGAGTTACCTACAGGGTAAAACCAGTTTTTAAGATTCCAAAATTCTTAACTCACCAGAGTTACCTACAGGGTAAAACCAGTTTTTAAGATTCCAAAATTCTTAACTCACCAGAGCTACCTACAGGGTAAAACCAGTTTTTAAGATTCCCAAATTCTTAAAAACCCTCATCTCTAAGTTATAAAATGGACAGAAAAGAACTAATAAAAAAATACATCGAATTCTTCAAATCAAAAGGTCATGCACAAATTAAAAATTCATCTCTAGTCCCAGAAAACGATCCAACAGTTCTATTCACAACAGCAGGAATGCATCCACTAGTTCCATATCTTTTAGGGCAACCACATCCTCAAGGAAAAAGAGTTTGTAATGTCCAACGATGTATAAGAACAGGAGACATTGACGAAGTTGGAGACACGACGCATCACACCTTCTTCGAAATGCTTGGCAACTGGTCAATCGGAGACTATTTCAAAAAAGAAGCAATCGAGATGTCCTACGAATTCTTAACACAAGTTTTAAAATTACCAAAAGAAAGGTTAGCATTCACAGTCTTCGGAGGAGATTCCAACTTCCCGCAAGTTCCAATAGATAACGAATCAGCAGACATTTGGGAATCATTAGGAGTAGCAAAAGAAAGAATAGCTTTCCTAAAAGGAGGTGTCGCAACTTCAGAAGATAACTGGTGGGGACCAGCTGGACAAACAGGACCATGCGGACCATGTACAGAAATGTTTTACTGGAAACCAAATAATATTTCAGCTCCAAAAGTTTACGACCCAACAGACAAAAACTGGGTAGAAATCTGGAACGACGTTTTAATGGAATACATAAAAGACTCCCAAGGAAATTTCAATAAAGCATCACAGCAAAATGTGGATACGGGAATGGGAACCGAGCGAACAATCGCAGTCTTAGACGGTTTCGAAGATAACTATCTAGCAAGTATGTGGCAACCAATAATACAAAAAATAGAACTAATCTCAAAACACAAATACAATGAAGATGATTTAGTGAAAAAGTCAATGCGAATAATTGCCGACCATATCAAGGCGGCCGTTTTCATAATCAACGACGGAATAACTCCAGCGAATTCAGATCAAGGCTATGTCCTAAGAAGACTAATTCGTAGAGCAATCCGTTTCGGAAGAATTCTTGGAATAGAGAAATTCACAACAAAAGTAGCAGATGCAATCTATCCAATCTACAATGACTACAATCTAGACGCAGAACGAATTAATCTAGAATTAGAGAAGGAAGAAGAAAACTTTTTAAGAACTTTAGAACAAGGACTAAGAGTTTTTGAAAAAATAACAGAGCATTCTGATGGCATCTCATCAAAAAACGCTTTCCTTCTCTACCAATCCTATGGCTTTCCAATAGAGATGACAGAAGAAATAGCAAGAGAAAAAAACTTACAATTGGACAAGAAAGGTTTTGAGCAAGAAATGAAATCCCATCAAGACCTTTCAAGAACAGCTTCCGCCGGAAAATTCAAATCAGGACTAGCAGATAACTCCATTGCCACAACAAGACTTCACACAGCCTGCCATATCCTAAACCAAGCATTAAGAGAAGTCCTTCATAACAAAAACATTTTTCAAAAAGGCTCCAATATAACACCAGAAAGATTACGTTTTGATTTCAACTTCGACAGAAAATTAACTGAAGAAGAAATCCAAAAAATAGAAGACCTAGTAAATGAAAAAATTTCTCAAGCACTTCCAGTAGATGTAAAAGAAATGTCAATGCAAGAAGCAAATAAATTAGGAGCAATAGGAGTTTTCGAAGATAAATACGGAGCAAGAGTGAAAGTGTATTCAATTGGAAATTTCTCCAAAGAACTCTGCGCTGGACCCCATGTGGGAAACACAAAAGAACTCGGAAAATTCAAAATCCAAAAAGAAGAATCAAGTTCAGCAGGCGTTAGAAGAATTAAAGCAGTCTTGGAATAACTATTTCTTTCCCCAATCCTCAACCAATCCCCTCAACTTCAAATCAGCCTTATTTAACTTCGAAGTATCTGATTTCAAGATATTATCAATCCTCTTTATGTAGTTAGGAATAGTAGACCTTCCAACTTTTAACATCTTAGCGATATCTCCATGTTTCTCTTCGTTCCCATTCAAAACCCAAGCCCCAAAAGCCTTCTCAACGCTAGTCCCATTTCCTTTAAGCCCGCAAACATCAACGCCAGCAAATTTACAAGCCTTATCTAAAAGTTCACTAGAAAAACTCTCCTTTCTAAACATCTCGCCCTGGTCACTTCCCCTCAAAACAGAAACAGCCTCATCGTATCCAAACTTAACATTAGGATTACACATTGCGTTGAAAACAATAGCATCACTTTCCCCAATAATTTCTCTGAAAGAAGGATTATCCGACAAACAATGATTAATACCTCGAGCAACATCTTCAATCAATAAATTCTTAGGAACATCTTTCTTCTTATTCAAATAATCCAAAACAAAATGAGCCCTATCTTCCTCGCTAATTCCCCTAATCTCAATTGGAATTTTCCAATCAAGCCTACTAGACAAATCCCTAGCTATCTTCTCCCGAAATCCATCCCCTTTTCTATAAAGGTCAGAAACCATATCCTTGTAACTGCTTAATCCTCCAGTATAAAACATCGCAACAGGAACACCTTTTTCCTCAGCCTCATTAAATAACTTCACAATTCTACTTTGGGTCCCAGGCAATAACGAACCTTTCTTATTATGCACTTTCCCAAACTCATCCAAAACAATAAACTTAGAATCACTAGCCTCATCAAAATAGCGAGGATTAGTCCCTCCCCCCCCATATTTAGTCAGCCACCCAATCATTTCATTAACATCAATATAAGCAACAGGAACATTTTCAGAAGTTAACTTTCGAACAAAATGTTTCGCAATAGCACTCTTTCCAACTCCATTAGTCCCATAAAACAAATACCGTCTATCATCAAATTTCCCCTTAAGAACATCATCCGTAATTATCTCAAGCCCCTTTTCTGCAATCCTATTCCCCTTATGAGAAAAAAAATAACCATTAACTCTAAATCGTTTTCCCTGCGAAGCTATCCTATTATTATCATAACTAACCGAAGGATTTATTTTAATTTTATTCCTATCATCGCCAACAAAAAGTTCTTCCCTAGGTTGATTTGAATTATTCCCAATTTCATATATAATCTCTTTCCCATAAAATTTTTTCAAGCGTTCCCCATAATGTTTCTCAAATTTCTCCAGAGACATTTTATTTCGACCAATCACAACTCCATTATCAATCTTAACCCCAGAAAGCCACAGTCGATTAACATGAGGGTCCTTTCCTTTCTCAAGGAATTCATAAACATCTTCCTTTTTCTTCTCCATCATAACACCACAGAACTCTTTCCCCCCAACCAATATTTTAAAAAATCAAGCCTTTAAATTACTTACTACTCGCCTCTCAATCCAACCATCCCAAAGTTCAATAAGTTTCTTTCTCTGATATCCCCCATCCACATTATGCCCTATATATAAAACCTCATTATCTTTAGTATTAAGAGTTATGGGCATCTCTCTAGTCACATAATCATCTCTACAAAAAAAATCTCGCTGAGATGGGGCCATAATTAAACTACAGCTAGAAATGTCATCGAACCCAACAGAATACAACAAAAGACTAGCTCTAATAAAATCAATATGCCCTCCACTCGCGATATTAGCAGAATTGGTTTTCAAATAAGTAAAATCATCAAAAGACAAATCTCTCTGCCTTAATTCTCTGGCAAAGTCCTCGCGGAGCGCAATCCCAAGTCCACTCTCGCCTAAAATTCTATAAAACTCATTCATAAATAGAATAAGAATAGATTGTATATAAGATTATATATGATTCATTTAATCTTTACTTTTCCTCCCAACTCATTCGTAAACATTAGTTATCACTCAAATTCCTGAAAAAATAAAAACGAAATAATAAAAAACCAACTCCCAGCCCATTTCATAATTCTATCAACGACTCGTTCGTCAAAAGTTTCCCCTTTTGAGTTGTCCTATGCACAAACCATCACAATGTCCCTTTTCCTCTTTATGAAATAATAGAGTTAGGGATTTGAATAACTAATCACTCTAAATAAATAGAAGCCATTCCGGGTTTGGCTTTGTTCGCTCGTCCAGCAGGATCAATCTTTGTTGAATCATTCACCGCAAAAACCGCAACTTCTCTAATATCTAATTTCGAATCCCTAATATCTCGAAGAATTTTTTCTTTATCAATCTGACCAATCTCAAACGGCATCACATAAACATAAACTTTCTTTGTATCCGATTTTAAAATTCCTTTAATTCTCTCAACAATCTTTTCATTTAATCCTTCGCCACTTATCTTTTGCCCCTTATTCTTTATAACTTTCTCGTCAACCTTAGGCCAACTGGCAACCGAAATCAATCCCTTTTCCCCAATCTTCTCCCACAATTCCTCCGCGACATGCGGGCAAATCGGAGCAATCAACTTCAAAAATTTCAAGCCACTATCTTTAGAACATCCCTTCTCTAACTCCCCAAACAATTCCCGAATCTCAATCGTTGCCTTCCGATATTCAAAACTATCATAATAATTCCCAATATTTTTAATACAAAGATTCAGCTTAGAAACTAACTCCTCAGAATCTTTTCCGCCTACAAACGAATCATAAAACTCGAAGACTTTCTTAATGAAACGAGTAGCTCCAAGTATACCCTTTTCCGACCAATCAAAATCCTTATCCGGACTAGCAACCGAAATCAAAAACCATCGCGTTGCATCCACCCCGTATTTCTTCATTGTCTCAATTGGCTCAACAACATTTCCAAGACTTTTCGACATCTTCCGCCCATCCTCAGCATGAAGCATCCCCTGATGAAACAACTTCAAAAACGGCTCGTCAAAATCAAGCGCACCAATATCCCTCAAAAACTTAACATAAAACCGAGAGTAAAGCAAATGCATACAAGCATGTTCAGCCCCGCCAATATAAACATCAACCGGGTTCCAATACTTCACCTTATCAAAATCAAAAATCTTTTTCGAATTTTTAGGGTCAGCATATCTCAAAAAATACCAACTCGAATTAACAAACGTATCCATCGTGTCACTTTCTCGTCGACCTTTCCCACCACACTTCGGGCATTTACAATTCAACCACTCACTATTAGTCTCAAGCGGATTGCCCTTCCCAAACTTAACCTCCTTAGGTAAAACAACAGGCAAATCTTTTTCAGGGACTGGCACAGCACCACACCCATCACAATAAACAATCGGAATCGGCGTCCCCCAATATCTCTGACGACTAACTCCCCAATCTCGTAACTTAAAATTCACAACTCGCTTAGCATTACCTTTTCCCGCTAACCAATTCGTAATATCCGTCTTTGCTTCCAAGCTACTCATGCCACTAAACTGCTTAGACGCCATCAAAACACCATCATCGACAAACGCTTCTTTCCCGGTATACCTATTCTTAAAATCCAAAGGATCCTTATTCGTAACAACCTGCCGAACAGAAATCCCATACTTCTTCGCAAACTCAAAATCCCTCTTGTCATGCGCCGGAACTCCCATAACCATACCACTCCCATAATCAGCCAAAACAAAATTTCCAATCCAAATCGGAACTCTCTCACCATTTGCCGGATTAACCGCATAACTCCCGCTAAAAACCCCTTCCTTCTCTCGCCTCTCAATATCCTTCTCCGAAACAGAATTCATTTTCCTCAAATATTCATCAACAGCTAATCGCTGCTCATTCGTCACCAACTCATCTAACTTATCATGCCCAGCCGCAACAACCATAAACGTAACCCCAAAAATCGTATCCGGCCTAGTCGTAAAAACCTTCCAAACATTTCCAGATTCGCGCGCATTGGCGGAAATTTGTGGCTTAATCTTGGAGTCAATAAATTCTTTCACCTTCTTAACATCTCCATTATAAGGCACAACATCAATTCCCAAAGATTTAGCAGAGTCAACTCCATCCTCAGAGTGTTCAAAATAAACAACATTTTCTTTTTTCAAATTGAATTCCTCTAAAACTTTTTCATAATACTTAGGAGAACTCTTTTTCGGATTAAACTCCGTAGTAAAAATCTCATAATCCTTAACCTTCCCAAAAAACAAATCAAACTTACTTTTAGGAGCCATAGTCAAAACAATCTTCCTATTAGGCAAAGAATCCAAATAATTCTTCAACTCTTGATTAACGTTTCCTTTTTCATCAACCAAACAATGAACAGCATCAACTAAAATAACTTTATCTGTGCTAATCTGTGAAATCTGTGGCTCACCCCCAGAAATTTCGAAAGAAATTTCCGTCCCTTCGCTTCGCCCAATCCAATTCCTCTGCATAGTCTTAGTCCTCTCAGGCCAGTCAATTCTTTCTAAATCATTAAGCAACTCCTCAGCATATTCAGTCGTCCTAAAAAACCACTGCCGAAGCTTTCGAACCTCAACATCAGTATCCTCGTGTCTCCAGCATTTTCCTTCATTGACCTGCTCATTCGCCAAAACCGTATCACACTTAGGACACCAATTTACCGAAGCTTCCTTTTGATAAGCCAACCCCTTTTCAAGCATCTTCAAAAAAATCCACTGGTCCCACTTATAATATTCACTATTCGCAGTATTAACCATTCGTGACCAATCATAAGAAACACCAAGTGCTCTCTGTTGCTTTACAAAATTTTCAATCGCATCATTAGTATACTTCTCTGGGTCAACCCCAGCCTTAATCGCAGCATTTTCCGCAGGAAGCCCCAAAGCATCAAACCCCATAGGATGCAAAACATTGAAACCTTTCATAATCTTAAACCGAGCCAAAATATCTCCAATCGTATAATTCAAAGCATGTCCCATATGAAGCCCAGCCCCGGAAGGATAAGGAAACATTTCCAAAACATAAAATTTTTCTTTTCCAGAATCTTCACTAATCTCAAAAACCCTTTTCTCTTCCCAAGTCTTCTGCCACTTTTTCTCTATACTTACAAAATCAATTTCATCCATCTAACTCAATCTTTTCGCGATTTAAAAATTCTATTGTTCCTCAAGCATACTAGTCTTTCCTCTCGAAAAAGACATTTTCTTAGAGGTCCTATTAGTCTTCTCAAATTCAAGCCTTTTGCCAATGTCTTCGTCATAAGAAAAATCCCATCCAAAAGGATTCGAATTTACCAAATCATAAACTCCTTTCAAATCATATTTCTTGCCATGCCTCTCTCCACTTTTCAAAATTTCAAACTGCTTACCAACCCGATTAAAATAAATAATTTCCCTATATTCTCCCATCTACATCAACCTCCTTACAAATTCATTACGAAAAAAATATTGAGCAACCATCTTAAAATAAAACAGTCGCAGCTCTAGGCGAGTGCGACACTGGCGACCAGCAACAAAACCAAAACGAAGTTACCATTCGACATATTCATAATAATAAATAACAATCAAACTTTAAAAAACTTATCTTAAGAAAAATATATAACCTATGTTACTCTTAAACTCTAATGAAAATCCTAACAATCCTCGCCCATCCTTCAAAAGACTCCTTTAATCATGCTCTTTTACGGCAATATATCAAAGGGACAAAACAAAATCACCAAGTAAAAACAATATACTTAGGCGACCTAAAATTCGACCCAATCCTCCACGAAGGTTACAAAAAAATCCAAACGCTAGAACCCGACTTACTAGACGCCCAAAAAAAAATTCTCTGGGCAGACAAAATCACAATCTTTACCCCAATCTGGTGGACAACCCCTCCGGCACTCTTTAAGGGATTTATCGAAAGAACCCTCCACCCAACTTTTGCCTTTAATAATCCTAGTGGCAATAAATACGAAAAACTCCTAAAGGGAAGAAACGCAAGAATAATCGCAACAATGGACGCTCCACTTTTATATTATAAATTTATAGTCGGCGACCCACTCTACAAGCAAATGAAAGGCACCCTCTCCTTTTGCGGAATATCTCCAATCCAAAAAACCTACATCTCTAGTCTAAAATTTAAAACAAACAAACAAACAAACGAAATACTAAAACAAATTTACAAAGTAGGTTTAAACGAAAAATAAAATCCGTGTAAATCTCGCGTAATCTCGTGACCAACAACACTATCTAATTTCTAATCTCTATCGCCTAAAATCTAGTCAAGCCTCTTCTCCAATTCCCTAACCCTATCTCTCAAATACATAGCCCTCTTCACCAATCCAACAACTCCGCCGCTTCTCGCATATTAGCCTCCAACTCAATAATCACATTAGCAACCTCAGCCTTAGGAATCCCCTTAACTCACCTCTAATCAAAGCATTAACATTTTTTCTTCGAAAAAATCGTTAGACAAATTCCTCCAGAATTCATATAAGAAATTTTGGCCCCAACATTCCGCAATTAGGGGTCTGCCGAGCGGCCGTAAATGGTGATTCCCTCAAATTTCAATCTATAATAACTTGCCCAACCCCAAAACTTTTAAATCATGTTACCACTACAAAATGTATAAATTAAAAAATATCCACACCACATAGAGAGTCCCACCGATTACGATTAGTAATTCCCAAGAAATACGTGGATAAAGAGAAGAAATACCAAGTCAAAGATATTTCAAAAGAGTTTTATCTTAGACTTGTCTATATAAAATAAAATTTTTACAGCGGAATATTAGTATTTAGAATTTATATTACACATAACTTACAAAAAGGAGAAAAAATGAATAAAAATCCAAAAAAATCCAATTTCTTAATTACCATAATTTCAATAATGGCAATAACAGTCATTACACTATTTTTAGCAGTCATTGGAGGTAAAAAGAGAAAAAAAACTCTGGAAAGGATAGCAAATGACAAAACCGCCTCACTTGGTATCAGAATCCAAGCCAGCAACTTAAGCAAAAAAATGTAACATAGAAAGAGCCCGCGCCCACAAGCAAAGGCTCTTTCGACCCATTTTTTATTTCAAGAAAATTATATTCTTTAAGATACTATATTAAATTAGATATTTTAACAGTCCTTTTTATTTCCCAAATCAACATATTCCACCAACCTCAAAAGTCCGTGCCAGTCCATGAAGTCCGTGGTTAAAATTATTTCTCTAATCTCTTGTTAAGTTCCCTAACCCTATCCCTCAAATACATCGCCCTCTCAAAATCAAGCATCTCCGCAGCCTCCCTCATATCAGCCTCCAACTCAATAATAACATTCTTCACTTCCGCCTTAGGTATACTCTTAGTATCCTTAATCTCAATCTTCTTATCTCTTATAGGTTTTACAATCGTCATCGGCGTAATCCCATGTTTCAAATTATAAGCAATCTGTTTCGCCCGCCTTCTCTCAGTTTCCTTAATCGCTTCCTTAATCGACCCAGTAACAACATCAGCATACAAAACAACTTTAGCCTCCGAATTCCGAGCAGCCCTCCCAATTATCTGAATCAAACTTCTCTTATCTCGCAAGAACCCCTCCTTATCAGCGTCAAGCACCCCAACAAATCCAATCTCCGGAATATCAATTCCCTCTCGCAATAAATTAATCCCAACAAGTACATCAAACTTACCCAACCGTAGCTCCCGCAAAATCTCCGTCCTCTCAAACGTATCAATCTCCGAATGCATATACCGACACTTAACCCCATTCTCCCCCAAAAAATCCGTCAACTCCTCCGCCATCCTCTTAGTAAGAGTCGTAAGCATAACCCGAAACCCCTTCTTAACAGCCTTATCAATCTCAACCAAACAATCCCTCACCTGCCCCCCATAAGATTCGCGTCCATTCGCGGCTAAAATCTCACCCAGCAACTCAGAAAACTCCATGTTCTCACCATTCCCCCTGTTTGTAAAATGTCCCCTATCTTTCAATACAACAGACTTAACACCAAGCGCCTTAGAATAAATTTTAACAGATTCTCTAATGCTCTTAGCATCATCAGAAGATTCAATTATAACAATGTCAGAAACTCTATTTGAAATTTTTTTATCAATCTTAAAATCATAAAACTCCTCAGCCTCCCATTCCTCCGTCCCCTTGTTCTTACAAGCAGCCGCAACCAAAATCAACTTCTTAACCTTCCTCTTAGTTTGCCCAAGCCACCGAACCAAAAAAGCCGCACCGGCACTAGCCCCAACCAAAACAGAATTCTCATCAACATCAATCTTTTCAAACTCTGCCTTCCACTTCTCATAATCAGGCTTCCAATTCTCAGGCATCAAAGGAGTAAATACGGCAGCACCTTTTTTCTCAAGTTCTGACTTAATCCAAGGAAACCAATTTCTTTCATTCTGCTCAGGCAAGCTATACCTCTTCATATTCTCTCTATCATTAGGATTGGCCCCATGCACAATAACAACATTCCCCAAGCCCCCAGCGCAGCTGAGCTCTTCCACCGAAGGTGAGCCCTTCCGACCACGAGCCCTTCCAGCAGAGCTGAGCCCCTCCGTAGAACTAATAGGTCGAATTTCGACCTCGGGATCAATTAGTCCTGTAGGCCTAATTATCTGTTCTACGACGTTAGAAGAGCAACGCTCTTCGTATTCCCCAGGCGTCGCACTCACAAAAACAGTCGAATTCCCCTTCATATACTTTTCAAACTCACCAAACTTCAACGGCCGATTGTCATATGCCGAAGTCAACCGAAATCCATAATCAATCAAATTCTTCTTCCGTGCCCGGTCCCCATTAAACATACCACCAACCTGCGGAACCGACCGATGACTCTCGTCAATAATAAAAAGAAAATCCCCCTTAGGAAAATAGTCAAGCAAACAAAAAGCCTGTTCACCCTCACGCCTTCCATCAAAATGCCGCGAATAATTTTCAATTCCCTTGCAAGTCCCAGTCTCCTTCAACATCTCCAAATCATAAAGCGTCCTCTGTTTCAACCGATGTTTAACCAACTCATCGCTAATCTCAGCCAAGTCAATCTTCAACTGTTCCCGAATTTCCAAAGCAGCCTTATCAAAAACACTCTCTGGCACAACATAATTACGCGCAGGCCAAACATGAAAATACTTCATATCACTAAGCTTCTCACCAGTCACCTTATCAATCTCAAAAATTTTCTCAACCTCATCTCCAAAAAATTCAATCCTAATAATATTTTCCGAATATCCAGGAATAAAATCAATAACATCTCCCTTAACTCTGAAGCGCCCTTGAATTAAATCCAAATCATTCCGTTCAAAAGCTCCACTAACCAACTTCCCAATAAAATCCTTCCTTCCAATCTTCTCGCCAACTTCAACAGGAAACCCCATAGACCGAAACATTTTAGGGTCACTCATTCCATAAATACAACTAACACTCGCAACAACAATAACGTCACTTCGAGTCAAAAGACTAGCAACAGTCGCATGCCTCATCATCTCAATTCGCGGATTAATCGCCGAATCTTTCTCAATATACTGATCCTTCGCAGGCAAATAACTCTCCGGCTGATAATAATCATAATACGAAATAAAATACTCAACCCGGTTCTCAGGAAAAAACTCCCGCATCTCCTCATAAAGCTGAGCCGCAAGTGTCTTATTATGGGCCAAAATCAAAGTAGGCCTCCCAACCTTCGCAATAACATTCGCCATCGTAAAAGTCTTCCCTGACCCAGTCACACCCAAAAGAGTCTGCATATTCTTACCTTCTCGGATCCCATCAACTAAACCAGCAATCGCCACAGGCTGGTCCCCAGTAGGTTTAAACTTCGATTTCAACTTAAACTTTCGCTTTTCAATTTCCATAAAAAAGCAAGAAATTCAGACTATAAGAAATTTTTGTTAACAATCACTCCCGAATCTTCTTGCCCCGAAGCAACCTCTGATAACCAATCGCAAACCGATGTGCCTCATCCCGAATCTCAATCAACAATTTTAAAGCCCCACTCTTTTTATCTAGCCTAACCTCTCTTCCCAAACCCCCATGCCCCCATACCCCCAAATCCCCATCTTGCCGTTTTGGCAAGATTACAGTCTCTTCGGCCTTAGCCAAACCAATAACCTCAATTCCCAATTTCAATTCCTCCAAAACCCCAACCGCAACCCCAAGTTGCCCCTTCCCTCCATCAACAACAATCAAATCCGGGGCCTCCATTTTTTCATCCCGAGCTTCCGAACTCCCAATCCCCCGAACTTCCGCCAAGCGATGATATCGTCGCGAGATAACTTCCCTCATCGCAGCATAATCGTCATTAACATCCCCGCCACGAATTCGAAACTTCCGATAATTACTTTTATCCGCAACACCATCCCTAAACTGAACCATCGAAGCAACAACATCAGTCCCACTCAAATGCGAAACATCAAAACACTCAATCACTCTAGGCAACTTAATCAATCCCAACTTCTCCTTCAACTCCTTAACCTTATCAACATTCCCAAAAACCGCCAAATCAACATTCTTCTTCACAAGCTCCAATAGCTTAACTTTCTCTCCCATCTTTGGCACAACAACTTTTCCGCCAAGTCTCTCAATAAATTCCTTCAATCCAGAATCAACATCTTCGGGCAACACAACCTCTTTTGGACAATCATAGTCCGAATAAAACTGAACCAAAAATTCCTCCAAAAAATTAGGACTCCAATCAAACTCAAAAAACTGCTTATTCTCTAGTATACCTCTTCTAGCATTAAACAAAATCAAGTATACCTTATCTCCAGAAATAATCCAATTAATAAAATCCTCATCATACTTCTTATCCCTCTCCATCTTCTGCTTCTCACCCAAATCCTTAATCGCCCTAATCTGCTCTCTCAAAATAAGCGCTCTCTCAAAATCTTTGTCAATAGAAAATCCTTTCATTCTCTTCGACAAAATCTCAACAACAGCCTTAGTCTTGCCCTTCAAAACCATTTCGGCATTCTTAACATTCTCCAAATAATCCGTCTTGCTAATCTTCCCCTCGCACGGTCCAGAACAAAGTCCAATCTGAAACCTCATACAAACTTTTTTAGGCAACTTTACGCAAGTTCGAATCTTAAAAATTTTCCTAAGCGCATGCAAAACATAATCTCTCGACATCCCAGAAACAAACGGCCCATAAAATCTCGAAGCTCTTTCTAATTTCGAATCTCTAATCTCTAATCTCTTTCGTGCAATCAAAAGTCGCGGGAACATTTCTCCCGTGACTTGCACGAACGCATACCTCTTGCTATCCTTCAAGTCAATATTATATTTAGGCTTATACTTCTTAATCAAATTATTCTCCAATATCAAGGCCTCAACCTCAGAATCCGTAACAACAAATTCAACAGAATCAATATGTGAAACCAAAACATTAGTCTTAACAGACTCGTGCTCTTTAGCAAAATAACTCTTAACTCGGTTTACCAAACTCTTCGCTTTTCCAACATAAATAACTTTATCCTTAGAATCCTTAAACAAATAACATCCAGGATTTTTAGGAATTTCCTTTAGATTAATCATGTCCCCACCTTACGCATAGCAATTTAGAAACGTATTTCGAATTCATAATAATGATATGAAGAATATCAAGTTTAAAACATTAATCCAATAAATTAATTTTAATATTTTTATTTTAAATATACTTTTCTTTTCATCCAAAAAAAACTTGCAGTTAATCCGGCAAGGAACAATATGCTACCAGCCCAAGAGGTTGAATTGATGGATAAGTTTGCAATCGAATTACCTGTTATGTGAGAGGATAACAAAAACATTCCCCCAATAAGTCCGACAGTAGCCACAACACCACTATATTTTGTCATCCCAGATACAGCTTGTTTTTCTCCATATTTACCATCACTTGCTCTATAGAGAAGACCTTGCAAAGAGTTAATTTTCTCCTGTTCGTCCCCAGATAGAAGTCGATGTGGGCATGTATCATATATGTCAACTTTCGTATGTCCAATTTCGTCCATCCGGTCTAAAACTTTATTGGCGAGATTATAAAAATGATCAGCCTTCTCAGCGGATAATTCTTTTTTTGCTTTCTCCGCTCGCGATAAAATATAATATATAGCTGAAAAAGTTCTAGGGTCCTGAGAGTTCGGATTATCTAGCGTTTCCTCCAAAAAACGAATATTTTTTTTCACATCACACGGCTTTTCATTTATGAATTTTCCCGCACCTCCAATACACCCCTTTTTTCTCCCCATATTATGCTAAATAGAATATGCTTTAAATAAATATCTGAAAATAACTCTTAACCCGGTTTACCAAAACCTTCGCCTTCCCAACATAAATAATTTTGCCCTTAGAATCCTTAAACAAATAACATCCAGGATTTTTAGGAGCATGCCCTAAATCTATCATAACACAGCAAAGACAATACACGTTAAATACTTTTCATAATCCATAAATTTCCAATACTCCAATTCAAATCAGACCCTTAATAAGATTTATAAAAAACAATAAACAATAAACAATATGAAAAACAATAAACTTTTCTTAATAACACTAGCAATTATATTAACCTTAGCAGTTATCACAACCCTAGCCTTATTTTGTTTCAAATCACAGTCACTGGACGAAAACTCACAAACAGTCCCAGTAGCAATTGCAAATCCAGCCGCAACATTTTGCATCGAACAAGGCGGAGAGTCAAAAATCAAAACAAACGAAGACGGCTCCCAATCTGGACTATGTATAATCGACGGCCAAGAATATGACGACTGGGAATATTTCAGAAACAACCAAAAATAAATATTTCAATTTCCTTTACATAACCTTCCCCAAAAACTTCCAACTCCAACTCCTCTCTAACCCTCACAGCCTCCCTCTCCCTCTCATTCCCACAATCTTGTCTCGCCATAAAATCCGTGTAATCCGTGTAATCTGTGGCTAAATTTCTTTCCTTACATAACCTTCCCTAAAAATTTCCCCGTCCATGATTTCTTATTCAAGACCACCTCTTCCGGAGTCCCAACTGCCACCACAGTCCCCCCACCTTCCCCGCCCTCGGGCCCCAAATCAATCACATAATCCGCAGTCTTAATCACATCCAAATTATGCTCAATCACAACCATCGTATTCCCCTTCTCAACCAAACTATCAATCACTCGAAGCAACTTCTTAACATCATGAAAATGAAGCCCAGTCGTAGGTTCATCCAAAATATACAAAGTCCGACCAGTTCCCCTTTTCGCCAACTCTTTAGTTAACTTAATCCTCTGACTCTCTCCACCAGAAAGCGTCGTAGAACTTTGCCCGAGCTTAATATATTCCAGCCCCACCTTTTTCAAAGTCTCAATCTTCCCATGAATAGAAGAAACATTTTCAAAAATTACCAATGCCTCTTCTACGCTCATATCCAAAACATCCGCAATATTTTTTCCCTTAAATAAAATATCCAAAGTGTCCCGATTATACCGCTTTCCCTTACATTCCTCACATTCAACATAAACGTCCGGCAAAAAATGCATCTCAATTTTAATCGTCCCATCGCCCTTACATCTTTCACAACGACCTCCACTGACATTAAACGAAAACCTTCCAGGCCCATATCCCCGAATCTTCGCCTCTTTAGTCGAAGCAAACAACTTCCTAATTTCATCAAATACTCCAACATAAGTAGCAGGGTTCGACCGTGGCGTCTTCCCGATCGGCGACTGATTAATCACAATCACCTTATCAATTTTCTCATCCAAAGAAATTTCCTTATGCTTCCCAACCAAAATCTTCGATCCCTTATTCAACTTCTTCTCCATTCCCTTATACAAAATCTCATTCATTAGCGTAGACTTTCCAGAACCCGAAACTCCAGTTATACAATTTAAAATTCCAATCGGAATATTAACATCAATATTTTTCAAATTATTTTCCGAACATCCTTTCAGCCGAATATACTTATTACTCGCTCGCCTTCGAAGTGGCGTCTCAACCTTCAACTCACCAGAAAGATATTTCCCAGTCAAACTCTTTTCATTCTTCTCAATTTCCTTCGGAGTTCCAGCCGCAACAATTTCGCCCCCATGAATCCCGGCACCAGGCCCAACATCAACAACATAGTCCGCAGCCCGAATCGTATCCTCGTCATGCTCAACAACAATCAAACTGTTTCCCAAATCCCGAAGCCGATGCAGTGTCTCAATTAACTTAGCATTATCCCTTTGATGCAAACCAATCGACGGCTCATCTAAAACATACATCACTCCCATCAGGTTCGCCCCAATCTGCGTAGCAAGCCGAATTCTCTGCGCCTCACCCCCACTCAAACTCCCAGCCGTTCTAGACAAATTCAAATATCCAAGTCCAACATTATTCAAAAAACTAAGCCGACTTCGAATCTCCTTCAAAATCAAATTCGCAATCTCCATCTCTTTATCAGAGAGCTTCAAGTTCTCAAAAAACTCCGCACACTTCCCAATCGACATCTCAGTCACATTCACAATATTCTTATCCAATATTTTAATTGACAAAATCTTTTCTTTCAGTCGCTTCCCTTCACAACTAGGACAAGTCTTAGACCTCTGAAACTTCTCAAGCATCCGTCTTCGATAATCACTATCAGTTGACTTATACAATCTCTCCGACTGCGGAATCAAACCCTCCCATCCTTCTTCCATATTCATATTCGCTCCGCTAGACCACTTCGCAAAAATCGGCCTCTTGTCGCCATACATCAAAATCTCATATTGCTTCTCACTCATGTTACAAACCGGCTTCATAATATTAAACCCAAAACTTTTCCCTACCGCACCCAACTGCTGAATCCTCCAAGAATTATCCATCTTCCCATAAAGCTTAATCGCCCCGTCCGCTATCGTCTCATCCTCGTCAGGAATAATCAACTCAGGATCAAACTCAGTCTTAACGCCAAGCCCATGACATTCCTCACACGCGCCAAAAGGACTATTGAACGAAAACATTCTTGGCTGCAACTCTTCAAAAGCAAGCCCACACTCAGGACAAGCCATGACAGTAGAATAAATATGCAACTTCCCCTTCTCATCAAGAACTTCAATCATCCCACCTTCGCTAACCTTCGCCGCATTCTCAATCGCCTCACTAAGTCGTCCAGAGTCAGTCACATTAACTCTATCAACAACAATAGCAATATCATGTTTCACATATCTCCCCATCTTAATCGTCTCATCAGTCCGATAAATCACACCATCAACTCGAACCCGCGCCCAACCATCCCGATTCAAACCCAAAATAACCTGCTCATGCGTCCCCTTCTTGTCAACAACAACAGGCGCCAAAATAGTAACATTCCCCTCAACCTCATTCCCAATCCGGTCACTAATCCTTTGAGGAGAACTCGACTCAATTTTACAACCATGCTCAGGGCAATAAGCAGTCCCAACTCTAGCAAAAAGCAATCTTAAATAATCATAAATCTCAGTCACAGTCCCAACAGTTGACCGCGGATTTTTACTCGTCGTCTTCTGCTCAATAGAAATAGCAGGGCTAAGCCCCTCGATAGAATCGACATCAGGCTTATTCATAACGCCCAAAAACTGCCGAGCATAAGCCGAAAGCGATTCAACATAACGCCTCTGCCCTTCAGCATAAAGCGTATCAAATGCGAGAGTAGACTTCCCCGAACCAGACAGCCCAGTAATAACTACAAACTTCTCTCGTGGCAAATCAATGCTCACATTTTTCAAATTGTGTTCTCGTGCTCCCTTAATTCGTATCTGTTTCATGGTGTCTCCCAAAGAATAAACAATATCCAAAGAGAAATACGACCTTTAAATTTGTTCCGTTTACAATATTATCAACAACCTAAAGGGTTAAAAATCAAAATTTCCCCAAACAATAAGGTGATCAGCCACAGACTGTTTCTGTAAATTCAAAATGGCAGATCCAAGAACAATCGAGTTAGCGAAACTTGTAGTCGATCACGCACTAAAAGTCAAGAAAGGAGAAAATGTAATCCTATCAGGCGGAGTCGAAGCCGAACCTTTCCTTTTGGCACTCTACAAAGAAGTCATCCTAAGAGGCGCCCACCCAGACTTCCGAATCGCAATCAGAGAAACCGCACCATTCTTCTTCAAACACGCAAAGCCTCATCAAATAGAAAAATTCCCAGACACCTTCGACTACCAAGTAAAGAAAGCCCAAAAATACGTAGGTATACTAACAGATACCAATACCCGTAGTCTAGCCAACTGCGACCCCAAAAAAATAGCAGCCAGACAAAAAATCGTCAAACCAATCTCAACCTACATCTGCAACGGCAAACCTCATATTCAAAGAAGTTCAGTCGCCTACCCCTGCCAAGCCCTAGCACAAGAAGCCGAAATGTCGCTAACAGATTATGAAAACTTTGTCTACGGAGCCTGCCTCCAAGACTGGAAAACAATAGGAAGAAGAATGAACCAAATTTTAAAAGTATTTCAAAAAGGAAAATCAGTCCATCTAATAGGGCGCGGTGTAGACCTAAAATTTCAAATTCATGGCAAATTAGCAAAGTCAGACCTCGACGGAGAAAATATCCCAATGGGAGAAATATTTATGGCGCCTGTAAGAGAATCTCTAAACGGTTGGATAAAATTTGACTACCCAGCAATCGAGTCGAGTAAAGAAGTAACCGACATCTACCTAAAATTTGAAAATGGAAAAGTAATAGAATCTTCAGCCAGTAAAAACGAAGACTTCCTAAAAGAAATGTTATCAGCAGACGAAAATGCATCTTATGTAGGAGAGTTTGGAATAGGGATGAACCCGAAGATAAAAAAGTTCACAAAAAATCTTTTATTCGACGAGAAAATGGGAGGAACAATCCATCTAGCACTAGGAGCAGCCTACAAAGCAAACGGCGGTGGCAACGACTCAATAATCCACTGGGACATCGTAAAAGACATGAGTCATGCAAAAATAATTCTCGACGGGAAAATAGTCCAAAACAAAGCCAAGTGGTTAATCTAAAATAAAAATAACAAAGCTGCACCAGCAATCTAATTTCTAATTTATAAAATCTAATCTCGATGAAAAAGAAGTAACTTTAAAAACAAATTAGTTCTTTTTCATTTACGCTCGCATAGTCTAGTGGCCAAGGATTCCACCCTCTCAAGACCAGTGGGAAGTCCTAGTCGATGAGACAACGACTTCATGTTCTCTTGAACAACCACGGGATCTCTCCGAGATTCATTTGGAGAACGGTGGCGACCCGGGTTCAAATCCCGGTGCGAGCGTTCATTTTTACGTCCAAACCATTTAATTAAAATATACCACCTTACCCACAAACTTATAAGTCCTAAAACCATATCAAGCAAATTGCAACTAAGAAATCCCAAACAATAGAAGCCAACTTATCAAAATTAGGGCTAACAAAAGAACTAATCCCAATCTTCATCAGTTTCGTAAACGAAAAAAATCAAGAAGAGGCAATCAAAATTTTCAAAACTCTAGAAATTTCAAAAGAAAGAATCGACACAAAAAACGAAAACAATACCCTAATCCGAGCAGGCAACAAATCATATGACGTAAGCATCGAAGTCATCAACGACAAAATGTTCCACTACTGCACATGCCCGCATAAAACCGAAAGCAAAGCCTGTGCTCACGCTGGAGCAATCCTCCTATACAAAATGCTAAAAAAAGAAAAAAACGAATTCAACTCTAAAGCAAAAACTATTCTAAAAAAACACGAAACAGAAAAAAAGAACCAAGGAGGAATAAACTACTTCAAAGAATTATTTCCAAAAATCAGCGAAGAAGATAAAAGAAACATAATCTATTTCAACTTTGAAAATTTCAGCGCCACCTCTCAAAGCCTAACACTTCAAAGAGGCGTAGTAAAAAAAGACGGCTCAAATTCTGCACCTATGAGATTCACAGGAAAAGATTTCGATTTTAAAAAATTAAGAATAAGCAAAGAAGTAAAAGATTTACTAAGCCTAATCATAACAGAAGAAAACGCAGCAAAAAGTCATTTGGCAGAAGGCTTCTCAAAAGAAAAATTCTATGACTCAAACACAGACCTTATGATGCCAATTTTCAAAGAACTTTATTTCAAAGAACAAGAGCTAATCATCGGAGCAACTTTCGCAAAAGAACCTTTCCATATCACATGGGAAGCCACAAGAAATCAAGACAAAACTTACACAATAAAACCTTTCTTCGTCTCAGGAAAAAGAAAATGCAATCTAGTTAACATGCAACTCTCAGAGCTAGGATTAAACAGCTTATGGATTTTCGACGACAAAGAACGATGTTTTTATTGCCACAAAGAAACCTCAGACTTAAACGCAGTAAAAAACATTATTAGTTTCCCAAAAGAAATAGCCCTAGAAGAAAGCGAATTAAAAACATTCTTCTCAAAATACTATCAAAAAATCCTAAATGCTTTTGAATTCAACGTTTCAGACGAACTAAAAAGAGAAGAAAAATCCCTAATCCCACAATCAAAACTTTGTCTTGAAAGAACCGGAAATGAAATAAAAATAAATTTAAGGTTTGATTACGGAGGAAGGGAAATAGATTATTTCTCCCCGACAAGAGAATTAATTTTAGTAAGCGAAGATACAATTTATGATGTTTCTCGTGACATAGAAGAAGAAAATCGAGTTGCAGAAATTCTAAATAAATATGAGATTATAACTTCCAGAAGATACGATGAGTTCAAGCTCGAAGGAGATTTAATAGATTTCGTAGTGCACACACTTCCAGCTATAACTGAATTGGGAGTAAAAGTTTTAGGAGAAGAAAACTTATTCAACTTCAAAGTTTCAAAAAGAAAAGCCAGCATGATGATGGAGGTCAGAAATGATGTAGACTGGTTTAATATTAAAGGAGAAGTCAGATTCGGAAAAGATTCCGTCCAAATGGAGAGTGTTCTAGAGGCAGTTTTTCAAGGCAAAAGATTTGTAGATTTATTAGATGGAGAAAAAGGAGTAATTCCAAAAGATTGGATAAGCGCACTTCGATCATATCGCGGGCTTTTCTCCATAGACAATAAAGGAATAAAGTTATCAAAATATCACATGTCAGTTTTAGAAAGCCTAATCCAATTATCTCAAAAAACAGATATAGACGCCAAAACAAAAGAAACAGTAGGCAAGTTAAAAAGTTTTGACAAAATTTCTTCAGCGACACTTCCAAAAAACCTAAATGCAAAACTTCGAGAATACCAAAAAACAGGTTATGATTGGCTAAATTTTCTTCGAGATTATGACTTCAATGGAATCCTGGCAGATGATATGGGACTTGGAAAAACACTTCAAGCTTTAAGTTTATTACAGAAAATAAAAGAAGAAGGCAAGGCGAAAAACCCATTCTTAGTAGTCGTTCCAACTTCCTTAGTGTTTAACTGGAAAAACGAAATAGAAAAATTCACTCCAGGACTAAGCGCCTACATTCATTACAGCGCCACAAGAGAAAAGTCTGAAAAGCCATTTCTAAAAATCCTAAAAGAAACAGACATAATCATAACTACTTATGGAATTTTAAAAAACGACTTAGCACTTTTTGCAAAGGAAGAATTTGAATACATAATTCTTGACGAAGCACATACGATAAAAAACCCTCAAAGCGTCAACGCGAGAACAGTTTCCGAATTGCAAGGAAAAAACAAATTAGCAATATCAGGAACTCCAATTCAAAACAATCTGATAGAACTTTGGAGCATATTCAATTTTCTTTCCCCTGGATATCTAGGAACTTATGAATCCTTCAAAGAAAATTTCGTCATTCCAATAGAAGTAGAAAAAGACAAAACAGTAGCGGGAAACTTAACAAAATTAATCGAACCATTTTTGTTAAGAAGAAACAAAGAGGTCATTGCAGAAGAACTTCCAGAGAAAACAGAAATGACATTGAAAAGTGATTTCTCAGAAGAAGAGGCAAAAATATACAATACATGGAAAGATTATTACAGCTCAGAAATATCAAGAAGCATCAAAGACAAAGGCTTAAACAAATCACGTATGAAAATATTACAAGGACTAACAAAATTAAGACAGCTTAGTCTACATCCAAAAATGATAGATCCAAATTACAAAGGAACAAGCGGAAAGTTTGACCTTCTAATGATGGAAGTAGAAAAAATATTATCAGAGGGACACAAGGTTTTAGTCTTCTCATCTTTTGTAAAAATGTTAGACATAATCAAAGAAGATTTAGAAAAGAAAGGGGTAAAATATTCTTATCTTTGCGGAGCTTCCAAAAACCGAGAGCAAATAGTCAAAGAATTCCAAGAGTCAAAATCCCCTAGACCTTTCTTAATTAGCATAAAAGCCGGAGGTGTAGGAATCAATTTAACATCAGCCGATTATGTCTTTATCGTAGACCCTTGGTGGAACCCAGCAGTAGAAATGCAAGCAATGGACAGAGCTCATAGAATCGGGCAAACAAAATCAGTTTTCGTTTACAAAATGATAGCAAAAGATTCCATAGAAGAAAAAATCCTAGACTTGCAAAAATCCAAAAAGAAATTAGTTGAAGATATAATAACTACTGAAAAAAGTTTATCTAAATCAATTGATGCAGAAACAATAAGGGAAATCTTCGGCTAAAATAACAATAAAATATCTCAAGTAACCATGACAATACAAAAAACCCAAATCCGAATAAACGACATCATATACACAGTCACAACTCACATCGAGCGCAGAAGTTCGGTCCGAGTTTCCATTACAAAAACCGGCATCAACATAAGAATCCCTCGCCATCTAAGTTCCTTCCAAAGAGAATCCGAGGGAAAAAGATTTCTTGATTGGGCAATAGAAAAGATAAAATCAAAACCAACCATAGTCCCAAAAACTCCAATATACCAAAACAATCACCTAATAAGAACACATTCTAAAATCTACAAACTCCAAATTGAGCACAGGGATTCAATAAAAAACTTCTCAAAAATTTCCGGTTCTTACATAATTCTTAAAATATCAAACTCTCACGACGAACAAGCCAAGCAAAAATATATCTCAAAGCAACTTCAAAAACTCCTAGCAAAGAATCACTTAGAAGAATTAAAATCCCGCGTCCATAGACTAAACACAGTCCACGTCAATAAGCCAATTAATAAGATATCTTACAAATACACGATATCAAGATGGGGAATTTGCAACTCCACAAAAAAAGAAATCAACATCTCAACAAGACTTCTTTTAGCTCCAATAGAAATCTTAGAATATGTAATAATCCATGAACTCTGTCATTTGATAGAGCCAAACCATTCCAAAAGATTTTGGAATATAGTAAAGTCTATTGACCCACAATACAAGCAAAAGAAAAAATGGATAAATGCAAACGGCAGTAGTTTGAATATATAGAAAAATTATTCTTCTAAAATAAATCCCCGAACCAAATTATAAACCTCAGGATACTTTCCCGGCAAAATCATCTTATTATGCAAATATTCAAATCCCTCGCAAGTCCCATTCACATAATAATTATCAGCCCAAGAAAGATAAACACTTGAATTTTTCGCAACACCGTCGCCATTTCCTCCAGATGTATCACATCCAATTCCAATTATGTTTTCAACAGGAATCTTTGGGGTCACGCCATAGTCCAATTTATTCATAAATAAACTCCTCGCATCCATATCAGCACAATGTTTATCTTCGCCCAAAATAGAGCAACCAGATAAAGTCGTACCATCAATTCCATGATTCGGAGTTCCAATCATTATCAATTCAGCAACATCATCCTCTCCATAAATCTGAAGATATTTTCTAGAAACCAAGCCGCCCATACTATGCGCGACAATAACAACCTTATCCTTCCCTGTCTCTGCCTTAACTTCCTTAATTATCTCATTTAACCTCAGTGCGTAACTGTCCAAATTATCAGATTGCGTCTCAAGGACAATAGTCTCTTCGGTGTTTTTGTAAATATCAAAATAATAACTCACCGAAAAAATTATTCTTTCTCTAGTTTTCTTGAAAGTTTCAAAATCATTCCCACTCCTCAAAATCAAATCTCCTCCATCTAAAAACCCATCCAAAAACAACTTCTCACGTATCCTTTGCAAATCCCCCAAACTTTTCTCTGCCGAAATGGCACTATTAAACGAATGCCCATGAAGCAAAATCACGGGATATTTATCCGAATCTTTCGCACAACTCTCATCACAACAAGTCCCATAAATACCGTCATAACTACATATTAAATCCTCTGGCAAGATAGACAAATTACTTTCATAGCTATCACTAAAGTTAATCGTAATAAATTCAAGAGTGGAAGAATTAATTTTATCAAAAACAAAATCACTTTCATTTAATTTATCTAGGCTCAAAAAAATCTCATCAGACCTAGCAACCAAAGTTCCAATCTCATGTGTTTTCTTCTTAACATCGATAGAAGAATTAAGAGAACTCAAAAAAGCATTATATTCAAAAATCAGCATAGCCACATTACTCTCGTCGTAATCACTCATATTCTTTTCTAAACTCAGCCCAATCAACTTCGCCTCTTCTTCTCTAACCAACAAAACAAAATTATTATAATCATCTACCTCAAGTCTCAATCGCAAATTCTCATCAACAAGAGTCCTATTAGAAAGATTAACCACATCACTAATCACCCCGCCATATTCATAATGTCTAAACTCATTCAAACTCTCATTCATTTTAACTTCAATCTCAGTTAAATTAATTTTCAAAAGCCCTTTCGTCAAAGTCCTATTAGACAAAACCTCAAACAAATATTTATTCTCTAAAGCCAAAACATTCAATGCAACAAAATCCTCAATCGTCCTATTCAACTTCTCAATAGCTACTTCTCTTAAAACAGATTGCTCTTCGCTGAGATTATAATTTAAAGAAACAATAAAACTTTTCTCAATCGCTTCTCCTGTCGTTTCGCAAAAACCAGATTCGCTACTCACACAACTTACTCCAAACCTATAAAGTTTTTGCCCCTCACCTTTGTCAGGAGCATAAAGCGTATACTTCTGCGAACTAGGATTGGTGACTATTGTATCAAAACTATTTCTATCTAAAACCTCGCCACTGGACAAATCTTTCAAACTATATTCACAACTAGACTTACAAAAAGGATTCGCAGAAACATAAGTATCAAATTCAATCTCGACGGATTCAGAATTAGACAAAAACAAATCCTGATCACTAGCAGTCAGCCTAACTAGGGCGTCGTTCCCAATCAACAAGTTAAAAGCCAAATATATTTTAGTCCCAAATAGAATAACAATTCCAATAACAACAATCAAACCCAAAACATAAAAAAACTTTTTCCGCAAAACAAAATATTCCTTTACGTCAATAAAAATCTTTTTCACCGAGCCTTTTTTCACCGATTTCATTTATTTATAACGAATTGAAACTTTATTAACTTTAACTATATCGTCAAGAAAAAAGTTAGGCCTAGTTTATACGAGCGATAAAGTCCCTAACAATTCCCAAAACCTCTGCCTTTTTTCGTGGAATAAAATTAATCGTTCCAGCATTCTTATGCCCGCCACCCTCAACAAAAGCATTCGGCAACTCCTTCCTCAATTCCGCAATCAGTTCATGTGTAGAAAAACCAGACTCATCAGTCGCCCTAAAAGTCACAGCAGTCGCCATAACCCCAGCAGAAACTAATCGAATCACGCCCTCATTCTTAAGGGAATCATGTAATAATCCGGTAGCTCGACCAGGCTTAGGGAAAAAACCAAACCCAGGAAAACTCTTATCAATATCAATCGTCTGCAAAGTCACATTCCCTAGAACTTCAACCTCAGCCGCAACTTTACCAATAGCCAAACCTTTCCGATCAAGCTCTCGAATATAAGGTGCCATCAATTCAACAAGTTTTTTCTGTTTGTCCCGTGGCTCACCGAATAAAACTTCGACATATTCCCGCGCTTCCATAAACCGAACCTTCGTTGAAACAAACTCAATAACCAAAGAAATATCCTTAAGCAGTTCCTTATCATATCCCTCCCTTCCAGCAATCGCCAAATACTTTTCCATCAAATCATTATTCCCAAGTTCAATCCTGTCGGCATAACCAGCGAGAGCTGGAATCTGGGAAACGTTCTCGACTTTCTCATTAATGAACCTAGCAATCTCGGCACAAAGCATTCCAGCAGAAATATGAGTTCCAGATTCCCCAACCAAATGTGGATTAATATTAGCTAAAACTTCCGCGCTAATAACATCCTTCTCCCCAAAATCATGATGGTCAATAACAATAACATCAGCCCCATGAATCCGTGCCTGTTTAACCGCCATCAAATCCTCAACAGAAGAACCATTATCAGCAATAATAATCAAAGGCATTTTCGCAGAAAACTTCGCAACGTCCCGCAAACTCATAGCAGTATCCTTAATCGAATCCTCAAGTTCATAATAAGGAGCAGTCGAAGGAGCCCTCTTAAAATATTCCCAAGCAGCTTTAGGTGCACTATGTTGCCTCTCAACTAAAGGCAAAATCGCCCGCTCCAACGCGAACCCAGAACAATAGCCATCAGTATCATTATGATGCCTAACAATAATCGGCCGACCCTGAATCACAGCAAGCCTAATTTCTTCAGCCGCCTTCAAAATTGGAGCCCTCAACTTTTCCAAAATATGATTTTCTAACATAAAATTAACATTAACAACTTTCGCCCTCTCTCTTTGTTGATACGCAATATGCTTCTTCATCGCCTCAACTTCTTCCCCAACCTTCTTCTTAATCTTCAAAATATTCCCTTCCATCTCACCTTGAAACTCATCAACTCTAATCCAAGCCTCAACAAAATCTCCCTCTACAATTTCAGGATGAGCTCTAACCCCAGGTGAAACAAATCCTTTCAAAGATAAACTTCCAGTCCCATCAACTATCCCAAAAACAGTCGGACCACCAGTCTGTGCAATTCGCTCAATCAGTCCCAAAACTACAACTTCCTTTTTCAGAAAATTCTCACCAACATCTCCAATCGGCGTTTGCTTTGCTTTTTCGTATACCATTTTTATCTGTAGAATTCGTCCATTTTATACCTGAACACTAACATATTCTTCATTTAATATACCAAAAAAGACTTAAGAGTTTAAAAATCTTCGTAGTAGTAATTCCAAACTATTTTTTAAATCAAGTTAAACTCCAACACCCGCGAATCATAAGCCACGCCATCTTTCGTAATCACAAAATTATACTTAATGTTACACGTTTTAACATCAGAAGGAAACGCAAAATAAATAGTCATAGCATCATACCACTCATTCCAATCCTGTCTCCACCGCCCACTAATCATCCCCGTGCTAGCCATCCCTCTCTCAATCCAACCTTGAGCAACTTTTGCGCTAACTCCACAATTTCCAACCGAAGTCGGATCAACTGCAAAATTAAAACTAAACTCACTTCCCTCGGGGATCTTTGGGTTCACATTCTGAACAAGCCAAGCAACTCCATACTTCGTCCCCCTTGAAACATTAATATATCCAGTAGGTGGTAAATAAAAAGCAGTCTTGCCACTCGTCCCCGCTTGCCTCACAAGTGTAGCTTTAATGTTATCATTCATGTAATCAATATTATAATTTCCAAAGTTAACAGGTTGTGGAACGCTAGGCGTAGGGACAGGCGCAGGAGCAGCAGCGGGAATCGGCGCAGTATTTTCAGGAGTCTGAATCTCATCAACCGGACTTTTAGGACCATTGCCAACAAATCCAAAACTAAAAACCAAAACCAAAACAACAGCCACTCCAACCCCCCAATAAATCATCCTCTTCCTTTCCATATGTTCTCCAAACAACAAACCAAATATAAACCTTTTCCCGAACATCTTCAAAATATAAAAGAATATAAGTAATAGTTTTTTTAAAATATCATGTTGCAAAAAATAAAAACAACCTATCTAAAATTAGAACAAAAAATTTCATGCGCCGTGGGAAGAACATATAAAGAAATATACCATTCAGATACACATGGCTCAGGAGGTCTAGATAAAATAATAACCGATTATAACTCTGTGACAGGAGATATCATAAGCAGAGAAATAATATTATCCAAAGAGGCAAGGTCGAAGATATTAAAGGACATTAGGTCATTATAATTAAACATATAAATCATATTTTTCCCAAACTCATTTTAATTAAAATTTCTCTTCAGCAGTCCCAGTAAAGAATTAATAAAAAATCCGTGTAATCCGTGTAATCTGCGGCTAAATAATTAACAAAATCCAAAAACAAAATCTGCGTAATCTGCGTAATCTGCGGCTAAATAATTAACAATCAATCCAAAAAAAATCCGTGCCAATTCAAACTCAAGCCCCCTAACAGCTAACCCCTAATCTCAGAATCCCCCCCACTAAAAATCGAAACAATCTCCAAAATCCTCTCCCCATATTTCATCAACTTCTCTGGTCCAATCCCAGAAATCTTAATCAACTCCTGAGCATTAACTGGCATCATCCGAGCAATTTCATCTAAAGTTGCATTCGGCAAAATAACATAAGGCGGAACACCTCTCTCCTCCGCAACAACACTCCTCCAACTCTTTAATTCTCCAACCAACCCCTCATCCGCCTCTTCAAAATCATTCTTACTTTTTACTCCCTGTTCCTTGTCCCTAGCAAGATTACGCATCTCATTAGTTATATAATAAGTCGCCTTCTTCGTATGCGTCACAACCAATTCTCTCTTCGCCCTAGAAACCGCAACATAAAACAATCGCCGCTCCTCTTCTTCCCGGTCATAGTCATCCATCTTCACCATCTCAACAGCAGGATGGTCACTCGCCTTACAAGGAAAATTTTGTTCACTCGCTCCAATTATAAAAACTCGTCCAGCTTCAAGACCTTTAATCGCATGAATCGTAGCCAAAGTGACCTCTTGTTCCTTGTCTTCCACTCCTTGTTCTCCGCCATTAGAGTCATCCGCTCTAACCATATGCGCAATACCACGAAGCTTCATCGCCCGACTAAGCTCAAGCAAAATCTTATTCGTCCGAGCCAAAACAAAAACCTTTCCAACCAAATCCGAATCCTCAATCTCTCTCAAAACAAATTCTCTCTCCGCATCCTCATCTGCAAAATCCAAAATCCTAATCTTCGCATCACCTTCAAGATGCCCTTCTAAATCCGGCAACTTCATCTCACGAATAGCATGATTCATAAATTCAACGACCTTAGGCAAACTTCGATAATTCCTCTTCAAATGCACAATCTCAATATTATCCTTATCCGAGTTCACCTTCTTCCCAAAATCAGATTCAAAATTCAAAATAAAAGAAACATCACTACCTCTCCATCCAAAAATTGACTGCCGCGGGTCCCCAACCGCAAAAAGATTCGGCGACTTCAAAAGCCCAATCAATTCAATCTGCAACGCATTAACATCTTGATACTCGTCAATTAAGACATGTTCAAATTTAGGAACCTTGTCAGGATTCGCCTTCAAAAAATTGACAGCATCAATAATTTGGTCACTATAATCCCGCAAACCCTGAACCTCCATATGCTCTTTCAAGTATCGAGTAATCCGATAAATCCTCTCCGCATTAACCCGGTCCTTCCCCGCAACATCTCGACTCCAATCATAATCCCTTTTCCCGCTCACCTTAAAATAATCCATCACAGCAAAACAATCATTCATGAAAGCATTAGACAATTGCGAGCTAGTCCGAAACTTTTTCTGTCCTGCACTAAAATATTCATCAACCACAACTTCCATATCAAGCCCCATCGTAGCAACCGCCATATTCATCGCCAAAATTTTATCGCTATAACTTTGCACCCGAACCGCCCGACCATAAATTTCCGCCCCATGCTTCTGTAAAATCCTCTCGCAAAAAGAATTAAATGTATGAACTTTCACTCCAAAAATCCCCAAATCATCCAACCTCTTCTTCATCTCTAACCGAGCCTTTCGCGTAAACGTTATCGCCAAAATATTCTCAGGCTCAACATTTCGATACTTAACCAGAAATTCAATCCTCTTAGTTAAAACCGTAGTCTTCCCAGTTCCAGCTCCAGCAACACAAAGCAAATTCCGCGCCCCAGAAACAATCGCCTTTTTCTGCTCGTCATTATACTTCTTCAAAAAATCCCGATACTTCTCAAACCTAATTTTATCCTCTTCCTCAATCTTACTCTCCGAAAAATCAACTCTATTCCCAAGCCTCTTCGCTTCCAGTGTAGGATGCGTAATTTCATTTCTCCCACGAATCGTCAATTGCAAAACTTTGACAAACCTATTATAATCACTCACAACCATCTCAATCATTCCATTACTAATCAACCTATCAATCTCCCCCGCAACTTTTCCTTTATCCCAAGACAAGCTATCAAAATTATCAAGTTCATCAAGCCTATTCTTACTAATAGATTTATTAGAATAATCTCCAACCAAAAAATCAATCAAAAGTGTCCGCCCCACCTGAAACGGCAACTCCATCAACGCTTTCAATATATGTGTATATTCCAAATTCTCTTTCATAACAAAGAAAACAGGAGTTCGCTTTTAAGTTTTATTGAGATTGCAAGGATTTTTTAAAATAAGAATACAAAATTCACCGCCCGTATTTCTTCTTCCTTAGATTATCATAATAAGAAATTCCCCTCTCCAGCAACTCTCTTGCTTCTGAAGATAAACTTTCCACAATATCATCCCTTATTTTATTTTCTAGTCTAGCAAAACCATCAAAGACAGGACTATATCCAAATTTTCCTCCAAACTTTATTCCTATTCCATCTTCAGTCAAATATATAACATCCTGGAAAGACTTAATCGCTCCAGAATTAAATCCGTCTTTATCGGGAAATATTTCCCTAATGACCATACTAGAATCAACCGCACCTCTTTCTTTATCTAACTCACATGGATAAGAATAAGAATTATATTCAATTTCCCAGCGTCTTTCTCCCAGCAACATTTCGTTACAGCCTAACACAATATCTATCATGAGGCTTCCCCTCGGTTTTCAACTCATAATAATCTATTGCAGAAAGTATCAACTCCAAAACTCCAGAAGGCAATTTCTCAGAGAACGCCGCATTTTGTTTTTTATAAGAAGAAGAAAGATCCTCAAGAACCTCGCTTCGTCCATATTTTTCAATTCCACCGATAATAATGTCTTCGTCTTTTCTAACAATACTATCCTTAAAAGTAACATCAGTTGCGGGAAAATATTCTAAAACTTTCAAGCTCTTATCTCCACTACTAGAATTATCTGGAAAATATTCAAACTTCCAAGTAGTCCTTCCCTCGTATTTTACCTCAAAGAAAGCACTAGATTTTCTATTTGTTTTAATCATCCCAAAAAAATCTAATCACCCTTTTTAAAAATTTCCCTTTCCTCAAATCTTCATCTCAACTCGATTATTATCTTCTTTTAACTCTAAAACCTTATCTGAATAATCCACAGCAAATTCCATCACTTCAACCTTTCCATCTAGCAGCATATTCTCAACTCTAAGCGTTCTCCCATAACCAATCTCAATATCACCCAAATCAACCACATCAACAATTTCACCGTCGGCAATAACAGTTAAATCAATGCCATCTATTCTCACAAGCCCCTCATTTAAAATAGAAATATTAAAATCCAAATATCTTCCTTGAATCTTTCCATTTACACTTTCAACTCGCGCGTCCGCCAAAGCCTCAACCAAATAAAGCTCTCTCATAATCTTCCCCATGTCAGGGCTCATTCTTTGCCAGCAATTCGAAGTGTTATACATAATATTCCTAATATCTGGAGAATGGTCAAATCCAAAAACATGTCCAAGCTCATGCAAAGCAACAATAGGATACACGCAATCCTCCCCATTATACAAAATCACTTTCCCTTCTTCAATCACCTTAAATCCACTCGTGTTAATAATCCTCGACGGACCGCCTTCTCCGGCCGCAAACAACTCATCACCCAATTCAACAAAATCATTAGAACATTCAACCTTAATATCAGAACTTCCATTTCCTTCATAAAACGCAATAACTTTAACCTCGCTAGAAAAAATATTAAACGCCGCAACCATATCATCTCTTCTCACCTTATCACAATCTTCGTCAATCCAATACGAAATCAAATTATGATTAAACCTCAAATTCTCCGCAAAAATCGGAACCGCACCATAATCAACCACAGCTCCAACATTTTTGGGCTCAATATAATTAACCTTCAATTCAATAGGCGCCCTAGGCAAATTATCAAACATCAAAGCAACGCTAAAAATCACCATCATAAAAATAATCATCACCGCAGCCACCTTCCAAACCATAATCCCACAAACAAAAAACCCTATTTATTCTTATCGTCAAACAACAAGGGCTTCCAGTGGTTTCCTTAATTTTTTCCTAGCCCTTTTTTCAGCCATCCGAATTCCTTCAATACCAATCCCGTATTTTTCAGATAATTTCTTAAAAGTAATCCCTCTCCCATGACTTTCAATAATATCCACATCCCTTTCAGAAAGATTACAGCTACAAATAACACCCCTAACTTTCTCAACAATATCCAATTCCTCGACACATTTTTCTGGTCCACAAGCATTATCCCCCAAATAAACACTTTCCCAGGAATCGCCATAAGGATTATCCAAAAATGCAGGACCATTAATATTTCGAGCAGAAGCCATATTTGTCCCAAGCGCAAGCGCCCCAAGCGCCCCTCTATCCATTCGCTCGCCTCTTTCAAAAATAAAATTCGAGAATAGAGCTTCCTGCAAATTATCCCCATTTTCAATCGCTCTCTTAACCGCCGATCTAGCTCTTACAAAATCGTTTCTACTCAGTGGTATATCAGTATATTTCATTCCCATATCATACATCCGACTAGCTACTTGATATCCAATAAAAGTAGTCATCCCAGATTTCTCAGGATTATAATTATGTAAATTCTCCAATACACAAATAATTCCTTCGGGGACCAATTCCTTCATCCCTACATTAAACCCCTTAAGAGAAACCCTCCCATTTCCTCCCATTTTCCATCCTCTCCCATGAAGCATCTCCTTCGCAACAACATAAACAAACGACTCAGACCTAACAACAACTTCATTTGCAATTTCAATTTGATGAGCAGTCCTTTTACGCAAGTCAAATTTTCCAGCCTTATTAAACTGGTCAGAAGTTATGGACTCAACATATTCTCGCCCCAAAGAATTCAGTATTTTCCCTTTATCCGAAATAGTATAACTTTCCACCATTAACAATACAAAAAATATTTTATAAAGTTTGTCATTGTAATCATTAAAGAGTTATTACAATAAAATTATTCCTTCCTTCCCATAATCCTCTCAATATCTTCAGTCGTCTTCGCTCCAACCAAATCCCCACGCAACTTCTTCCCGTCCGCTAACCCCTTCGTGAAATTCATCGCCTGATATTTAACCTGCCGAAAATAGAGCCCATATTTCTTAGCCAATTTCAAATACTCTCCAAATCCAACCTCGTCCCCCTTTAGTCCGTGTTCGTCCGTGTTCGTCCGTGTGCCATTTTTTAAGAGTTGACCAGATTTATTTTCAAGCCCCAAGAAAATTCCAGGTCTCCCGATAGCCTCTCGTCCAATCATCACAAAATCAAAATCCCTCAAAATCTTCTCCACATCATTAAGATTGGAAACCCCACTAAAAATAACAGGCATACTAGCCTTCTCCTTAATCTTCAAAGCAAAATCATAATCAACTTCTCCGCTATACCCCTGACTCAAAGTCCGAGCATGAATACAAACAGCACTCACTCCAATCTCCTCACAAATCCTCAAAATATCAAAGGCCAAATCACTCTTCCGAATTTTAACAGTCAATGGTTTTCTAGTACAACTTCTCATCACTCTCAAAATATCTTCAATTACTTCCAAATCATTTAAACAAGCTCCATGTTTCAATTTCTTAGACAACTTCGACGGACACCCCAAATTAAAATCCCAACCCGAAACCCTAGAATCATATTCCTTCATAAAACTCTTAATCCCACGAGAAGAATTCCCAAACAACTGCAAAACAGGCTTATCATCTAAATCAAGTTTAGCCTTAGATAAAGCCGAAGTCATCCCAGTCCAAGTCAACCCACATCCAGCCCGCCTACAAAGCAACCGAAAAGCAATATCATTAGGCTCAAGCATCGGAGCAAGAAAAACTCTGGCCTTCAATTTCAAATTCCCAAGTCTATAATCCATCACAGATTATCCAAAGGAGACTTTATATTTTTAATTCTAGTTTAACTAACGAGGTTTTCTTGTCTTTAACGAGAGTTATCCCAAATAAATTTATTAAGTAGTCTAAAAATTATAGATAATATGATAATCCCAATAATAATTCTAGTTATCGTTCTTATCCTTATTGCAATTAGACAAGTTGGCAATATAAAACTTCAGATTTGGCAGATAATGCTTTTCGGAGCAATTGCCGTTTTAATAACAGGTCAAATCTCTCCACTTAATGCCTTAAAGTCGGTAAATGTAGACATAATGTTTTTTTTGTTTAGTATGTTTGTCATAGGCGTTGCACTTGAAGAGAGCGGCTACCTTTCTCATCTATCGTATAAAATATTTGGAAGAGCAAAAAATACAAACCAATTATTATTACTAATTTTATTCGGAATGGGATTTGCGTCGGCACTTCTTATGAATGATACTTTAGCAATCATAGGAACACCAATGATCATACTTCTCGCCAAAAAACATGGCATTAGTCCAAAGGCTCTTCTAATCGCACTAGCATTTGCAATAACAATTGGTAGCGTCATGAGTCCCATAGGAAATCCACAAAATTTTCTTATTGCAACACAAGGAAATATCGATAACCCATTTCTGACTTTTTTACAATATTTATTTATGCCAACACTAATAAATCTCTTAGCGGCTTTCTTCCTGCTGAAATTTTTTTACAAAAAACAATTTGCAAATGTCTCATTAAACCATTCTCAAGAGCCAATAAAAAATCGCACACTTGCAATGTTATCTAAGATGTCGCTTGCCCTCTTGCTAATATTAATATTTATAAAAATTGCAATGACATTTCTAAATATACATCTTGACCTTAAATTAGTCTATATCGTATTTATAGCAGCACTGCCGATTTTACTATTCAGTAAAGAAAGAATTTCTATAATAAAGAAAATAGATTGGAGCACATTAATATTTTTTGCCGCTATGTTTATACTGATGGAGAGTGTTTGGAATACCGGATTTTTTCAATCAACCATAACCACTCTAAACATAAATATTCTTTCAATCCCGATAATATTAGTTATTAGTATTTTGTTAAGTCAGTTAATATCAAATGTCCCCTTAGTAGCACTTTACCTGCCAATGCTTTCTCATGCAGGAGCAACAACTAGGGAGATGATGGTATTGGCCGCCGGAAGCACCATAGCAGGCAATCTTCTTATATTCGGAGCTGCAAGCAATATCATTATAATCCAAAACGCAGAAAAGAAATCTGGAGAAACAATAACTTTCCTAGAATTCGCAAAAATAGGGATCCCGATGACAGCAGTTAATCTCTTGATTTACTGGTTATTTTTTATAATAATTTGAATGGATGGCAATTCTCTAAAGAAATTTTTTAAATTCTGATTTTAAACTCCTAATCTCTAATCTCTATCATCTAATCTCTATCATCTAATCTCTAACATCTAACCCCTAACCCCTCTCCCTCTTCACCGCTCGCCCAATTCTCTCCAAATAAGCCCGCCCAAGCATTGGCAATCCAATTCTAAACTTCTCCTCACAATTTTCCAAATCAATCATCAACTCTCGCCTTCTATCCTCATCTTGAATATCCCTAATTTTCTTTCTCACTTCTTCGATATCCAAAACATATTTCGGTTTAGCAAAACCACTCTCACCCCTAATCTCTAATCTCTGATTTCTTCTGCCGAGTCCTTTTGTAAACTCCAAAATCCTCTTCCCTAATCTCATCAAAACAAAAAATCCTAACATAGCCAAAACCAGAATCAACACACCAACTCCCAAAATACGAATAACTCGAGCCCAATCAAAAGATGAACTCTTCGCAGGGCTCTCTTCTTCAATTGCCATCTTCAAACTCTCCCTGGTAAAATCCAAATATTTACTAGCCTCAAAAATCATTCCACGATCAGCCAAATTCTGTGCAACTTCAATGTTCTTTTTGGCATCACTAGCATAAACACTTTTAGAATTTTCTAAAGCATCCAACTCAAAACCATAATAACCAATTACTTTCCCAAGCGCACCTTCCATATCCGAAACCAAAATCTTAGTATTCGCCCCAACACTTTCGCCATCTTCTGCTCGAGCCGTCCAAACAATTTCATATTCACCTACTTCCTTAATCGGATTAATAATAAACCCAACCTTAACACCGCTGTCCTTCAACAACAAAATACTTCTATTCCAGGAGACATTCAATTCTTCTGAATACCCAACAATATTAACTGCACTTTCAATTCCCGCATTTTCAATTGTCATAATCAAATAAAATTCCTGATTAGGATAAAGCAAAACATCTTCCGCAACATCAACACTTAATCCTGAGACATTCCCAAAACAAAATAGTAATATCAGCCAAGCCACCCAAACCCCCAAATGAAAATTTCTAATTTTCATTTAAGCCTCCCCCTCAAGCTATCAATATAAATCTCCGCCATCTTAAACCGACCCATCTTCAACTTATCCTTCGCGAGCTTCAACTCCAACTCAAAGTCTGTCACATCCTTCCCGCCTTTCTTAATGGCATCAATCTTAGCTTCAAGCTCATTTAGCATATCGCCATACTTGGCATACTCTTTCAAATCAGCCTCAGACAACTTATGCGGAGAATGCACCAAAGGTCTAAATGCAATAAAGTAAGGCTTACCATCATTGTACTTAGGATTTTGCAACATACCAACACCAACCTCTTGCTTCGTCAGTCGAGCCGCATATTCAGGTCCATACTTAGTCGACACTCTCTCAATATCAGCCATTCCCTTAGTATGCATCTGAATCTCTGTCGACACATTACCTTTAATTGTATCCTTAAAGTCAGACAATACCTGCGAGCACAAGATAATACCAATACCCCACTTCCTAAACTCCCTCGCAGCCTTTTCAATTGCCTTATATCCAGCTCCACTACCACCATAATCCCCAAGTAGCCTATGAACCTCATCAAATACCAACAACACTTTCAAATGACTAGACTCTTCCCAATTCTGCTTAAAGATAGTCCCAATTACATTAGCAACAGCCTGGTCAAATTCTTCGACAGTCAACTTCGCCATAGAGAAAGTCGTAATCTCGCCAGGGTTCAAAAATTTCTGGATATCAATCACTGCCTTAGGGTCTCTAAACTCATAAATCATACCAGGAAAAGACCGAGCGTCATCAGGCTTCATCCCAAACTTCTTATAATTAGCCAAGAACTTATCATCTTTACAAGGTCTCACAAAACCAGTCCATTGTGCCGTAGGGTCAAACACAACAACAGATAACTTATTCTTTAAAGCCTCTTCAACAAATACCTGTGCCGAAACAGACTTGCCAGAACCAGTAGAACCCGCAACAATCATGTGCGTACTTAAATCGTCAAAACTAAACATAGCCGGGATATCAGTCTCAGCAACTTTTCCCAACCAAACCTTACCAGTAGGCAAATTCTTCACATTAGCCTTCAAATACCTCTGCTTTCCAGCCTGCCATTTCAAGATACCAAGAATCCAATAAATAACCTTAAGCCTAGCAGCCGTAACAATCGGTTGTCTAACAACAAACGAATCAACCGAAGTCGCAGTTCTATTCTCGTAAGTCGCAACAACCTCAATCAAATACTGACCCAAAGGCAAACCGTCCTGAGTTCCATTAACAAATTCATTTTCAAAATCAAACACACGAATAAACGACAAACTATTCTCTAAAGCCAACTCCTCTTCATTCCACAAAATAACCTCTTCCTGAATTGTCTTAACCTTATATGTCAAATGAACATCAAACTGTTTTCTAAATCCAACATTATATAACGATACGTGAAACTTCAACTTATCTTTCGGAGCAATAGCCTTAGTAATCGCCTCAACCTTAACATCCATCAAGGCATTCTCGTCGGCAACAAGAAGCGTAATTGGAATTTTCTTCTCAACCCCATCCATCGTAACAAAAATATTACCATTATAAATTCCCATTTGCGTAGTCTGAAGTGTAAATAATTTCAATTGAATAGAAGCAGTAGATTGACCAGGTACAACAATTTCACTAGACTCCAACTGAACAAATTCCCAAACAGGACCCTCTACCCTAAACTTCGCAGTAGAAACCGCATTCTTATTATTGCTAACCCAGACCGAATACATCTTACTTTCCCCAGGTGCTAAAACAGCTTCGATTAAATCTGTCTTTACTTCAAATCCAGGAGGAGCAGTCCCCCCGCCACCTCCACCACCTCCTCCGCCCCCGCCACCTCCACCACCGCTTGATGGCGTAGTCGGAGTAGTCTCGCCCCCAGTCTCATTAGTAGGCGCAACATCTTTCTCTTTCTGAACAATAGCATAAGCCCCACTATAACCAGAAGCATTAACATAGACCTCATCTCCCGTCAAAGAAACAAACTTATCCGAAATCTCATACCAAGTTGAATTACAATATCTGGCGGCGAAAACCCAGTTCGGACATTTGTAAACTGAAATCAAATTCTTGTCAGTATAAGCATAGTCAGAAAAATCTAAAGTCAACTCACTTCTATTGCCAAGCAAAATACTTTGAACTGCTAGTCCAGTCAAAACAAAATCAACATCTCGCGTAATTCCACTAGGTGGCATATTCAAAACAGGCACGACATCAAATCGAATTGGGTTAAACATGCTTCTATCAACGACAGCATCTTTTAGCAAAATACTGTGATTGAAAACATCAAACTTCGCGTCATAAGTCCTATTCCGAAGCTCAAAGTAGTAAACCCCATTACTAGAAACATCAACACTCTTAATCAAATTCTCAAGTTCCACACTAGAACCACCACGATACATATTAATTTCAGCAGGATGCGTCACCGAATCAGCATCCATAAAAGTCCCCTGCCAAATAATCATATTCGAATAAACATCAAACCAAGCCGAGTCATTCATATAATTACCAACGCTGTCATTCGCATGCACAACTAAATCATAATCTCCAATATCAGTCAACCCCAAAATATCGCCAACAAAAGTCCCATTAACATTAGTCAAAATAACAGAAGCTACCGTACCATTAGGGCCCAAGACATCAACCCAAACCAAATCAACTGCAACATTATCACTCACATTCAAATTTAGGCGAGCGTCCCCTCCAACTAAAACAGCATCAATATCATAAGACTCTAAAACGGGAGGACTAATATCCAAGTAAACAATTGCTCCAGGTTCCGTATCACTAGAAGTTGTATCCACCGTAGAATAAAACGCTTCAATCTTCAAATTATGCGCAACAGCGTCAGCCACATCAGGCAAAATACAACTAAGTCCCCATCGTCCCTCGCCAAGCAAACCATATCCAGTCACGTTACAAGCCTCGTCTCCAACCCAAGCATTAAAACTCAAATTCTCATTTAATACAAGTCCGCCATAAGTCACATTTACCTGAATATCAATACTGTCATTATACAAAGCATCCACAACACCACCAGTCAAAGGACTTAAAATATTCACTCTAAACTCCGTAACACTTAAGCTCGAAGTTACATTCCCTTCAACGGGACTAGCACTTGAATTTCCAATTCTAGCCGTCACATTATAAACTCCGCCAACATTTGGAGCAGTATAATTAACTCTCAAAGAATATGTCTCCCCAACACCAACCACAAAATTCCCAATAGTTCCAACATAATTAATGACACTACCACTTTCATTTTCAACCCTACTACCAAGAAGCAAAGCAACGTTACCCAAATTCACAACATCAACAAAGCCCAAATTCCCAGTGCTCTCTGTTCCAACCCTAGCCTGTGGAAGAACGTTTGGGCTATAAGACCAACTCATATCCGTAGGAACATTAACCAAAACATCAACGTCATCTTCCCCGCTGCTCAAACTAGAATTCGCTCGAACAACAAAGTCATAACTTCCAGGACTAGTCCCAGTCGGCACATAAACATTAACATCAATAATAGTCTGAAACCCAGCATCAAGTCTACTAACTCTTATAGGAACAAACGAAACACTAACATTAGAACAACTCGTCCCGACACAAGTTAAATCAACATTTCTAACAGCATCATTACCAATTGACATCAGAGTCAAATTAAACCTACTAGAATTCCCATGAGAAATAGTTTTCAAAACAGAACTTTCAACCAAATCAAAAACCGGATTCGATTCAACATCAACCTGAATCAAGCTCTCTAAATATCCAATAGAATAATCAGGATTAGTCCAATTCACATAAGGTCGAACAAAATAAGTTCCAGGTGTAGTCCCAGCAGCAACGACAATACTCGCAGAATTAATAGTTCTACTTCCTTCAACCAAATCACCATAGTCCAAACTTCCAGGCAAAACACTCCATCCAGCAGGCAAAATAAATCCAACTGTTGTGGAATAAGCCCCACCATCTCCAGTATTATCAACCGTGAAATTAACATCAAAAGAATCCCCACTGTAATAACTAATCGAATCAAAAGACTTACTAAGAACACTCGGAGTCAAATTCAAAGTCGTCGTCCCAATCGAGCTCAGTCTTAAAGTGGCATTAGAAAGCAAGCCCTTATTATCAACAGCCCACATAACAATATCATAATCCCCAATCAAAGTCCCGAAATAATTCACACTATAAATGTCCCCATTCTTATTCAAATTAAATCCAGTTGTAGTGCCATTGGGCATCGAAATATTTACCCAAGCATTAGCAACAAACGCATTATCAGTAATCGTTGCATTAATTACAGCAGCCTCACGATTCACATCAGTAATATTTGGAACAACCCTAGGATTACTAATAATCGGACCAATGTCTTTAACGTCCATTATGATACGTGTAGTATAACTAGTAGGAACCGTAGACAAATTTTCAACCGTAACATCCAAATCATAAAGTCCTTCGGTCTGGTCAGGAGAAATGGTATAACCAATCAAAAGTTGCCCAACAGTTTGCTTAGCAACCGCAAAGCTCGAAGGAATAAATGTCAAGGCCGTTCCCATTCCAGCTCCACTAACTCCAAAAGTTAAATTAACATTTCCAGTATTATTTATATTAATAATCAAATTCCCAGTAGTGCCGGGAGGGACAATCTGAGTTATGGAAGCAGGGAACCGATTCCAGGCCATATCAATAGGAACGCTAGTATTAATTCCAATATTATCACTACCGCCATTGCTAGAAGTCGCGTTAATTACGGCAGAATAAATACCAGGATCAGTTCCTATGGGGACGGAAACAATCGTATTAATAGGAAGTATACCACCAGCACTGAGAATAGTCTGAATCCCAGAAGCAGGATTAAACGAAAGCCAGGACTCTAGTAAATTCCCACTTTGATAAAAGTAAGCAATCCCAGTCAAGAACGTATTCCCTATAGACTCAACCTGAAAATTCCCGACAACATTAGATTGCCCATGACTAACAACACCACTCATGTTCGCCCCAGCAACATTCAAAATCGGATTAGATTCAACAACAACATCCGTCCTATTTTGCCTAGAGTTATTACTATAATCCGAATTCATCCAAGTCGCATTAACCAAAACATCCTTAGAGCCAGGCGAAGCACCGTTGGGCAAATCAATAACAAACTCATTCTCACAAAAGCTACCTGGAGCAATATCCGAACAATTAAAAACAGGAGTCCCAGAAGTCCAAGCACCAACATATTCCGGAACGATTTTCAATTGCACATTTCTCATAGTAGCATTCCCACTATTATTTAAAGTTAAAGTCACATTGAAAGAATAAGCCTGACCATAAACCAACCCAGAAACAATCACATTTTGAGGATTAGAATTAACATTACCAAAAGTCCAACCTCGAACAACAAAACTTCCACCATAAAGATTAACAGTATTTCCGCTAGTATCATTAACATAAATCATAACATCATGCCATCCGGAATAACGCCCGCTATAATTAACTTCATACAAATTCCCACCACTCCAATTTAGATAAACAAAATCGGTATACCCAGACGAATTAACAACCGCCCAAACCTTATCTATTTCGACATTATCAACAGCGTCAATTCCAATCGTCACATTTTCAAAATTAGCTTCAATCGACAGACTAGATAAATTAGGATTAACTAGGATAGGGGAGATAGTATCTGCAACCAAAATTTCGAGTCTAACAGTTCGCACAGGAGGGTAAAAATAACTATTACTCAAATTGACATCCACAACGTAATTCCCAATATCTTGGTTCACCAAAACATCATAATAGACAATCAATTCATAACTCATCCCAGGATCTAAACTTAAACTTGCATTAGAATAACTAATCATCAAACTACCATTTCCGCTTTGTGCCACATCTAAAACAATAGGAATCTCCCCATCATTCGTAACATTAATTCGACCAAACTCACCGGACTCATTTACATTAACCGTCCCACTAATCAGGATGGGATCAATACTCCACTCCTTATTCGTAATCTTAATCTGCGTACTATTAGAAACACTATCCATAGTCCCGTCAGCATTTGTCCAGTTAGAGTTCAAAGAAACAAAATAAGTTCCCGCAGGCGTAGCCGGCAAAGCAGTCAATCTAAAAATCTTAGAACAACTTCCGCTAACATTAATCTCATCAACCTTCCCACAATTCTGATTCAAGACATCACTAACAAAATTAGCGTTAGGCATAATAATAGAACTTACCAAATTATAAGCACCACCTTCTCCTAAATTATCAAAACTAACATTCAAGTCATAACTAGAATTATCAAAATAACTAACATCTGAGAGCTCAATAAAATCAGGCTCACCTCTAACATCCCCGTCAGTCTTTCCAATAATCCGATAATCAAGCGTCCACGAAAATAAATTATTATTAGAAGTATCTTTAGCAAACGCGTATACCGACCGGTCACCAACTAAAACATGAGTGTGATTATACTGATAAATATCCTGACCAACTGGAGTCATAACTTCACATCCACCAAATCCACCAGCAAATTCCATAACATCCCCAGCATCATCACAAACCCAAACATTCGAAAGCCCAATATTATCCGTCACATTAACAGTGAAGGTAACAACTTCATTATTCACATCAGCAATTCCAACAGTCGACGGCGTGTCAACTCTAAAATCATGAACAACAGGGCGAACATCATCTAAAACGCTAAAGCTCATTGTAGTGTTCTGCTGAATAGGGCTAGAACCAGTTTCGGCATCAACTACAAAGTTGCCCGAATGAATCGTAGGAAATTTATTCAAAGGAACATCATAATTAATAACTAAAACTCTAGCACTCTGTTTCGGAGCAACAACAAAATCTTCAAAGCTTAACATATCAAAAATTCCAGCATGTGCACTCATATTAAAAACAAGAGGGACATTCCCAGTATTATTCAAAGTAATATTAGAATGCCATCCAGTTCGGTTAACATAAACAGTCCTCTGCACAACATTACTAATATCCCTCGACCAAGTCTTATTCGTAGGGACAATAACTTCAATAGTCAGATTATCCCAGCAATAATCAAAATAACAAGAAGTCCCACTAGCATTAACAAATATTACACCATAATAAACACCAGGGTCATATCCAATAGGAACATCAACTCTGACCTCAACATTTTGAACTCCACCAGGAATCATCGAAAAATCATCCACATCATAACTCACACCAAAGTCCGAACAAACAACGCCACCAGAACAATTCGCAACAATATTATCCAAATTATCATTACCCAAAGACTCAACTGTATAGGAAACTAAATTAAAATTATTATGCAAAACAGTTGTACTAATTTGACTCTCAAGCAAATGCAAAATCGCATTACTAGTAACAGTCACCGTCGTATTGTCCGCCCTAAATGAATAACTTAGATCAGGATTTGTCCAACTGCAATTAATCAAAACATCATACGCGCCAGGTGCTTCCTTTTCAGGCGTAGTCACATTGAAAACTCTTACGCAACTTCCACCGCTTCCAATATCTCCGCAAGAGTAAGGAAACACTTCGCTAACAACCCAACCGCTAGGTAGCCCAATTTCCATTCCAGAAGAATAAGCCGTAGCTCGTCCAATATTTGAACAAGTCACATTCATCCTAAAACTAGAATTAGTCGTCTGCGAAATGTCCTCAACAAAAACAACCCCAGGAAGCATCAGCGTAGAAACTTCAGTCAAGGCAATCGCCTCAAAATCCATAAGAGAACTCGTGCCTAAATTTCCAGAAGTATCATTAACATTAAAAGTCACATTATAAAATCCACCCAAGTCAGGACTATAACTCACATTGTAAATCCGCCCATAAAGCAAAGGGTATCCTTCATCAATCAAATACCTTTCAACGACAATCTCATTTAAGCCCAAATTAAACACAGACAAATCTGGCTTAACAATTTCAACCCAAGCCACACTAACATTAACTTCATCACTAACATTCATGCTCATCGCCAAATTCTGATGCGTCTCCAAAACAGTCGGAACAATGTCAACTTCTCTCAAAATAGGCGCCCTTGTATCAAGCACCCGAATCAACGCATTACTTTCAGCGACACTTTCATTGTAAAACAAAACCGAATCATCCGAAATTAGACATCTCATCAAATAACTATTCAATTCAAAAGGATTCCAAATTAAACTCGTTTCGCCATTAACATTCGTACTATTCGTTCCAATTAAACTATCATTATAATAAAATCCAATATTATAATCTTCAATTCCACTCGTCAAATTCGAATCATTGACAATACATCTAAGTATTCTAGAATCTCCATAAATATAATCTCCCGCGACAGGTTCAACCAAACTAACATCCGAGTAACCATAAATAACGCTATCCACAACATCAGAATCCGAATCAAACCAAGTCCGACTAACATTAACAAACAAGGCATCGCCTCCCAATTTATAATTCAAAGGAATTTGCCAAGGAATAGAACTAGCCCAAGAAGATGTCGCACTAATTACATCTCCAACATTATTTGTCCAATTAACTAATGGTGCAGCTCCGAATTGATTGTTATTCTCATCTCTAACAATCCAATTCAAGTTCAAAACATCTCCCTTGTGATAAACTCCGTCCACAGGCGAGCTCAAAACCAAATTCAATTTACCACGAACGATAATCGGAACATAAACAACATCGGCTGGGTTATACGCAACTTTCGTAGCGCCAACCTCAATAGAATAGTTCCCAGGGTTAAGTGTCTGAACCGGATTCCAAATAATTGTACAATAACCATTAGCATCAGACTGACAAGTTAAATCTCCTTCGGGTGTAAGCACATGAGCAGTCGCGTCCGCAATCGGGCCAATCGCAGACTCACTCAAACGAATAGTAAAATTAACAGCAGCAATGCCCTCACTATCCCGGCGATAAATCTCATATTCATCAACATACAACTCCATCACATTCAACTTCGCCTCAATCTCAATCAAAGAACTTCTCTCTAAAATCACAGCGTCATAATAAAGCGTCCCATTATTTTTAATCCTACAATCAATATCAAAGAATCCAGGCTCTTCGTACAAACTGTCCCACATCCAATTCGCGATACCATTTGCATTAGTCGCAACACTCGCCTCTAAGGTATCTTCTTTGTAAAACTCAACAATATAATTTTCAATAGGCAAAGTAGTATTATAATCACGAACAGTACAATTAATATTTAACTTCTCTCCCTTTAAATGTGTCTCACTAGGAACAGAAATATTATCAACGCGACTCCAGCCATAAGTGTAAAGATTAACTAAATCCAAATCATTATCATAATAAGAACCACTAGCTTCAGCTTTAATATTTCCAAACCCAAGCGTCCGATTAAAAGGCACATCATAAATTCCAGATTGCGTCGCAACAATTGTCGCATTAGTTTCATTTGTCCAATTCACAGCATAGATATTAGTCGGAGGAACAGAACAATAATCAGAAACAACCGAAGCAACAGCAACGTCATCAGTTCTATGCACAGCCGCATTGTTCAATGGACTACTAATCGTCAAATTAAGTCTATCCCAAATCGTAACATTGCTTTCATCATTATCAATAATCGTATCATAATAAAATCCACTCGACGATTCAATCGAAACATTAACGTCATGCACACCAACATCATAAGAACAAACTGGATTAAACACAAAACTACAAATTCCAGCACCATCAGAAAGACTCCATCCAACTTTAACATCATCAACCCACCAAGAGCAATTATACCCAATCAAATTAGTTGTATTAACATCTCGAACATTAGCCTGATACTCTCTAGTGTTCCCTCGATAAACAATACCAGGCAAACTTACAATTTCAACAACACTTCCTCCAAAAATCCTAATCCCAATCAAATCGGTCCCATTATCATAATACAATTTCCCAGCAGATAAATTAACATTAAAGTCTCCAATCCCATGACTAATCGGAATATTCCAAGTCACATTCTGCAAGTCACCTAAATTATTCGAAGTCTGAATAACTTCCCAATCATAATAATCTCCATTCAAAACTAATCCATTTTCATCTCTCATATCCGATTCAAAATCCGCTTCGTCTCCTCGATAAAACTTAGTATAATTAGCAGGCAATGTAATATTAGGGAACAAAACACCACGAATAATCAACGAATCAAAAGCAGACCCATTCCAATAATAAATCTTACTCACATTAACATAAGCCGAATAATTTCCAGGCAACTTATCCCCAGCAGAATTAAATGTCCAATTCAAATAACCAAGCCCATCTCCTGTCCCAAAACTATTCACATCATCAACATCAAACCTAAAATTAACACTACCAACCGCCAGCCCATTCTCATCGACTACAGAACCAATTAAAACAGATTCATGAGGGTTATAAGAATCACTTCGATAAATATTATACTCGCTCAAAGAAAGTTCTGGAACAAGAGAACCATAAACATCACTACTAGAATTTACAATAGACAAAATATAATCATGATAATAAACAACATCTCGGGCATTGGCATAAACAGTATAAGGTCCAACACCAAGAGAGTCTGAAGGGTTCCATGTGCCAAAATAATTTCCATTCACACCACTTAAATCCTCATTAACAAAACCAACACCATTAACATAAAACGAAACATTAGCATTATTAATATCGCCACCTAAATCATCGACGACCGAAGCATTAACATCCAAAGTCAAACCATGTCCCATATCAAATCGTCTATCAACATTAGCCTCCGAGTTCACATCATCAATTAATAATCTACCATAGACATCAACGTTTGCATTCCCACCAGAATAATTAATAGAGTAAATAGAATGTGCTGTAATATTAACATGATAAGTCCCAACACTGGCAGAGTCAATAGGATTCCAATCAAACACAGCAACACCACTGTTATTAGTCGTAGCAACTCCTACAATAGAATTATTAACAAGGAAGTAAACAGTCGCATTAGGCTTAACCCCACCTTCGTCACTTATCGTAGCAACAAACCGAGCAGTTTCATTATATTCCCAATTCCCTCCTCTGTCAACCGCAGCACTCGAAGTCAAGCCAGTAACATTCAAAATTCCAGCAACATCAAAATAAATTCTAGGCAATTCAGTAGATTTATAAAAAGTTTGCGAAACACTAGAAATCAAACCCCAATGTCCCTCAGGGTCGCTACCAATAATGTCATACTCACCTTCCCAAAGCCCCGAACCAGCATTGTAAGAAGTCGTCGGAAACGAATGACTAGCGTCATGCTTCGTAATATCATTAACAGTCGTAGCAATTCCAATTACATTTCCAATTTCATCCGTAACATTATACTTAATCGAAATAATATCGCTAGTAGTAAAGTCACTATTATTCGAAGGCTCAACCGAAATCATTTGAAGACATCCCATCACATCAATTGTTTGCATTCCCCATGAACCCGAAAAATTCCCACTACCATGGAAAGGTTCCAACTCCAAAGCCTCAGCGTCCCAGTCATAACTTCCAACATCAAGCGTGTCCATAGGATTAACGACACAATCATAATATCCATCTCCATTATCAACCGCAACACAATCTCCAGCCGAGCTATGGAATAAAACAGTCGCACCCGAAGCTGGATTAGGCAAAATCAAATCATCTTCTAAATAAATCCTCAAAGTCAAATTATCAGGCGATGAACAAGTAGACCTATAAACATCTTCACCATTCGCCGGACTCGATGGCTGAATAAAAGATCTGTCCCAAACAACAAACTGTTTAGTAATATTAACAGCCCCATGCCAAAACCCACCAGAAGCATAATCAAGCCCACTCGTAACAAGAACAGTCGCATTAATCAAATCTCCAGCTACATTATCCAAAGGACTCCAATCTCCAATTTTCAAACTCGCATTCTCATTAGTATATCCACCACTCGGTTCACTATAATTATTCTTATTCACAACGTTACCCAAATTATCAATAACAACTAAACTCCCATCACTATAATCAACTGCAGGCTGTCTTCCAGTCGAACCGCAAGGGATTGTAGTAGGAGCAAAATTATCAACACAGGTTCCCGCAGGTTCCCAGCCAATATCAGCAATCGCAAGCAAATAACCATAGACAGAATAACTCTTAGTCTTGGAGAACACGCCCTCATAATTACCAATCCCACTAAATGTAACCCCAGGAGAAATACTAGTCCCCGCACCATTCGTTGTAGCATCGTGGTCCCCAATTTCCAAGATAGAATAATCAACTCCTTCCGTCAAAACATTTCCATTAGAATCATTTACGATATAAGTTACTCCAACAAGAGGCCCACCTTCAGGCCCACCCACATAATTATCAATATAATTTCCAACAGGAGTCCAATTGGCAATAGAAGCCGATGATGAGATAATTCCCTTAATAGAAAAATCTTCAGAAACAAAATGATAGCCCTCATAATCGATTTTACTCAAATTAATAATCAAAAAGTCGTCATTCGCAGTCAACGGGTTATCATCGGGAATATTGTAAGAACCATTAAAACTATTCCCAATCAAAACTCCTCGCCAATAAACATCAATACTACTTCCCGGAACAGGCGTTTGAGTTTCATCTCGAACATTCATAACACTCCAATTAAGAAGAGAGGGAGAAGTCCCGCCACTAACTCGAGTCAAGGGACCAGGTACAATAGGCGTCAAAACAATATCGGCAAATAAGCCAGCAATTAAAGTAACATTAATAAAACTGTTAGAAACACTAGCGTTATAATACAAACTCGCATTATCTCGAATCCTACATCTAACCTCATGAGTTCCAGAATCAAACATAGTATTATTCCAAGTATAATTAAATATTCCAAGTCCGTTAGTAGTCCCGTTAACAATGCTTAACCCATCAGCCAAAAATTCGACAGGATAGTTAAAAATTCCTCCACCAAAACTATCTGTAACATTACAGCTAATATCAAGAGTCCCACGGAAATATTCAGTCTTGTTAATGGGAAACGTCATGTTAACTTTTGAATAACCCCAAATTTCAAAACCAGTAGTTATTGCAGCCGAATCATAATAACTTAAATTAGTAGAGGCATTCAAAATATGCGGACCCAAGCTATAATTAGTCGGAATCTTCCAGTTAGTCTTTTCGCCAATTGCAATTTCAAACGAATCAACATCCCAATAAATAGAAGCGCCAGAATCCGCACAATCATAACTAACCGTTGAATTTAATGTAACATTATCATCCTTATGAAAAATCTTGTTAACAGGATAATCAATATTAATCCCGAGTGCACCCCGCACAACAACATTATACTGAGGAGACTCATCTGGTTTATACTCAAAACTTCCAGTGTAATTCCCAATCCAATCATGCTCGCCAACTTCCGTTAAACAATTAGGGTCCCAATCATAAGAAACATTTCCATCAACATTAGTCAACCCAGTATTCACCTTATTCCAATCCGAATTATAATAAACCATAAAATCCATATTCTCATTTCCAATATACACCGACCTATCCAAATCTTCAAGTCGAACACCAAGCGTAGTGGTATTCGTGCCGACTCTGGACACAACAGAATTATCTCCAATTAAATGAATAACTCGGGACTCATCTTCCTCAATTGTCCCATTTACCAAAATCCCAAGTTGGTCCGTAGTATTCACTTCATTGAAACTATCATTTAATTGGAATTTGTAAAAATAAAGCCCAATGTCATCGGAAGTATAATCATCGACCGTAAGTTCACAAAGATAAGGAGCAGTCGAAGTCATAATTTTTCTCTTAACCCAAACTCCAGTCGTGTTAACCCAAAGCGTGCAGCTAACATCATCAACCTCAGCATCACTAATGTTTACAGCATAGTCAAACGATTCACCCCATCCTCCATAAAGCGGGAAACTAACCAATCCGACCGCTACAGGATCTTGATTGTTCAAGAAGAAGACGTCCTTATAGTAGGTCGAATTGGTATTATAGCTCACCGCGCTAGAATTTATTCGAACACTATAAGTTCCCTCATCAACAACCGAAGAATCCCATCCGCAACTATAATTTCCATCTCCTTCATTATTCACGCCTAAGCAAGCATATGAATTATTAAGCGAATCCAAAACTTCCATAGTCAAACTCCCACTCGTAACAAAATCCCCACACTCACTTCGCAAATTCCCACGAAGCAAAACATTATCAGACACATTAAAATTGACAACAGGACCAGTCAACAAATCCGCAAGCCAACCAGTAACACTAAAAGACCGAACGCTAGAATTCTTGCTCTGATAAGAGAAGTCACTAAAACTTCCACCAACCCAATTATGACCCCCAACAGCATAAGAACAATTAGGCGAGATAGAGTGTCTCAAATTCCCACTACTGTCCGTCACATTTGAATAACTAAAAACATCGTCATAAATCTTCCCGTTCACTCCACTTTCAACATAAACACTTCTATCGCTATCTCGAACACGAACTCCCAAAACTCCAGAATCCAAATTCCTATCCAGCACCAAGTCATGCCCTTCCAAATATTCAATTGTCACATTATCCTTTTCAATAGTATAACTTCTCCCACTAGTTTGTGCCATGCCTCGATGATAATCTGTCACATTCAATTTCCAATATCTCGTTCCAACTAAGCTTTTATTATGAACATTGCAAATCATCGGACCAGTAGCATGTTCAGTTGTAACAGAACAATTAGCAGAATTCACATAAAAATTCTTTACAAAATATCCCCCGCTAGAAGGAGTATAATTCTGAACAATAAGTTTTTCCCAACTAACATTATTTTGGCTTTCCCAAAGAGTAATCGTCATCAATTCCCAATCTGGCTCTCTCGCCTGAAAGTTAAAAGTAAATGTTTCACCCCAACCAGCACTTAATGGCGTAACAGATTCAAACCTCAAGCCAGGTGCCTGCGAAACACTAAAGTTATCCAAACCAATATTCGTGAATCCACTAAAGTCAAAACCTTCAACACTAATATTCCAATTCCCAGATTCTGTAAGGAACGCAGAAGACATATTAAACTCATAAATGCATCCACCAACAAATGGCTGCACGCAACTCATCAACTGCCCATTAAGCGGAGTCCAAGTCGGAGCAGTCACAGTCAACCTAGCGCCACCAATATTGCCATCGGGGTCACTAACATTTGCCCGAATCATAACAGTCTCTCCAAATAAAAACTGCGTCTCCAAAGTTCCATTCAAATAAGTGTTAACCCAATTCACACTCGGAGTCGGGTTGATATAACTAAACGAAGTCTGATTAGTATTATTGAAAAAATAATTTTTACTAGTCAACAAATTTACAACATAAGTTCCATTCGGCACCCAAGCCCCAATAATATCTCCAATATAATTTCCTCCGACAACACTTCTAGACCTATTCAAAAAACTAGTCTGCGTCCCATTGGGATAATTAATTCTAAGCTCAACATCAGCATCGCTAACACCAGCAAAACAATCATAAACATTACCCGAAGCTCGAACAACTTCATCGAAATGCACATTTACAGTTTTATTCAAATTCAAAGTAACGTTCAAATAATCCCTAACAATAACATTAAACACATCGCTCTCATCGTCAGCATAATCACTATCACTAATATTAGCCTTCCAATTTCGAACACCTACATCTACCGAACAATTCGTAACCCAAGTCACGCCGGAATTCCCAGAACCATCTGTCACATCGCTTCCCAAATTTCTCCAAGAATTATTATAATATCCCCAAAAATCAACAACCTCTCCACTCAAATAAAGATTCCTATCAACATCAAAAAGCCTAGTCTCAAGCAACATACTCTGACTCCTATTAACATCAGAATTATTCCCAGATAAATAGTCAATTCTAACATCATCTTTCAAGACATTAACGAAGTCACTAATATTATCAAGTCCCAAATTCAAATCATCAGCTCTAAACTGATAATATCCAACCCCAATATAAGAAGGCAACCAACTTCTACTAAACAAAATCTCATCCCCAGCACAAGGACAATTCATATCAGTCTGATTCTGCAAAACCCAACTAGCATTATCACTAGAAAACCAAAGCGTTACATTAACATTCTCAGGATTAGGGTCACTCAACTGAACACTAAAATTCCAAGCCTCACCCCATCCCCCATCATCTTCAAACAAAGAACCAATACTAGTCAAAACAGGAGCAACCGTTAAAACCTCAAACTCGTCCAAGAACAAATCACTATCACTATAATAATATTGTTTCGAACTATTAATCCGCACATCATAATAACTCAAATCCAAATCAAATGGAACCACATAATCACAATTATAAAATCCATTCCCCTCATCAACAACATCCCCAACCGCACAAACATTTGTAGCAACACCCAAGCTAGAAATTATCTCAACATTATTACTAACTCCAACAACATTCTCCCCAGCGTCCCCTGTAACATTCCACCTAAAATTAACACTATCCCCAAACCTATACTTCTGTGTTCCATTAGGAATCTGTAAAGAACTAGTCATCTCTCCCACCAAAGTTAGCAAAGCATTAGAAGAATTAAAATCATTATAATTCAAGTCTCCAAAAACCCCACCACTAAAATTCTGAGGACCAACAGTATAATTAGAATCAGGATTAAAATTGTAAGAGCAAACATTTCCGGTAGTCAACCCAGAATGCCCACCATCCATATTCACTCCATTAGTTGTAACCCAAATCGAACAAGCAGTCGCTTCACTCACAACCCGACCATTATCACTATCACTAATGCTAACCTCCAAAGAAGCAGAAGCGCTCCCATTCCTATCCAAACTAATTCCAGCTCCAGCACTTGCAACACTAAAACTATCATCCTTCAAAACAGAAACAGCAGTTGAAATATTCCCAATTCCCAAATTCAAATCATCAGCCCTAAACTGAAAATAACTCATCCCAATATAACTCGTCAACCAACCCTCACCTCGAGCAAACCTAATATCAGAATTAGCACAAGGACAAGCCAACTCACTAGAATTCTGCAAAACCCAACTAGCATTATCACTAGAAAACCATAGCGTTACATTAACATTTTCAGGATTAGGGTCACTCAATTGAACACTAAAATTCCAAGCCTCACCCCAACCTCCATCATCTTCAAACACAGAACCAATACTAGTCAAAACAGGAGCAACCGTTAAAACCTCAAACTCGTCCAAGAACAAATCACTATCGCTATAATAATATTGTTTAGAACTATTAATCCGCACATCATAATCATCCAAAACCAAATCAAATGGAACCACATAATCACAATTATAAAATCCATTCCCTTCATCAACAACATCCCCAACCGCACAAACATTTGTAGCAACACCCAAGCTAGAAATTATCTCAACATTATTACTAACCCCAACAACATTCTCCCCAGCGTCCCCACTAACATTCCACCTAAAATTAACACTATCCCCAAACCTATACTTCTGTGTTCCATTAGGAATCTGTAAAGAACTAGTCATCTCTCCCACCAAAGTCAAATTCTCAATACTGGAATTAAAATCATTGTATCCGACATCCCCAAACGAACCGCCTTTCCAATTCTGAATCCCCACAGAATAACTAGAATCAGGATTAAAATTGTAAGAGCAAACATTTCCAGTCGTAACGCCGTCAACTCTTGAAGCATAATTAATCCCATTAGTCGTAACCCAACTAGCGCAATTCGTAGAATCCGCAACAGCTAAACCATTGTCAACATCACTAATCGTAGTCTCAAGCAAAACCGAAGCACTCCCATTCCTATCTAAAACCGCGCCCATTCCAGCACTCGCAACAACCGAAACGTCATCCCGTAAAACACTAACGGCCGTTGAAACATTATCTAGTCCAGAAACATAATCATCTGCCCTAAACAAAAAGTAAGAAGTCCCAACATAACTCTCATCCCAACTATTATCCCGCACAAATCCAGCCCCAACATTAACACAAGGGCAAACCAAATCACTAGAATTCTGCAAAACCCAACTAGCATTATCACTAGAAAACCAAAGCGTTACATTAACATTTTGACTATCAGGTTCAGTTAGCTCAATCGAAAAATTCCAAGCCTCCCCCCATCCGCCATCTCCATCAAACGCATAACTCGCATCAGAAAGAACAGGAATACTATTCAAAACAGAAAACCTATCCAAAAACAAATCACTAGAATCATAATAATACAATTCACTCCCATTAATCCTAACATCATAATTTCCGAAAACAACCCCAGTCGGAATAACATAAGAACAATTGTACCAACCATTCCCCTCGTCATTAACAACTCCAAATCCACAAGCGCTAATTACTCCACCAATCGAATCCACAATCTCAACAGACAAATCATCCAAACCACTAACCATTTCCCCAGCATCCCCACTAACATTCCATCTAAAAGAAACAGAATCCCCAACATAATATTCTTGCGAACCACTAGGTAAACTCAATGCAGAATTCATCTTACCAATCAAAGTCAAATTAAAAACACTAGAGTTCAAATTATTATAATCGCTATCCCCAAACGAACCGCTTTCCCAACTCTGAATTCCAACAGAATAACTAGAATTAGGGGCAAAGTTATAAGCACAATTCCCAGAGCTAGTCACTCCATCAACTCGTGGAGCATAAGCAATGCCATTGGTCGTAACCCAACTAGCACAACTAGTCCCATCACTAACAAATCCGAAAGCATCACTATCGTTAATTAAAACTTCTAAAGAATAAGTCGCACTCCCATTTCTATCAATTGTAACCCCATCCCCCTGAACAAGAGAAACCAAAACATCATCTTTCAAAACAGGAGCCAAAGCAGAAATGTTACTCAAGCCCAAATGATAATCATTCGCCTTAAACAAAAAGTAAGAATTCCCAATATAATTAGTCAACCAACTCCGTCCAAACTTAACTTCACTATTTACACATGGGCAACTTATATTAGTCGTATTCTGCAAAACCCAACTAGAATTATCCGTAGAGAAATACAGCGATACATTAACATCGCCAACATTAGAATCACTTAAGCTAGCAGAAAAATTCCAATCCTCACCCCATCCACCATCATCTTCAAAAACGCTAGAAGCACTAGCCAAATCTGGAACATCTGTAATAACTTCAAATTGATTAAAGAACAAATCACTAGAATCGTAATAGTTAGTCTCACTAGCATTAACCCGAACATCGTAAAATTCTGAAGACAAAGAAAGCGGAACAACATAAGAACAACTATACACTCCAAGTCCTTCGTTTATCACGTCCCCAAAATTACAAACAGTCAAAGCACTTCCAGCACCATCAATAATTTCAACACTAAAATCATTCGCGGAAGAAATAACCTCCCCAGCATCCCCACTAACATTCCATCTAAACAATACACTTTCGGTAGCCTGATAACTCTGCGTCCCGCTAGGCAAAATCAAAGAACTAGACAAACTTCCAACAACGTCCAAAGTTCCGACACTAGAATTTGAATCCTTGTAAATAGAATCCCCACTCGCCCCAAAAACCCAATTCTGAATTCCAACATCATAATTATTATCTGGGTCAAAATTATACGAACAAATATCCCCTTCACTTATGTTCCCCATTCCAGCACCATAACTAACTCCATCTGTACTAACCCAGAGCAAACAAGAAACTCCACTGCTAGCTCCAACACCACGGTCACTATCTGTTATACTAACTTGATGCAAAGAAGAAAGACTCCCAGCTCTTCCAACACTTGCTCCGTCACCAATCAAAATTCCAACTGAAATATCATCTTTATCTACAATTTCATTAGAACTAGCATTATCTTCTCTAGCTCGATTATTAACTCTAAATTGATAATATCCAGTTCCAATATAACTTTCATTCCATCCTTGAACTCTCTCAAAAAGAACAGGGGCGTCAACACAAGGACAAGCAACATTTTCCGAGCTCTGAAAATTCCAACTCAAATTATCGCTAGAGAAATATAAGTCAATTCCAGTAGAACCTAAATTCAAATCATTCAAACTAGCAGAAAAATTCCAAGCCTCACCCCAACCTCCATCTTGAACATAAGAAGAAATGGCATTAGAAATCCGAGTTTCATCAAGTGAAATAATACGAGTCCCAGTAGAGCCAATTTTGCCGACTTCATCAACAACACTAACATTATAATAATAAACTTCATCAGGTAAACCAGTCCAATTAATATTTCTTTCACCAGCAACTAAAGTAGTAGAGTTAACCAACCCAGAAGAGTCATACAGTCTAAAAGTAATATTAGCCTCATTTGCCTCAGCTACTGTAATGTCGACATAAACAAAATCTCGATAAAATTCTAACCCGTCCCCCGCGGTCCCGACATCAAAGTCCACCACAGGGTCCAAATTATCAAGAGTAATCTTCCGGGTAGAACTAGATCCAATCTTTCCAACCCTATCAACAACACTCATATTGTAATAATACTCTCCGTCCCCAAGCCCAAGCCAATTAGCATTCCGACTTCCATCCGTATAAGTTGTAGAATTAACAAGCCCCCCAGAATCATACAAATTAAAACTAATATTAATTTCGTTAATTTCAGTCACAACAGCATCAACATAAACAGAGGTCCCAGTAATATAAGAATTATTTTCAGAAGTCCCAGTATCAAAGTCCACCACAGGAACAATATTATCCAAAGTCAAAGTTCTAGTAGCAGTAGAAGCCGATAGCGAAACCTTGTCAACAACACTAACATTATAATAATAAACATCATCCCCAAGCCCAACCCAATTAATTGAACGAGTCCCATCGCTAAATGTAGTAGAATTAACAAGCCCCCCAGAATCATACAAATTAAAACTAACATTAGCAAAATTAGTTTCAGTTATAACTACATCAGCATAAATACTAGAATTAGAAGAATAAGACAAATCAGCCAAAGTCCCAGCATCAAAATCAATAACTGGACCTACATTATCTAAAGTAATAGCCCGAGTGGCAGTAGATGCACTCTGATAAGCCTTGTCATTAACAGTCACATTATAGTAATATTCCCCATCGGCCAATCCAACCCAACTAATTTCCCTAGTAGAACCAGTAAAGTTTGTACTATTAACCAATCCAGAAGAATTATACAAATCAAAAACTATCTCTTGCAAATTTATCTCAACAACACTTGTATTTACATAAATAGAATTTCCAGTTATGTAAGAATTATTATTTTCAGTAGCTGGGATATAGTCAACAGTCGGAACCTCCTGATCTAAAGTAATCAGCCGAGTTTCCGAATTTCCAAAATTCCCACCCAAATCAAAAACAGTCACGTTGTAATAATATTCTCCAGCTCCAAGCCCAACCCAATTAATGCTCCGGGTAGAATCGCTATAAGTTGTCTGTCGAACAATCCCAGAATTATTATGTAGATAAAAAGTAATATTTTTGAAATTAACCTCATTAACATTCGTATTCACATAAATAGAATTGCCACTCACATAAGCACCATCATCTTCAGTCGCAATAATAAGATTGACCACGGGGTCAACTTCATCAACGGTTAAAACAAATTCACTAGTATTGTACTCATTCCCAACAGAATCTTCAACAGTATAAAACCAATAAAAAACATCAGCATAAGGCAAGGTGTAAATTAGCCCAATAGTTGCAGATGCAATCCCAGTTAAAGATGTAAACTGACTATAAATTAAATCTCTAGTAGAATTCAAAATATTCAAAGTAGCTCCTCCAAGTTCAACGCCATCACTTACCGATGCCGTAAAATTGTGTGACCTCGTATTAAATTGAGACTGATTGGCAGGGTCAATCAAATTCCCACTAGGTGTTGAAACATCAATTTCTATACTTCTAGTAGCAGAGGCTGAAAATCTATTAACCTTGTCATAAACACTAATATTATAATAATATGTCCCAGAAGTTAAGCCCGGCCAATTAACATTCCGAGTCGAATCACTAAATGAATCACGCCTCACGAATCCATTAGAGTCATATAAATTAAAACTAATATTCTTAAAATTATTTTCAGTCACAATTGCATCAACATATATCCAATTATTTCCACTAACAACACCATCTCCTAAGGTTCCGCTATCGAAATCAACAATTGGTGCAGTTAAATCAATTGCAAATGTCCTGTTAGCAACGCCAAAACTATCATATGATAAACTATCATTGCATCCAATATTCCAATCATAAGCTCCTTCCGAAGAAACGGTCTTCGTAAAATTTCCATTATTCTTAGCCGCAACTACAGTAAAGTTAACATCATCATTATCAAAATAATTCCCCTGATTAACACAAAAAGTAGTTGCCCAATCAGGGTCGTTATCATATCCAATACTGCATCTAATCCAATGAGTTCCAATGACATTATCTACCTGAAATGACCGAGTCAAATTGTAATTTGCAGCGCTAGGAGCAGTGCCAGAATAAATAGTCTTCCATCCAGTTCCATTGTAATAAAAAACATAAACTTCATTGGTTGTTCCATAAGGATCAATATAACAAGTGATATCCAAATACTGGCCAACCGCAGCTTTAGTCGCAGAAAGCCACATACTATGAATAGATTCATCGGCACTAGTCCCTTGTGTAGTGCAACTATTCCAAGTATTGTCCCCTTCAGCAGAAGCAGGTTTTCTTGAACAATCAAATCCCCAAGTATCAACACAAGTCCGAACAGTTGAATTTCCAACCCTAAAAGAAAAATCGATTTGGTCTCGCGCCCAAGTCCCACCAAAATCCCCCCATAATGAACAAGACCTAACTCCATCAGGATCCGTAGCACTAAAATTAAAAAAAACATCAGTAGCAACATCATAATAAGTATCATTAGCAATCAAGTCCAGAACAACAATTGGTCCCTTGGTGGAAATTAAAAATGAGACCTTAGCATGAGCCAAATTCCCATAGGTATCATTAGCATAAAAATTCAAATCATGAGCTCCGTCAGAAGCATTAAATGTAGTCGCAGCCCCACAAGTTATTGTCCGATTCACGCCATCATCCAAATTCCACCAACAAGAATGAGTTCCAATATAATCAGTTACGGTATGAGTCAAGGGAATGCTTGTATTAATCCCATAAGGTTTAGCCAATGGACTAATAATGGTAATAACTGGACCCTGCGTATCCAAATTTATCTCTCGAGTGAGATTAGTCCCAAAATTATCTACCAAATCGTAAGACGTTACATTATAATAATACTTCTCAGAACCAAGTCCAGTCCAATTAATACTTCGAGTCGCATCAGTATAAGTTGTCTCATTAATCAAAGTCCCTCCAGCATTATACAATCTAAAAGTTGCATTTTTAAAATTCGTCTCTGTAATATTAACCGCAACGTAAACCCAATTTTTACTCACATTAGATCCATTAGCTAAGGTAGCACCAACATAAGTCACAACAGGATTTGTCGCATCACATTCCACCGAAACACCAGAAACCAATTTAGATGTGGTATCAGGGATGGCATTATCATTTATGGCCGATATATTTTGGAAATCAACTGCAGAATTACTAGTCAAACACTGCCAATCATAATACCAAGAATTCAAAGCACCATGAGTAAAGGGATTACTAACTCCCTCAATTATACCAGTAGCATTCACAACATTATACAAAGAATCTACAATATTGACAGAAAACCTAGCGTAATCATTCGTTCCGATTAATGTCGCATTGACAGTCTCATTCGAAAAAGTAGGTCCAAGCGAAATTGTATAATTAACAGACAAATAAACATAATCAAGAACAACTGGTTCAGGAGTTGCAGTATCACCATTTCGGATATATAGCCAAGTACCATTTTCCAATTGCGCAATCGTCAAAGCACTGCAATTAAGAGAATTCCTAGTCTCAGAAATATCTTCTGGAGCAGGATTAGTTTCACAAATTGTCGCTCCATCTCTAGTGTCAGTAAGTTTAATATTCCATGTCCCAGATAATGTCGCCGAAGAATCGTAGTATAAAATTGCCGAGTTAATTAATGTCACTCCAGCAATTGTCTGAAAGGGGGCATCTATAATCGCATTCTTTATCAAAGAGTAGCTAGTACCAGCATCAGCCGTAATTGCTGACAAACATGTAGCGTCCACAAGATCATTAACATAACAAGCCGTCACAACTAAACCAGTCACCGGATCCACAATATAATCAAATTCAACAGAACCGCCAACAATTTTCAAATCAAAAACATCTTCTTCTCCGATAAGCTCACTCAAAAAAACCTTGTTCTCTCCCTCAACCAAATCAACAAAACGCGCAACAACAAGACTCCCATCTTTAGCATAAACTTCAATTTCAGGATTTCCACTGACAACTCTAGGATAAAGTGTAATATCCCTACTATTATCCAGAGGAATCTCAAACGTAACCCGAACAAATTCCCCATCTCCAATCGCCTCACTCCAAACCTCATCTAAAGTCTTAACCTTTTCATAAATATCCGAAACAAAATTCCGACTAGAATCCAAATGCTCAGCTTTCGTAATATAAATTATCTCATAAGTCTGGCTAGATAAGTGCAAAACATTCCACTCAACATAATCAATAAATCCATCCCCATCCAAATCCGAAACATTAGAGTCAACATAACTCCTATTTTCAACCCAGTAAACCCTTATCCTATTAATATCATCAACAGGCACAACATCATCAAGTTCAGAATATGCCAAAACATCACTGTATAGAAACTCATCATCAGCAGAAACAATAACACGTTTCCCACTCACAGTTCCAACCTCAGTCTTAGTAGGCCCAGGCGTATAATACTCAACCGCAACTTCAGTTTCATTATCAACAACAAATTCGCTCAAATCAACCTCTTTAGAATTATCAAGCTTCTTAACTTTCTCCTTAAACGCTTCTTCCCTCACAACTTGTCCCGTAATCCTAAACCCAGTCAACCATTTCCAAAACTTCGTAACAATACCTTCTCTTTTAGAAACATCCAAAGCAACCTCTCCAGTTAATCCCCGAATAATCTCCTCCGGTCCAGCATCCCGCACAATCTCATCATATTGCACAATCTCATCCACTACTTCATCAATCTCATCCCCAATTAAGACAGAAATATTTTCGCTCTTCAGTGGCAGAGAAACGCTAGCAGTTCCATTCTCAAACTCCGAAACATTAACTTTTCGCACCCATCTAACTGGTTTTCCAACAATAATCTTCGCCCTAACAAATTCTCCAAACTCAAGACTAACATTCTGAATCAAACTCTCATTCAAAATCTCCGTAATATTCTCAACCAAACTCTCATTCAACACCTCCGTAACATTCTGAATCAAACTCTCATTCAAAATCTCCGTAACATTCTGAATCAAACTCTCATTCAAAATCTCCGTAACATTCTCTTCTATTGTAACATTTTCGAGGATACTTACGTTCTGAATAGTTTCACTAATGTCTTCAGTTAAATTATCATCCGAAACTTTGAGCTCAGAAACAACCACAACCTCCTCACTAACAACCTCCTCACTAACAACCTCCTCACTAACAACCTCCTCACTAACAACCTCCTCACTAACAACCTCCTCACTAACAACCTCCCCTCCTCACTAACAACCTCCTCACTAACAACCTCCTCAACAACTTTCCCAGTAAACCCAATCTTCTCCATCCAATACGACCAAGAAAAAACCTTTTCCCAAAAACTTTTTTCAGGATTAATATTTTCTTCAATAGCAAGTCCAGAAACAAATCCACTCAACAAAAACAAAATAATAAAAATCTCAAACTTCATCCAATTTTTACCCCCATTAAGCAAAATGAAAAAGCCTCATAATATCCACCCAAGACTTCGGCAGGGACAGAGATTTTCGCTGTCACATGCGTCGCTAAAACAAGCTTTATCATACATAAAATTGACAACCAATAGATAAATACTCAGACGCGAATATATTCATCTCTAATTAACATGCGAGTCCATTTCAAATTCCCAAATAATATCCTCATAACGTAATGCCCCTTAGCCCAAACAACATCCCCAAGAAAACGCCAACGGCAACCAAAAATGCCAAAACAGCAACAGCAAGTGCTTTCGCTCCATCTTTAGAAAACAAACCTTTAATATTAGCATTAAGTCCAATTGCAGCCATGGCAATACTCCACAAAATATCAAGTATCAATTTGAAACTATTATCGAATATCTCTAGCGCAGGAACAAAACTAAAAGTCAAGCCAGCAATTAGAAAAGCCCATAGATACCACGGAACATAAAACTTCCCTCGAATAAAACTTCCAAACATTGGAACCAAGACCAATAAAGCAACATATCGCACAGCCTTGACAGAAAGCGCCAAACTCATCAATCCGCCCAAATCACCAAAAGTCGCAGGAAGATTCCCAATCGCCATCTTGACAAAACCAGTAAACTGCAAGAGAGAACCAGCCATTATACTATATTCAACGCCAGTCAACGCCAAGAATTTCCCAAGCAATGGAAGAAGAATAAATAAACCAAATAATGCAGCAATAAAAACCGGAATCAAACTTTTCGAAATATCATCAGGTTCAGCGTCAACAGCTCGAGAAGAAACGGCGATAGCAGAGGCCCCACAAACAGCAGAGCCAATGGCAACCAAATATGAAACCTTATCTTTAAGCCCAAATAAAGTAGAAAATAAAAACACTGCAATCAAATAACTAATTAGTACGGCAGAAATAATAAAAATAAAAGTAGGGTCAACCAAAACAAATTCCTTAAACTTCAAATTGACAGCCCCGTAAAAAACAACACCAATAGGAAGAAGTAACAGTGGCATAATATTAAAACCAGGGATAAAAGAATTATCAAATTTAACAAAAGATCCCAAGACTATTCCAATTACCAAAGCGACAAACAACGGATCCATGAGAGAAGAATCAGAAATATTTTTCAACAGAATGGCCAATATCCCAACAATAACAGCCAGCCCGATACCTCTCCATCCATTTCTAATGTCTCTTAACCAATTCACCTGTCTATCTTTCTTAATCTTAGCTTTAACGCCACTCCCCCAGAAGATAATTTTTTGCGACAAGAAAATAAAGAATATCATAATAGCAGAAAGCGCAACTAAGATAACTAAAGCCAGTTTTAAAAGTTCACTTCTTAAGAAATTAAAAGTTTCCATTTCACTAATTTCATAAATAAAACACCATTTCATCTCGGGCATATAAACATAACTTCCCAAAACCATTACCTTGTTGTAGTTCAAATATCTCTCAATATTCCCATATATTTTTCCAGATGATTCATTGACAGCATGAGCGACACACAAATTAGATTGCAGTGTATCAATTTTCTCCTCAAGAACACCTCCCGAGTGTGACCTTAAAGGACTTACTAAAATAGAATTTTGATTAATAATATAGGTTTCCCCACTAACACCAAGCCCATTTCTATCAATAGTTATTTTATTAAAATCCTCCAAAGACATACTCGCAGCAAACAAACCTAAAAGCTCACCAGTTTTTTCATCAAAGATAGGATTGACTATACCCAGAGTATTTTTCTCGATGCCATATGTCGGATTATAAAATAAATCGATGAGAGTGTTGTTTTTCCCTTTTTTATAAAATGAAAGGTTCGAATAATCAAACCCAACCAATTCCTCAGTCGTAGAAGCAATAACTTTCCCCTCGTCGTCCCACAAGTCAACCTCTAAAAAAATATCCTCATTCACAAATCTATCTAATTTATTTTGAACTTTTTCTCTTAATTCAACATCTCCAGGGGACTTAAGCAATTCAGCATATTCTGGTTCAAAGGCGAGTATCTTTATTTTTTCTTCTTGTTCTTTAAGATAAGTAATGACATGGCTGGCTCTAGAATGCGAGATGGTTTCAATATAATTTTCAGATTGGTCAACCAAAATACTTTGTGAACTTAAATAATAAAAATAAATTCCCCCAAAAGAACCAACAACCATAAAAGAAACAAACAATAAAAAAACTACAATTATAGGTTTCATTTTTTTTGTCCTCCATTGATTAATAAAATCACAAATAACAAGACTACAATTAATAAAACTATTAGAGAAGAAAATATGGCAGATAAAATAAAATCATTTTCTATATTCTTCATATCTTTCTTCATGCCACTAGAATGAGAAACGCTTACTAAAACCCAATAATGTTCATCCTCAGGTTTATCTCCAAAAATTTTCCTAGATCCTTGATAGATTTCAAAAGTGCCAACGGTAGGATAAATGTGTCTAAACGTAAAAACAAAATCTTCAGTCTCGATAAATCTTTTATCAAAACTTCTCAAAACTTCAAGTCCAACATCAGGATAATCAATATCAATTCTATCTTCTTCCCCAAACATAAAAGAAAATTCCTTGCTCTTATCTCGATGAGCCAAATAATATCCATTATTATCAACTAAAAACATAAAGTCCCCATTGCGACTAGCCCTCCTAATGTCTTCTAAAAAATAATCAGCATATATATCAAAAATCAAAAATCCTTTTCTCTTCCCACCATAATCGAAAACTGGCATACCATATCTAATCACGGGAACGTATTCGGGAACTTCCTCTGTCCCGCGATTTTCCAAAATACTATTTTCGGCATTTAAATCTATCCTAGAAATATAAATTTCATCTTTATCTAACATCATTATTTTATTAAAATAAGGCCTGTCACTCTTGTCTTGCAATTTTTCATCTTCAACAACAAACAAAGACTTTCCATCATTTTCCACTTTAATGATTTCCATGCCATTTTCATCAATGTATCTCAAGTTATAATATGCGGGGTTAACTTCCATGAAATTCATAAAATCTTTAGCCAGTTTTCTTTTGTCCTCTTCATCCCTCATATCCTGACTATTTAGCAAATCATGCAAACTATTTATCTTTCCAATATACAATATATCATTACCTTCTTGCTGCGGAAAATCATTAATATCTAGAAATACGGAGTCGACACTTTGTCCAATGGCGTCGATATTTTCTGCCCAATAATTTTTACTAGTCATAATATAAATATTATACGAATTAAAAATTAAATATCCAAACAATAGAACAAGCAGAAAACAAATTATGAGAACCACAACTTCTTTTTTCAAATGTTTTCTTATAAGTTTTTTCATTTTTTCAAAATAATGCTCACCGCCAAAAGCACACCAATTAATAGAGTTGCTCCAATAATGATTATCAAATAAATAATAATATTATTACTGCCAGCGTTTTTCACATAAAAACTTGAGCTTACTTCTTCGCTAAAAACATCATAATCTTTAACTCTCACATTAATAATATGCAACCCATCCTTAGCACTCTCGGGAATAACAATAAAATCAATAAATGAAACTTGCGTCTCAATAGCTTTTAGTGCCTTTGCCTGTGAAACTAAATTCCCATCTTGATCTAAAATTTCATATTCCATTCTCAGGTCTTTTCTTTTGGGATTTTCAGGATATTTGATTTCAACTTCAAAATAAAATCGTTCACCAGCAACGACATCAGTGTATTTCTCAGGGACATGAACAACTAAACTTAAGGCAGATACATTGATAAGACTAAATAATACCATAAACATTATTGCAAAACAATATCTGTTTTTCATTTTATCAGTTTCTCCCATAATTCAGCCTTTAATTCAGTTATCTCTTTTTTTTCCTCATAATCAGAAAAATATTCTAGGAATCTTAAAGATGGACCAGAAATTTTTTCCAAAAAATCTTCGCCGAGTAGTTCCATGGCGTCCTTATTGCAACTATAACTAATCTGATATTCTGCAATAGAAGAGCTAACTTCAGGTCTCAAGATATAATTAATAAAAACTTCAGCAGTATATTGATTTGGAGAATTCCTAATGATAACAAAATTATCGACCCATTCCGATCCACCTTCTCTAGGAATAATATATTTTATATTTTTATTCTCAATCATAGCTTGCCTGGCAGCTCCATCATAAGTATGCACTGCCCATAATTCTTCGGAGATTAAAAGATCTTGAATTTCTTCTATACTCATATAGCCAACAAGCAAAGGCTTCTGGAGTAAAGCAAATTTTTCTATATCTTTAATCTGTGAAATAGTTTGAGGAACTAATGGTAATCCAATATATCTTGCAGTCATTCCTATCACTTCGTCAGGATTATTTAAAACAGCTATTTTCCCCTTATTTCTATAGTCCCAAAGAACATCCCAGCTATCTGTATCTTCGGAAATATATTTAGTATTTATAGCCAGCCCAGTAGTACCCCAAAAATAGGGAACCGCGTAATCTTTAAATTTCTCTTTGACACATTTCGCATCTATATATTTTAGATTCGGAATATTTGATTTATCTATTTTTTCTATAAGTCCTGAATTAATCATATCTCCAATTATAACATCACTAGCAACAACTAAATCATATTTCCCCAAATTCTCTCCCAAAAGCACTTCTTCATCCTTATATGTATACAAATTAACTTTAACTCCAAATTCTTTTTCAAAATCCGCAATTGTATTTTCTCCAAAATAATCTTCCCAATTGTAAACATTCAATTCACTAGAAAGAACATGGCTATTCTTAAAGAAAAAGAATGAAGTCGCCAGAATGAAAACGATTGCAATCCCAACTCCGAATAAAACTTTTTTCATACATTCAATTTCTTTCGCAATTTAACTTTACTTTTTTCTGCTTTGTGTCCTGCGATTAAAAAACTAATAACTAAAAAATAAAAAGTCATTGTGGTAAAAACTAAAGAAAAAATATTAAATATATTTAAAAAAATATTAAAATAAATTCTAGTAATTTCTATAATTAATATAGCAGAAGTTCCAAAAATAATTAGGGTCCAAAAAATATTTTTATTAATTTTATTCCAAGTCAAGATACTTTGAATTAATGTTCCTATAAGCGTCAAGCCAGCAAAAATCGCGCTTATATTATAGATTGGCCCAGTATAAATTCCAAAATAAGCAGAATAGCCATCACTTAAGGCATAAATGCTTCCTAATAATAAAACAATTATCCATCCTAAAATCCCCTTTTTTTCTTCTTTTTGTCGAGTAAAATATTCACTCAATAAAGTTCCAAGCAAAACTATCACTAAAATAATAGAAACAAAATAACCAGTCAAGGGGAAAAGTGCACTTAAACTATCCATTCAAATTCACCTTTGCAATATTTAAATAAATCCAAACCAGAATGGAAAAAATTGATAACTCAAGAATTATCCATGTCCAAGTTAGAAAAATTCCGAGGATAAAAAGCGTTGTATAAAAAATTAAGATAACTCCTAGTATTAAGAATGGAAAAAAATCAAGAATGGTATTATTTTTAATCATACTAAAACTACCTATCCAAATTATGACAAGCGCAAAAAATAAAAAAATCATAGAAACGATTGTAAGGCTATAATCCATCTTTAATCCTCCCAAAACCAATTAATAAAAGTAAATAACCAAGAAACCCAAAAGAAACAATTGGAAGCCAAATAAATGGGTTTAAAGTAGACCCTATAGAAACTTGATATTCCTGAAAGGGAATTTCAATTAGTCTTTCTAGCGCAATAAAAATACCTCCAAAAAAAACGAATACTCCAGCCCTTTCATTTTTTATTTTCAAAGAATAAACTGCTAGTAAAAATCCCATAATAAAAATCATCAAATCAGGAATGTCGTCAAAAAACTTTGCATTTTGCCAACCTCGAAAAAAAGAAGTAACAATGAAAAAATAAGAAATAGCAAAGATAGAACTCATTAGAATAAGCCAAAACAAATTCATGCGACTAATATGGCTTTTCCTCAAAAAATCTGGAAGCCTCCATGCCATTTTCTCTCTTTTTGAAATTAGCACATATTTCTTGTCAATTAAAAATCCTCCTCCCAAAATTCCCAAAATAAGAGCTATCCAAAACCAAATTTTAGATTTAATCATATTAACTAAATCCTCCCTAAGCGGAACATTAATAATTTCTTCAACATTAACTTCTGATAATAAACACCAATTGATTTTACCAATAGGGAAGTCTAAACCTAAAACTTCATCTCCTTTAAAATCCAAAAAGCGTGAAATATTTTCATGTTCTAAAATTTGATATTCCGAGATGTCCATGTCCATCTCTTTAGCATCCTCGAAATCGCCCAGACACTCCTCGGTACCTTCTGTAAAAATTCCTTGTGTTAGAACGCCAACATCCCTAGATGCCAATTTGGTTATCAGTAAAAACTCTTCGTTAATTAAATAAACATCTTCATTCTCCACCCCATAAATACCCTCTTCCAAAATATCATTAATCTTTCCAGTATTTTTAATTATCATAAGAGTCCCAGTAAATTTATCTTCATGATAAACTTTTGACATAATAGCAATCTGTAGATCTTTGCTTCCGATATGTCCAACGAATGGACCATAAAAACCAATTTCGCCTTTACCCAAATTTTGGCCTTTCAAATATGCCGAGTTTAAACCTGATCTAGCAACTTCAACATTCATTCCAATTCCTTCCATAGAAATAGCCATGTAGATAATATTCCCATCAGGAGAAAGAAATAAAACATTATGATAATCCCTCAGCCTATTAAAATCATAAAAATATTTTTCTAATTCTTTTGAAACATTTTGCACAACATTATAATCTTCAACATATGTAGTGACCAAAGAAACCAATTCAATTCCGTCCGCAGTTTTAGTAGACAATTTACGAAATTCTCCATATTTCTCACGAATAACTCCGTCAGAATCCTCCCATAAATAAAAGCCGCTAGCACTTCCTTCTCTGTCCAAATCATCAAATATTTTTCCTAATCCAGAAAACCTTCGTCCAAGCGCTTCTATATCCGCCCCAATTATTTCAGGATTCACGTGAAGATAAAGTTCTTTATTCTCAAAATTCTGTAAAGCAGAATATCCTTTCCTACCAACCTGCTGAACCGCAATTAGTTCGAGTTCCTTATTCTCCTTTATATCATTTATACTCATTTCGGGATGAGCCTTCATATAATTCTCAACTTCTTTAGCAACAACATCAATTTTACCAGAAACATCCAAAACAGCGGACTCTTTGCTCTCTCCAATGTTCTTATTAAAAATTTCATTAACATTATATGAATTTGCTAGAAAAAGAGAATCTTGTTCTATCTCGTAAAAAAAATCATCTAATCTCTCTCCTTTGTACAAAAGGCTACTACTCAGATAATCATCAATACTTTCTTCAAAATTCTCTTTCCTGTCTTCTGCTTCAACAACTAAAGAAATAACTATTAAAATCAAAAGGAAACTAAAAAAAACTATCCAAAAAAGATTCCGTAACTTCATTTTTTTACGCCCTTCCTTTCTATTTTATATAAATTATCTAAAATAAATGCAACTAATATTCCAACAAAAAAAACACTCAAAATAATAATAGCCAAAACTATATTTATGCGGTTAACATCTTCTTCAAAATCACTCTTACTCATCTCGGTAATTACGCACCAGCCAGATCCAAGAATGTAAGAGTGTGCCCCCAAAACTTCTTCTCCAGCATAATTAAGTCCATCGCCAAATTTAGAGACCTTATCGACACGTTCTCCCTTTAGCGAAGCATAATAATTATCATAATCTCTAAAACAACTTTCTATTCTTTCAGAAGTAATAGCATAATGAATTTGCCCACTTTTTTCAATCACATCAGTTTTTAATGAAGTAACATGGTCTCTATATTGATTAACAACATAAACTTCTCCCTTTTCTCCCAGTCCAACATCGCTCGTAATCAAGTCAGAAATTTTATCGCTACTCAATTCTAGGGCAAGAACCCCAATAAGTTTATTTTTTCCGCTTACGACATCTGTATCTACAACGGGCACAGTAATAAAAAGGCTTAACTCTTCGCTCTCACTATATCTTCCAAAATAACCAATTTCAATTTCTAAATTATCTCTAGCCTCTCGAAACATATTAGCTAATAAACTTGCATTATAGCGCCCATCTTGGAGATTGGTCCCTAGTTCATCATGCCTCTCAGCAGTCCAAACAACATCTCCCTCAGGACTAATCAAAATCAAATCTGAATAACCTTTAAATTTTTGGAATGATCTAAATTCTATATCTAAATTTTCAGCCAAAATCATCGTATCTCCAAATTCATCCAAATAAGTATTTGCATTAGAGGTAAGCCCAATTCCGTCCGCAGTTCTTTCTTCCACTATAGCAAAATGAGTATATTTTTTTCTAATAACTCCATCTGTATCTTCCCAATCATAAAATCCATATGAAGGTTCACCATTTATGGTTCCATTAAAAATCCTATAAATATCAGGATAATCATTAACCCAGGTTTCATTCGTAAGTCCAATAAATTGAGGGAATGGATGCAAGACAATAGTTTGATTTCTATAATCACTAAAAACAGTATATCCAGTTTTCCCAACGGGTCTTAGCGCAATTCGTCTAAATTCTTCACTCTCTTGCAGGTCTTTAAGAGTCATGTCGGGATGGGCGGCAATATAATCTCCAACATCATTAGCAGTTTCCTCAGAAATTTCCTTTATCTTTTTAGAAATAATTCCAGCATCTTGAGCCAACTTACTGCCAAAGGCCCTTTTTACATCCTTAGACTCTGCTAAAAATTCTGCATCATTTTTACGATTTTCTAAAAAATCCGCAACCCTTTCAGACTTGGAGTCAGCAACATTAATTAGTTGTTTATACGCTTGATCCTTAAAAAAATTATCTTCTACGGAAACATTATAAATCACAAAAGCAATTCCAGTAAAGATTAAAAGAATAATGCTAGTCCAAAAAAATAAACTAAAAATTCTCATCTACTCCTCCCCCCCAATTCAAACGTCTCGAAAACTCCGTTCTTGCTAAGCCGAGAATAGTAAACCCCATCCAAACCCTGATGATCTCTCTCTCCATATCCAAGTTTCGTCCCAACCCCAATATCAAAATCATGCATAGACTCCAAAGCGTCAACAAACCTTTCCCTAGTTAATTCGGTTCCAGCAATTCTTAACGCTTCAACTAAAACTTTCGCATTGACAAAACCCTCAAGTGCAACATAATTAGGCTCGTCACCGGGATAATATTTTTTAGACAAATCAATATACTCCCTGACACTAGGAAATTCTTTAGAGAAAGGAGACGGAACAACTTGCGTAACAATTATCTTTTCATATTCCGATTCATTAATGCCTTGAGACTGTATGAGTTCATCAGCAAAAGCCTCTGAACCAACAAATGAGACAGTATGAAAATATGGTTTAAATCCTTCATTATTAGAAATCTTAACAAACTTTGCTAGAGGGCTATACGTCCCAACCATCACGACAGCCTGAGCTTCACTTTCCCTAATAGTTTTCGCAGCACCGCTTATGTCCATACCCCCCCTTTCATATGTAGCACTGGCAACAGGGTCCAGCCCTCTCCTAGTAAGTGCCAATTTTGTTCCAGTCAAAACAGTCTGACCAAAGGCATCGTTCTGATAAAAAACAGCAATTTTACTAAAGCCAAGTTCGTCAACAAAATAACTAATTGCGGCTTCAGTTTCGCTATAATAAGAATCTCTGACATTGAAAATATACGGCCTAATCGGACTTCTCAAAGTCTCAGCTCCAGTAAAAAGACCTAGTAAGGGAACTTCCGCGACATCAACAATATCAATTATCCTAACAGAAGTAGGAGTTCCGACATAATCAAACAAAGCAAAAACCCCATCCTCTCCGATTAGTTTCTGTGTATTTTCAACAGTCTTTTCAGGATCATACTCATCATCATAAGCAATCAGTCTAATCTTCCTCCCATTCACTCCACCATTTTCATTAACTTCATTAATATAAGCCAAAGAACCTCGCACGGTCTGGCTTCCAAGAAAACTCGCATATCCCCCAAGTGCAGACGAAGAGCCAATAAGAATTTCATCATCGCTTACCCCGGGAGCTTCAGCGACTACCTTCTTCTCACGACTTCCAATATACCAAAAAACGCCAGAGAATAAAGAAAGCAACAATATCCCAGTTATAATAAAAATAACAGTTTTTTTCATTTTACCCCCCTAAACAAAATCACAATAATCGCAATCATCAAAAAGAAAACAGCCAGAGCAAGAAGATAGATATAAGTGAAAAGCATATCAACTCTATTCTTAGTAACATAAAAACTAGAACCAACTTTCTCGCTTAAATCCCCATAGTCTTTAACATAAACATTAATTTCATATTTTCCATAATCCATTTTTTCAGGCAGGACAACAAAATCAAGAAATGATGCTTGCGTTTCAACAGCCTTTAGCGCCTTAGCCTGTGTAACAACTTCTCCTCCGTCATCAACAACCTCATACTCCAATCTCAAATCAACTCGAGTAGGGTTCTCAGGATACCTAATAGCCAGTTCAAAATAAAAGCGGTCTCCAGCATTGACCTCATTATATTTTTCCGGGACATGCACCGTGGCGCTTAAAGCAGAAACATTAATCAGACTAAATATCGCAAAAAGAGCCATAATTAATAAAATTTCAATTTTCATTGCACCTCCTATTTAAAAAATAAACTACAATCAAAGTGAGCGCAACCAGAGCAATTCCACCTAAGACCCGAAATAAAAACTGTTTATCATAGCCAAGAACTTCAAAATCTCCTCTAAATTCATCACGAACATCAACATTGTAAACGGTCTGAAAAATAAAATAATATTTCCCAGGAGGCAAATTTAATCCTCTAAAGTGTTTGCTTTGAATTTCTTCAACTTCAACTTCAACACTTCCTTCTTCTCGATAAAGTTCTAAACCATCTTCACTATAAATAGTATACAATAAATCAACTGTAGTGGGGACTCTTCCAAAATTTTCATAAATAGCAATTGTGGTCAAATCATCAGAATATGTTATGGAAGCATCTTCAATACTAAATCTAATATCAAAAAGTTTTTCAGGAACACTCTCGGTAATAGTATTAGCCGCGCAAACAAAAGATATAATTATAACCCCTAATATTAACAAAATTAAATTATTTTTCATTTACCCTTTCTGCCTCCAATTTTTTTATTAAAATAAAATCCAAGTCCAAACAAAGCTAAATTAAACAAAATAATAAAATAAACATCCAGCTTTATCTTCCCCTTTTTCGGCAAATCAAAAACTTCTTTCGAACCAACTTCCGATATCAAACACCAATTAGACTTATCAATATAAGCATAAGTCCCAATCACCTCATCTCCATTAGCCCCATAAGTATGACTAATTATTTCTGAAAAATCCAAGGCAGAATTTTTCTTTGCAAAACATTTTTCACCATTAGCATTAAAAATAGTTTTCACCATCTCGCCCTCACCATCCAAGGAACTGATTAAAACGCCTTCACTATTAATTAAGTAAGACTTCCCAGAATTCCCAATATCGCCTTTTTCCATTACAATATCGTTAAGAAAATCCATCTCACTAAACAATATAGCTACATCATTATTTTGAGTTAAAGTAGCGAAAGCCAAAACCATATCAAATCCATCTACGCTTTCCCTCATGTAAGGGCCATAAATAACACTCGCTTTCTCATTTTTAACCAAAGAATAAATTTTCCCAGAATCACTTTGTAAATTAGAAGCAAATTCGAGTCCCCTTCCCATTTCAATTCCAGAACTATAAACAACAAATCCTTCACTGTCAATCAAAACCAAGTCCTCATATCCACCCATTTCCTTAAATCTTTCTAAAAATACCGACCTCTTATCAATAATTCTAAACTCATCCTCATAAATAATATAACCAATCCCCAGACTGGCCCCATCTCCACTTTTCACTCCAATATCCTTAACATAAGAGTTCCCCCCAGCAGAAACCTCGCTAAAACTCTTCCCAACGTTGCCGTCCAAATAATCAAGCACAACTATGCCAGAATCAGAGTTTACGAGCAAAGTCCTACTTCTTTTCCCCATGTTTTGAGAAACTATTTTTCTAAAATCCGCATCGTCCCGCAATTCTTCCAAGGTCATATCCGGATATTTATTTATAAAAATCTTAATCTGTCCAGAAATGCTTTCCAGTTTTAGCCTCATATTATCCTCTACAACTTCACCATAACCAGCCCTCACACTAAGCAATTCGTTAACCTCATTAGTCTCAGCAACAAATTCAACGTCAGCCATCCTTTCTAAAAAATAATCATTAATCCGCTCTCCTTTTATCTGAACACTGCTAACCAATTGTCTTTCAACCTGAGAATTAAAATCCTTATCCTCAAAATAAAAAAGACTTCCAATCTGAGCAACCGAAACAACAAAAAGCATAATAACTAAGGATAATAAAAAAGCAACTTTTAACTGCATTCCAATTCCTCCTTTTCCACCAAGACACACCAGCCAGTTCTTAAGATATAGTCATGCGCACCGAAAACTTTCTCCCCAGAATATCCATCATAAATCCCACTCTTTCCAATCAAATTAACCTTCTGCCCACTTCTCTCGAAATAATAATTCTGATAATTCTTAAAACAGTCCTTCACCATCACAGTCTCAACCTTCACAATCTGCCTACCATCTTCACCGATAAGCTCACTGATTGGAGTTGCATCTTTATTTACCAGATAAATCTTACCGCCCTCAAGTCCAACATCGCTAACAACTCTTCCCTCAATTTCCTTATTATCAATTTGTAACGCCACAATCCCCAACATATCCATTTTCCCCATAACGCTCTCGGATTCAACCAAAACAGGGCTAGTCACAAAAACCGAAAGCTTTTCGCCCTCATTAAAATATCCAGGATCAAAAATTCCCACACCAAAATCATTTTGCACTTTATCGAAAACCCTTCCCAGCTCAGAATCAATACCACCCAAATTGGTCCCAATAATGCCCTTATTAGAAGAACTCCACAAAACAGAACCATCAATATCAATCAAAATCAAGTCCAAATAACCGTTAACTTTTCTAAACGATTCCAGTTCCTTAGCCAGTTCAGAGTCAACAGCCCCAGCCTCAAAAGAACTAGTTACCTTATCTAGCCCAACCAAAAACTCCAAATCAACCTTCCTTTCATCCAAAAAAGTGCCAATCCTTTCCGCCTTAGAAGAAGCTACAGAAGCCAGATGTTTTTCTACCTGAACCTCAAGCGCCCCATTTCCACTCAAATTAGAAAAAATTACAAATCCAACCCAACTTAACAAAAAAATTCCAATTATTCCCCATGCAGACAATTGTTTTTTATTCATCTTATTGAACTTCAGCCGAATAAATTTTAGCCATTCCAATTTTCCGAAAGCCAACTTTCTCTGCTCCCTCAAGCCGAGCAAGCAAAATCCGAACGACCGATCTAGGCAGGCGAGACATTGAAACAATTTCCGTAATTGTTCTGCCAGTGTTTCCAGAGCTTTTAACTATCTCGAAAACTTTCTCATCTTCCATCTGATTAACCACCTCCATTTTAATTGCCATTGTAACCAATGTTAAAAACAACAGCACATTCGAAATTAACTAATATATTATCCACAAAATCATGTCTACATTCGATAAACTTAACACCAAACTTAACAATATGATAATAAAACAGGCGAAAAACAAACAAGCATTATCAAAAATAAACTACTTATATCATAAAATATCCGAAAACTTCATTAATTTTTACCCGAAATGAGCTTCTCCCACAGCTCTTTTTCTAATTCTGCAACCTCTTCACTTGTCTCATAATCGGAAAAATATTCTAAAAATTTTAAGGACTGTGGAGAAACTTCTTCCATAAATTCATCCCCCAATAAATCCATTGCCTTGGCATTACAACTATAAGATATCTGATATTCTGCAATTTTTGCGCTTACTTCTGTGTCTAAAATATAATTAATAAAAACTTCAGCGGTATATTTCTTTTTAGAACTTTTTAAAATCACAAAGTTTTCAATCCACTCAGAACCGCCCTCTCTGGGAATAATATATTTAATATTGGGATTTTCAAGTGTAGCCATTTTCGCAGCACCATCATACATTTGCGCAGCCCATAACTCTTCAGAAATCAAATCATCTCGCATATCCAAATATTCAAAATAACCTTTAACTAGGGGTTTCTGTATCAAGAGAAATTTTTCAACTTTCTTAAAATCTGAAACACTCTGAGGAATTACGGGTAAACCAATATATCTTGAGGCCATAGCAACAACTTCTTCAGGATTATTCAAAAGACCAATCTTCCCGGCATATTTTTCATCCCATAAAACGCCCCAACTATCTGTATCCTCAGGAACATATTTGGTATTTATCGCAAGCCCAGTAGTCCCCCAAAGATAAGGTGCCAGATATTTTTCAAAACCCTCCATAACACATTTTTCATCAACATTCTTCAAATTAGGAATATTTCTTTTATCTAAGGGAGCTAGCAAATCCCGCTCAACCATTTCTTTTATTATCGGGTCACCAGCTACTACCAAATCATATTTATTAGGATTCTTCTCCAGTTCAGCCAAAACAACAGATTCATCCTCAAAATATACCTCATTCACCTTAACCCCAAACTCTGCCTCAAAATCTTCCAAAACTCCTTCTGCCAAATAATCTTCCCAATTATATAAAGTCAGTTCATCTGCAAGTTCTTGTTCTGGCTTGAAAACAAAAAACATCCCCCCTAAAATCCCAATCATCAATATTAATATACCAGAATAAATCAACATTTTTTTCATATATATATACCATGAACGCAAGAATTTAATAGTAAATCACGAATGTGTTCGTTAGACGCAATCCTCGCTCTTTCTTAGCCGAACTTCCAAAACTTTTCCATCATATGAATGGCGCGGCAACATCGGAATAACCTTGCACGGCAAAGAAACCTCTCCACTAAAAGAACTGCTTTCCCATTCCTTCTCAAAAAAGTCCTTATTCCTTTTCTCTTTCTCAAATTTCCGGCTGATATCAACTTTCAAAGAATCCTCATGAACTTCTAATTCAATATCCTTCTCACTAATTCCAGAAATTTTTACCCTCACAAGAACTTCATCTCCTTCTTCTATAACACTCATAGTAGGCAATCCAAAATTCATTTCTTCCATCGCGTCTCCTGTATTTTTTTGATATTCTTCATCTCTGCTCGTTTCATCGCAGAAGTCGGCTTCAACCTCTCGAGGAAATTAATTTCAGAACCAGCCACGAAAATATCTCCCCTCAAATGTTTAGGTCGTCCACGCAACCTTTTCAAAACATTTCTCACCTCATCATTATCTCCAACCAAAATTCCATTAGTCACATGTGCCTCATCCTTACCAATCAACCAAGAAACAGTAGACCATCTTCCATTCGCTCGCTTCCCAGCCAATCTTTCAACGTGGCATTCCCCCTCAACATCATGATTACGAAACATCACAAAATCCGACTTATCCCTGATATCAACACGATAAAATCTTCCCTTCCCGCTAGCCCCAGTCTTCTTTCGAACCCAGCATTCAGGTGGCGAAACAGTATGTCTAGTCTGAGTCATATTTTCCTACTTCGCCTGTGTCAATTTTATTTTTTTTAGTCGCGCTTCTTTGTTTTCCGTTTACCATTTTTCCCGTGATTACAATCCTTTCCAAAACACCCACATCCAGAAACAATTCCCTCTCCTCCACATTTCAATTCTTCTGGCTCTTTACATAATTCATTTTTTTTCATAAAATGAGCAGCGCCGCACAACCATGGTTGAACAACGCCACCTCCGAAAATAACAATGTAATTATTACTATAACAATTTCGATTTCGACAATATCATCAAAATAGAAAAATATCAAGGCAAATATTAACATTAGATAAAATAACATTCATAGCCTCGTTAATAAAATCAACTCATCAAAAGTTTTATATAATAGTCGACCTAATAATAAAGATGAGTAAAAAGAGTGAAGTTTCATTCGTAGAAGTCGTGAGCATAATCGGAGCAATTCTAATCTTCTGCGGCGTCTTATGGAACATCGCCGACAACTGGCACAATTTCCCCTCTTTTCTAAAAATTGCAATCCTAGCAATCGGAACTTCTGCTTCTTTAATAATCGGAACAAACCTAAAGCAAAAAGATTACGAAAAAACAGGACGAGCAATCGTGCTCTTAGGCGGACTCCTCTACATCGCCAGCGTTTTTCTAATAGCGCAAATATTCTTCACAAGTTCGTCGCTACAAGGAACGGCGTGGTTGTTTCTAATTTCGTTAATAGGAATAGTCGCAATATCATATCTTCTACAATCAAAAGAAAACATCTTCGCAAGTTTCATAACATTTTTGTTATGGTTCACAATACAATTTTTCGCCTTCACGAAAGTATATGATCACCTTTTAGGTGGATTATTTTCAGGAGGACTCTTGGCATTTGGATTCTTAGTAATCGGAATAACATTTTACGCCCTAGCCTTAATTCACAAAAATAACAACCATGAATTCGCCAGCCTCTACAAATTATGGAGCGTCTTCTACTTCCTAGCAATAGCCTACATACTAAGTTTCCAATCTCTAATATCAATTTTATGGGAAGAAACAATCCATCTAGACGCATTCACCTACTTCATCCTAACACTAGCAGTCATCTCACTATCGTCCCTAATCTACGCAATCTCAACAGCCACAGCAAAAGGCAACATAACAAAAAAAGAAATCATCGGATTCCTAATAACAGTCCTAGCATTCACAACGCTAATAGCAATAACTGCAATAACAACAAACTCAGTCGGAACTTGCTACGAAAAAAATTGCTATGATTTCACAACAAAAGAAGAATGCACAAACAATATCAAAGAATGCGTTTGGCACGAAGACAACTATTGCTCAGAAACAGAGTGCTACAAGATACAATCCGAGTCAATATGTAACGAAAAACAAAATTGCAAATGGAACAACGAAAACGAGTTCCAATTATGCGAATATAATTACAAGTACGAAGAAAAAACCGACGTGTGCAATGTCTATAACAACAACAAAGAATCATGCAAGGCAAACGAAAACGAATGCAACTGGAACACCTACATCAGCAACAGCAGAGACCTTCCCTTCTCGGCCTGGGCAATCTGGATAATAATCAACATAGTCTTCATCCTCTTCATCTTAACAATAATCGGCTATGGACAACTTCAAAAAAACAGCCATATCATAAACCTAGGAATTGGATTCTTTATCCTAGACATCTTCACACGATACATCGGTTTCATTATAGACTTCTATGACTACACAGGACTCTCCCTAACATTTATTATCGGAGGAATCTTGCTTCTAATTGGTTCATGGATGGGGACAAAGTGGAGAGCAAAACTAATAAATGAAAAAAAGAAAAAATAACGAAACAAAAAGACTCTACATTACTTTAGCAATTGTTTTAGGAATTCTAGCAATATTCATCCTCTACTCTGCAGTCCCCTACATGTTCGGAAAAGAAATAATCCTACAAACAAAACCAATAGACCCATTCCATCCACTTCTCGGGCAATACATGAACGTCGGCTACGAAATAAGCGAGATAGAAAACAGCGACCTCGATGTAACTCAAGGAGACATGGTTTACATATCATTAAAAAAAGACAGCGAAGGAATATCCAGATTTGAATCAATCTCAAAAAACAAACCAGCTAGCGGAGAC
>JAGVXH010000005.1 GCA_018303845.1 Candidatus Pacearchaeota archaeon
TAATAGAACTATCAATATCCCAAATATCCAAAATCCCCACATCATTATAAGGCGTCCCAACAAAATCCCAAGCCGTTGTTAATCCAACAGTTGAAGTATTAGTATAAGTCGTAATATTTTTCATCACCGTCGTAATCTTCCCAGTAGCCCCACAAGCCGAAGTAGACTGACCAGAAGTTTGATTGTCCCAAAAAGAATTAGTACAAGTTCCACCCAAATTAGAAACAAATCCCCCAACAGGCGTAGAAGTAGCACTAACAACACCTACAGAATAAGAATTGTAAATATACCCAGCAGCATCAAAATCAGACCCCGCTAAACCAGCAACATAAGAATTCCCAGAAACATTACCTGTGGCATACGAATTATAAATTCTACTCCCCTTCATCCCCCCAACCAAACCACCAACATAAGAATCCCCAGAGACATTACCTGTGGCATACGAATTATTAATTGGTCCGCTAACCCCATTCTCAAATCGCCCAATCAATCCACCTACATAAGTAGAAGAAGAACTAACATCACCTGTGGCATAACAATTTAAATAATACCCACTTAAAAAATCATAACCCACTAACCCCCCCGAAGATGTTCCGGCAGAAACAACATCTCCAGTAGCATATGAATTCGAAACATTAGCATTATTATTCTGCCCAATTAATCCTCCTACATAACTACCACCAACAACATTTCCTGTAGCATAACTATTATTTATACTAGTTACTCCAGTAGAATCTAAATAACCAATCAATCCACCTACATAAGTAGTAGTTCCATTAACATCACCTGTGGCATAACAATTATCATATGTTTTTCCACTTCTATCCAATCCAACCAAGCCACCCACATCTATACCAGAAGCACTCACAACATTTCCTGTAGCATAACTATTTGAGATTGTCGCTTTATCATTAACTCCAATTAATCCACCTAAATAATTTCCACTAATATTAATGTTTCCCGTAGCATAGGAATTATTCACAAGTGTAGCTCCAGTAGAAAAAATATAACCTATTAGACCTCCACCAATGACAGGTGCGCTAACATTTCCGGTAGCATAACAATTTATATACTCTTTAGCATTTATCTGATCTCGCCCAACAAACCCTCCCGCGTCTGTTACAGAACCACTAACATTTCCTGTGGTATAAGAATTTGAAACATTCGCTCTTTCATTAACCCCAATAAAGCCTCCTACATAACTCCCACCACTTACATGCCCCGTAGCATAAGAATTATTTATGCTAATAGCTCCAGTAGAAAGCAAATAACCGATAAAACCCCCAACAACATTAACACCAGAAACATTTACATTAGCAGAACAATTTGTATACACTTTAACATTTGTAGAATCACGCCCTACTAATCCTCCTGAATCTGTATTAGAAGAATTTACCCTCCCTATAGCATAACTATTTGAAACATTTCCTCTTTCATTAACCCCAATTAATCCACCCACATAACTGACACCATATACCTCTCCTTCAAAATAAGTATTATTCACAACAGAAGCATACATATGCCCGATCAAACCACCAGCATAACTAGAACCTTTAATAGAAGAATTTTTTAACCCTACATTCTGAATTACAGTACTAGCATTATTAACATACCCAAAAAGTCCAACCCTATCCGTACTCGACCGATTAATATACAACCCACTAATAGTATGATTCTTCCCATCAAACATACCAGTAAAAGTCGAAATCGGCAAGAACCCACTTCCGCTCTGATAATCCGCATACCCAGCCGTACTCGAATTCAAATCATTCCCGAGCTCATACCAATAACTAAGCCCACTATTCATCGCCTGCAACTGCGTCCAATTCGTAATAATACAAGCATCCCCACTTACTCCACTCCCATTCATAGCACCAGGACAAACCGGATCAACAACATAATCAAACCAAACCTCTCCCACAACCTTCAAATCAAAAACATCTTCAACGCCAGACAAATTCGAAAGCAAAACCTTATACCAGCCTTCCTCACTAACATTCTCAAAAACAGCCAATACCTCATCTCCACCTTCAACAAAAACTTCAATGCCCGCGACCTGAGACTCATTATCCGCAGTCACATTAGTCCAAGCAAATATAGTTATATCTTTACTATTATCAAGCTCCTTCTCAAACGTCACCCTCAAATATTCACCATTCCCAACCAAAACCCCAACCCCATCTTGCTCCCTAACTTCATTATAAACATCAACACCATTACTCCGATTAGAATCTAAATGCTCAGCCTTCGAAATATAAATTATCTCATAAACCTGATCTGACAAATGAGGAACAACCCACTCGACCATATCAACAAATCCATCTTCATCAAAATCATGCGAAACAAAATCCACACTCGTCCAAGCAACATCCCTTCCATTCTCTAACAAATACTCTACCGATTTCTCCTCCCCCTTTTTTTTCTTATTTTTTATTTTCAATTCCTCGTCCTCATACCAATAAATCTTCAACCGAGAGTCATTCACCTTAATCTCGCCGTCAATCAAAGCATAAGCCAAAACATCCGAATAATTAAATTCACTCAACGCTGAAACAACAACTCTCTTCCCATTTTCCAAATCAGCTTCGCGCACCTCAGGTGCTGGAGTATAATATTCAACCGCAATCTTCTTCGCATTCGTTTTATTCACAACCCCCCCCAAATCAACAACGGTAAAATCATCTCCTTCACTAATCACAACACCATCCTCTTCTTGTTGCATATCGCCAATGTCAATAACCTGCCCCGTTATTACAAAACCCATTATCCATTCCCAAAACCTCGTAATCCAACCCTTATCCAAATCCAAATCCACTACAACATTTCCAGTCAAAACAACACCATTGCTCAAATCCTCACGATCCACATCCCCAACCAATTCCGCAAAATACGAAACATCTTCAATCGCCGCGCCGACCTCATCATCAGTCAAAACCGAAATATTAATAGAACCCTTGGGAATTTCAACCGACAAATTTCCACTAACATTAACCTCCTTAATCCATTTAACAGGACGTCCAATCACAGCCTTATACTGCAAAGTCGAAATCTCCGAAACATTCAAAAAGCTTTCATTGATTAAGCTTTCATTGATTAAGCTTTCATTGATTAAGCTTTCATTGATTAAGCTTTCATTGATTAAGCTTTCATTGATTAAGCTTTCATTGATTAAGCTTTCACCACCCCCAATAACCTCAGAAATATCTTCAACAATTAAGCTTTCATTAACAATAAGAGCAACCTCTTCATTAGCCGTTTCATTAGCCGTTTCATTAGCCGTTTCATTAGCCGTTTCATTAGCCGTTTCATTAACCGTTTCATTAACCGTTTCATTAGTCTCTTCATTAACCTCTTCATTAACCTCTTCATTAACCGCTTCAACAATTTCAGAAACATTCTCTTCAATAACCACAACATCGACAACTTCCGCGCTTTCATTCTCATCTAAACTCTCAACCGGAGTATCTGAAGTAATCTCCTCGACAGGAGTTTCAACAGCATCCCCAGATCCATCTCCATCTTCAACAATTTCTTCGGCAGGAGTTTCGGCAGGAGTTTCGGCAGGAGTTTCGGCAGGAGTTTCGGCAGGAGTTTCGGCAGGAGTTTCGGCAGGAGTTTCGGAAACTTCAGTGCTACCAGAATCATCCACTTGAGTTTCAACAACAAATCCAGTCAACTTTCCAAAAATTTGTCCATTATTAAAATAAAAATCTGTGGTATAACCCATGCCAAACAAAAATAAAACAGCCAAAAACCAAATAAACAAAGAACTAGTCAAAGAGTTCTCCTTCAAAACATTCTTCTTCCCCAAATATCTTTTCTTAACATTCCCCTCCATATCTCTATAACTCTCATAAACATATGGCCCGTAAACCTTCCCATTTTTTTTCACAACTCTTTTATAGCTCATCTCTATTATTTTGTGGTGCAACTCGCTTATAAACATTTTTATACACAACCGTCCTCTTTGATTAAATCTACAACAGAGTTATTCCACGAAACTAAATAACCTGAAAATACAAAATAAATTATGTACTACTCAGCAGAAACACTTGCAATTTATTTACAATTCTCCTCCACATAGGATATCTTTTCTATTCAAATTTCATATTTCACCTACACTTTAACAATTATATGCGCCAAAACACATTAAATTCCTAAAAAATATCATCTCCATTATTTTAAACAAAAATTATAATTAATTTATACAAATATTATTAACTTTTCAGCTAAACTTTTTTCTATAATAATATATTATCCCCAGAACTTTAAAAAGCCATGACAACCACAACCTATTTAAACCAAAATTTTCTCACCCCTTTATGAAATCAGGAAGAAAAACCTCTGGCGGCAGATATAAGAAGCCTAAGAAAAAGAAACTAACAGGCAGACAAAATCAAACTAGAATTGTAAAAATCGGAGAAAGAAAAACAAAACTACTAGGAGGCAGGGGGAATACAACAAAACTAGTATCTTTCCTAAATAATATCGTAAACGTAATGGTAAAGGGGAAAGCAAAAAAATCCACAATCAAAACAGTAGTAGAAACACCATCTAATGTTTTTCTAGCAAGACAAAATGTCTTAGTAAAAGGTGCGATAATAGAAACAGAGCTAGGAAAGGCACGAATAACAAACCGACCTTCACAAGAAGGAAACGTTCAGGCTAAACTTTTGCCTTTGGATTAAATCAGATTATCAACTTCAGAACCGATAAATAAATAAATTTTCAATAAAATAATCCTAAAATCAGATTATCGACGAGAAATATTATGACCGAAACCTTTAAAAAAGACTTCCTTTTATAAACTTTACTATGGCTGCCAAAAAATGTCCAGAGTGTAACAGTTCTAAATTGATCACAGACGAAACAAGAGGAGAGATAATCTGCGGTTCATGCGGACTCCTAGTAGAAGAAAACATGGTAGACACTTCTCACGAACTTAGAAGCTTCGACAAATCAGAAAAAAAATCCCGGGGCGGAGCACCGATATCTTTACAAAAATTTGACAAAGGACTAACAACAAATGTAGGGGAAATCTCCGACATCTACAGATTAGACTCAACACAACAAACAAGAAAATACCTTCGTCTAAAAAAATGGCAAGAACGAGTTTCAACATCAATTGAAAGGAATTTAAGACTTGCAATGTCTGAATTAAGAAGAGTTGCCTCATTCCTAGACTTACCATCCGTAGTCCGAGACGAATCCGCAAGAATCTACAACTTCGTATTACAAAGAGGCCTAGTCAGAGGTCGTTCAATGGAATCCGTAATCGCGGCCTGTATTTACGCAGCATGCAGATCATATAATATCCCAAGAACACTTGATGAGATTTCAAATGCATCCGAAGTCGAAAGAAAAGAAATCGGCAGAACATACAGATTCATAATCAGAAAAATCGGATTAAAGGTAACGCCATCCTCACCAAAAGACTACATCTCAAGATTCTCTTCAACATTGCACCTTTCTCCACAGGCCCAAAATGAAGCATTAAAAATTTTACGTAAAGCCGAAGTCTCTGAACTAACAAGCGGACGAGGGCCAGCCGGAATCGCAGCAGCAGCATTATATGTAGCCGCCCTAATAAACGACGAAAAGAAAACCCAACGAGAAGTGGCCGACGTTGCCGGAATCACCGAAGTCACAATAAGAAATCGGTACAAAGAATTATTAGACAGATTAGATTTAGAAGATAAACTTAAGATAAAAGAAAACGAAAGAAAGAAAAGAAAAGTTCAAGAATAATCCTCATCAAAACCAACAAGCTTTTATACCAAAAAATTTACTCATTAACATCCTATGAGGGGATGCCGGAGCGGTCAAACGGGCTACGTTTAGGCCGTAGTGGTTTTTGCCTACGGGGGTTCGAATCCTCCTCCCCTCATATTTATATAATTTCCAAAAGAAATTATATTTGATGGGCTTAGAATTCTAAGGCTTGAAGATAATCAGAAAACTGACCAAAAATACGGGGGCGAACAATTCGCTTTGAGTGAAAATAAATCTAACTAAATTTTCACGAAATGTAAATTGTGAGCAGAATCCTCCTCCCCTCATATTTTATTAAAACCCAGTGCTTCGATTCCTTCGTTGCGAGATTTATGAAGTCAAAAAGCAAGCTTCTCTGAAGCGAAGCCCAACCTTCATTAATTTTTTCATAAAAATTAGATTTCCTTCGCAATCTCTCTCAAAGAATCATAATCATCAACAACCTTTTCAACAAACAAATGATCTGCATAAACTTCCCTGCCATCTTTCAAGGTACGAGCACAACTCCATCCATTATAACCACGCAAAGCATATTCCACACCATAATAAACTTCATCAATTTCTGGTTGCTTCTGCCTCTTACTATAAAATTCTTTACATGAGTATCGCTTATATTTCTCTTTATATTTCTGATCCAAAATCATAACCCCACATTCAATATTCGTCTTAGAATTACTAGAACCCAAAACATCTAAAGGTGAATTAACCCCAATACTTTTACAAATATCAAGAGACGCAACTTGCATCAAACCATAAGCATTAGACCCAGACTTAGCATCTGGATTACAAGTACTCTCTTGTTGCATAAGCGAAAGTAGCATCAAAGCATCAAATTGAGAATATTTATTTGCAACCTCTTTAATAGAACCAATATATTTCTCACAATTTTTATCCAAAATTCCTTCTTTTATCGCAGCCTGAACAACCTCAGTTAACTTACTATCAGAAATGGCCTCAGTCTTTATCTCCGCACTCCTAGAATCAGAGAAACCCTTAAGCAAACTTTCTTCCGAAAGACCATATTCCTTAAAAATTTCATCTGCATCACTAGATTTATCCTTAAGGAAAGAATCAGAATAACTCAAATCTATCTTCCCCAAAGAAACATCCTTACTGGGCCAAAAACTAAAAAAACGCGAAAACCCAGTTTTTTCCTTCTCCCTACTCATAATATCATAAGTCCCGTCCCCCAAAGGACTAACATAAATCTCATAGAGAGGACAGCTTTCACCTCCGGCGATAACAGCAGCCGTCCCAACAACATCTAAGTCACAACCTTCCAAGCTCAAATAAATTTTACCAGCATCGTCACCCACAAAATCAAATTCAGCAAAATACTCTTCTTCTTCAGCAGAATCATCCACAGAAGAAACACCGCTTTCCAATTCAACAGCATATCTCAAAAACAAATCCCTATTCTCATTCATCCTATCAACAATTCCACCAATCCCCTTCGCCTCAGCCTCTCTGTAATCAACTCTATTAATATATTCAACAGCCGCCTTTCTCCACTCCCCAGAATTAATCAAATCAACAGTCTTCTGCCCGACCTCCATTTCTCCTCGATAAACAGCATTAACAAGTGCCTTCTTTACATAGACAGGATAAGAATTATACTCTGGGAACAAAACTATTGTCCTCTTAATGTGAACATCAAGTTCATAAGCAAACAAAGCCCTCCCTTCTTCTTCAGTTAACTTTCTATTTCCCGCAATTATATCATCAAAACACTGGGTATTACAATCAAATGCCCTAGAGAAAAGATCCCTTGACTCACTGGAAAGCTGATGCCCAACCCCAATATGCTTCTTCCCATCAATAACATAGACACTTCCGCTAAACCCTTCCCATTTAGCAACATAATCTTTTATTTCCTGCAAACCACTATCAGCAATCTCTCCAGAATCAACAGGAATTTCTCCCTCATTCAAACAACAACATCCTCCCTCAACATCACTATATCCGCCACCCCTATTAACACAACTCTCTCCCTCGTCGCCGACAACTTCCCCAAAATCAAAACCTTGCTCATCCTTGCAATATGAATCACAAACCTTCAAAACCTCTCCTTCGCTTCCAGTCACATTAACACCAACAAAATCATCCTCACTAACTTCCTCTCTCGCCTCAACAACTTTATCTACAGCATCCTTAATCTTAAATCCAACAAGCAACCGATAAACACTAGCCTTCAAACTCAATGCCTCAGCCCGATCCCCATTCGTCCCAGCTCCACTCATACTATCATTTCCAATAACCCTATCCAACTCACCAACAATCTTTAATCCATCCCCAACGGATTTAGAAACAGCCAACTTGTTAATATCCTGCCGAGCCTTAGAAAGCAAAGCCGCAACCCCTTCCAAATCAAGCCTCGCATTATCAATCAAACCTCGTCGCTCATCGAGCATTTTAATCGACGCCCCACTAAAAATCTCAATCTTTTCCAAGTCACTCTTAACCGAATCAACATCCAACCAACATCTCAAATTAACTTCTCCGCAATATCCAACGTCCTTCCACCTAGAACCATGTCGCTGCATAATACCAACATCACTCTTCGACTCACAATAGCCACTAGCTCCACAATAAAATCCGACACCACATCCCGAACTACCAGACCCCCCAACCTCCGAACCACCGCTACATAAGACGTAGTCTTCTGTAGTAACTCCAGCATCAGGATTAGTCGAAGCACAAACCCGAACAATTCCTCTCATTGCAATCTCAGGGCTAATAATCTCGTCGGCTCCACTCTGCAAATTCAGCGTAGCCATGGAAAGGGCAGAAGGATTCCCGCTAATACATTGCTTCTCCGTAGTAATATCTGTATCAGTCGCCTGCTCCTCAACATACTTCGAACTCAAATAATCCAAACCAAAGTCCGTAGTCACCTGTTTAAAACCACATTCTTCCTGAGCATTAATCACAACACAAAGTTCCTTGTAACCACTAGGCGCCGTAAAATCAAGTGACTCATCAGCACTCGAACCCGCAGCAATATAACCAGACTTAACAGAAACCTCAGGAGTCGAAGAATAATAACTCGTCGCAGGCGGGTCCCTCAAATAAACCTTATACTGAACACCAGCATCCTTCCCAGCATAAATGTGATAATAAACTTTATACTGACTAGTCGACGGAACAGTTGCTCCACTAAAAAGCTTCTCACTAAACTGCGCATAAAACTGACTCGGAGATTCCGGAGCCAACAAGTCCTCAATAAAACTTGCACTACCAGGAACACTAGTCCCCACAAATGCCTTACAAACCGAACTTCCAACTTCTTGCGTACTCCTAATATTAAACGCCTTGAAAGCATTCTGCGCATAAACATCCTTAAAATAAGAAACACTCTGCTTCATCGTATTCCAAGACTGTTCAACCAAAGCATACTCCCCACCACCTCGAACCCGTCCTCCGCTAATCGCATATTCAATAACACCGGGAATCATCTGGTCCATCAAAGGCGACAACTGCCTCCAAAAAAACTCACACTTGTAAATCGAAGTAATCTGGTCACAAATCCCAATCATCTCTCCTGTCTCAATACTATGGGTCAAACATTCCCTTTCGCTTTTCAAAATAGAAAGATAAGCATCAAGTCCAGCATGCACACCACTAAGACAAACCGGAATAAAAACTCCCTCCTTCGCATTCGGCAAACACAAAACCAAACTTCCAACAATCCCAGTCTGAATCACATCACTAACTGGAAACTTCCCGCCAAAATCACATCGGCTAGGAGGACAAATCACCGGGTCACAAACATTAAACATTAACTTACAGTCCGACGGACTCATAAAATCCTGACACTCAAATCCACCAATCTCACTCATCGGCGCCCCAACTTCAATCATCTCATCAAAAATACCTATCCCTCTTTTCCCATATTGTTGTGAAGCCTGCTTAATCGCCTCTCTAGCCTTTCCATAAAGTCTACTGACCTCACCAGAACTTATTCTAGGACACGGAATAAAATTCTTAACTTCCCCAACAGTATTCACATCAAAACTCTGACACAAATCGTCCCCAGTTCCAGATTGCATCAAACCATTCGTCCCAATATTACAAATTTTAAAATACCTAACATCAGCCGAAGCAGTATACCCCTGAGGAGAATCATCAATAAAAGTCCCACCACTATTTGCAACCATCGCATACCAGCCACTATTCAAATCAAACGGCACAACTGCGGGTAGTCCCTTGTTGTCCCCAGATTCATAATAACTAACCCTAGCCGTCCCTTTTGGCCAAACATTAGAACAATCCTTAGAATCGCTAGCCCCAGAAAAAACAACCTTATTAAAAAAATCAGGTTTCGCCACCTTTCCCCACTTACTATTATTATACTGATAAACCTCCGCAACCCCACTAACCCCATTCTTATCATTTTCTCCCAAAATCAAAACATATTCTTCTCCGCCATAAGTAGCAACTTGAACTTTCTGAGAATCCTTCAACCCAAGCCCACTTAAATAAGAATAATCCCTAACAGTCTTACCACTTCCCTGAAAAACTTTCGTATCCTTATCAACAATTGTAACAACATCCATAGAAGTCACTCCAGTCCCAAGCTTACCAACCAAATTACTAACGGCCTTATTCTTATCCGCCGACGCCCTCTCTGCCAATGCCACATTCCTCAAAGCATCATCCATCTCACTCTTCGCAACACTCTCAACACTCCCCTTCCCCCTAGCCGCCTCCCATGTCAAAACCGCACGAATCTGCGAAGTCGTATAAAGCGAAGAAGTAGGAACCTTAATCTCCTCATTCCCAACATTCACGATAACAGGATTACCCACAATCTGCTTCCTCAAATCTTCCTTATACTTAGTATCATTAGAAATCCCTTCGCCCCCAAACAATCCTCCGCTATCTCCAATATTCCCCTTCTGTGCAGCTTCCATCTTTGCATTAACTCCACTCAAAACCCCAGTCATCGCCACAACATCCGCATCAATTTCCTTACTCAAAAGATTATAACACTGAGTCCGCGTCATATCCGGATGCTCCAATGCACACTTCTTCTTGTACTCTATCATCACCTTGCTACGAGCAGCAGCTTCACCAGAAACTCCCGTAGCCATATTCTTAATCATCAGAACCGCACTCGTCGCAAAACACGCCCCCTTAAGACCAGTCACAACATTCCCAAGCCTCTCAACAATTCCCTCCCACTTCGCAATCGACACATTCAAATTCTTAATCATTTCAGTCGCCCTCTCCGGACTAAGCTCAATCGCTCTCTTCTCAACTCCAATCCTAAAAGTAAAATCAGCCTCACTCTTATCATGCTTAACATCCGGAATAAGCGTCACATGCGCAACCTCATTAACACGAATCTCTTCAACATAAAAATCAACACCAGCAAAATTCTCATGCGACCCTTCATTAATCCAAACAGTCCTAGACCTATCAACTCCTGTAGCCTTCGAAATCTTACTATAAAATCTAACATTAACCCTTCCAGGAGCAATCTTCAAAATATTAACAGTCCCAACATCCCCCCCTAAACTAACATTATCACTCTCATTTAGCCCAGAATAAAAATTAGGCCCAACCTTCAAATCAACAGTCTTCTCTCCCGAGCTGGCCGCCTTAAAATCCACAACACTAATAGACTTAAATTCATCCCCAACATAAACATTAACAAAACTCTTAGAATAATCCGTCCCATCCATCCTCGCCCTCATATCAGAAACATAACTAGCACTAGCAGCCAAAGGATACCTCTTCAAAAATAAATCCATCAATTTCTTCTGTGTCATATAATTGCCAATCTTCCCAGCCAAAACAATCTCCTCATACAAAGCCTCCTCTCCCCAAGTCCCACCAATCTCTTTCTCCTCGCTCCCATAATCTTCAACCAGCTCATCTCTAACAATCAAAACCGACTTCTCAAAATAAACATCAGAACTCTCATCTTCCAAAACATTACTAACCCCAAAAAAAGTCACACCATTTTCATACTGACCTTTTTCCAAAATAAAACCCTCAACTCCTTGAGCCTTCATCCAATCTTCCAATACACCAGTAAAATCCGCCTCACTCCCTTTCTTGTCAGCTAGCTTATTGACCTCAGCATAAATATTCGTCATCTTCTTAACGCTGCTAATCCCCTTAGTCAAAATAACGATATCTCTTTCCTTCTCGTCAAATCCCTTGGGATACTTCCCAACATAAGACAAATAATAATCCTGAGTAACCTTCCCTCCAACCTTCACCTCAACTTCCTCCTCAGCCTCTCCCTTAACAATCTTAAACATAACTCCTTCTCCGCTTAAAACTAGGGGCGCAATCTTTCCAGCACCAGAACAAGAAATCGTAATCTCACCATCATTATTCCCACGAACAACCAATTTACTAACAGAACACTTCCCATCCAAAAATTTACTACCCTTCCTAACCCAAATATTACTCCCATCAACATTTAGCAAAGCCATATCTTCCTGCGTAGTGATATCCGTCAATTTCACCTTTAATCCAGCCTTACAATAAAACCCAGGCAAATAACTCGAACTACTAGTCTCCCCCTCTTTCAAAGTCAGTGTCCTCAAAACATTATCCTTACTACCCATAACCTGAATCCTCGCAACACCATTTTCAACATCCAAAACTCTCAAATATCCTCGACCATTCCAAAAAGAACTAGCCATATAATTCTGTTGCCATTCATTCTCCCCCATCGGTTCCAAATAATAATCTCCAGATCCAGTCCCATAAGCTTCCTCCGCATCATAAGTCATCGTGGCAGTCAAATTCCCAAAAATCCATTCCGTCATATTCGCCTCAACCTTATCCTGCTTCAAAATAATTACAACATAACCAATGTTCTCCAAAGTTGGACTCCCAAGCAAAGTAGAATAAGATTTAACAGCAGCACGAGCCGGATGAAAAACAACAGACCGAACACCCTCAGGATAATCTCCCTTAAACGAAATAGACTTAATCGCAGAAACCTTAATCAAAGGATTAACCTTAATCGCATACAATTGACAAAAAACCGGAACATTTTGCTCGGCAAGTAAATCACTCGTAACAACCGACGGGCTACATCCTCCAGGCGGAATTCCAATCACAAAATCAGTCGTAGCATTACACTGTCCATCCTTCATCCCAGAAAGAATAGGCCAATAATTCTCAAAATCCCCAGCATACAAATCATCAAACGTCGGCTGATTCGCCTGCCAATTACTAGAAGGATTACTATAAGCAAAAACCCCACTCATCACAAAAATCATTCCTAACAAAAACAAAAACTTTTTCATGGAACAACCCAAACCCCCAAACCCCCAAACCCCCAAACCACCACCATGAATAAAATTTTCAATTTTATTCATAGTACACCTCGACAATCTCGTCATCAACCCTCTCCGCATTCGCAGCCAATCCCTCAATACTCGTCGGCAAACCAAACAAAGGCACATTCAAATTCAACTCTTTAGAATTAGCCAAATCTTCCGAAGTAATATATTCCTGCACCTTACCGCCACCAACAACCGCAAAATCAATATCCATCTCTGGCATATTAATATCATAACATTTCTCACTCATCCCTCCAAACATTCCAGAAAGACCAGACTCTGGAACATCCACACATTCCTTTCTACTCGTCGCCGGAAACTTCAAACTCGAACCATCATAAACATGAACACTCACATTATAATAACCCTCAATCAATTCGATAGAATCCATTTCAGGATAAAGAACCGTAACAGAATAATCACTCGAAACAAAAGTCACAACGCCACGATCAACTTCACCCAAATCCAAACTCAAATTATACTTCTTCTTCAAAACCACATTCGCAAGCATCTCCTCATTAGTAGAAATCTGATATTTAGCCTGAGCATATCCGGGAGCATCAACAATAATAAATCCATTAACGCACTGCGGAAATTCTCCCCTCAAAACAGCCTCGCCAGAATAAAGCTTCGTCTCTCCAATCTGACAAACAGCGTCTAAACACTTAAAACTAATCCGCGCCTCGACTGATTCCAAATCAGTATCATAAGTATAAACATCAACTTTCTGATTCTTAAATTCACAAACCTTAGACTCAATATTTCTGCCATTAGTCGTTGGCATCGCCTCTCGTGCCTGATTCTTAGAAATCACAACACCAACAGGAAACTGAAACAATTCTTCATCATCATAAAACTGCACCATCACAGGAAAATTAACATCATAAACAAAGTGGTAAGGAACATAACAAAAACCTAAAATCCCCATCCCTTCTTGCAACCCAACAGGTCGCGCAACCTTGTCCCCATACATTTCAATCCTAGTAGTCCAATCTCTCATATACAAAAAACTCAATTGCTCATCAACATCCAAACCACTATCTTCGACAAAATATTCACGCCCCTTAGACGACAAATCATAATAATCCCCATCAAGTCGAATCGAACCAATATTAGCAACCAAGGCATCTTTCAATTCACTGGCGACATTCTCCTCAACAAAAACCCGCGGAACACAACCAATCTCAATTCCATCCATCGGGGCATAAAGCCTCAAAACATCCAATGCATAATTCTCCAAAAACATATTAGCCTTTTCGTAATTATAAACTTCTAATGCCAAACCAAAAAATTTACCAAGTTTACTCTTGATTCCAAAACTATGAGAACCAACAACAACAGAACTATTTCCCTTAAAAATATTAATCTTATTCAAAACCTCAACTTCAATATCTAAATCATTTATACGAACAGCCGTTTGAACATTTTTATCGTCAACAAAAACATCAAAACCTTGCATCTCAAAATCAGAAAAATCACAAAGTCCAACACGAGCCGAAACATATTCACCAAGTTCATTTTCCATAGAAGTCTTCGTAGGAATATTTTCCCGAAGCATATTATTTCCAGAAACATACATCCAATAAGGAACACCCTGTCCCATAAAATCCAAATGACTACTAAAAGGCATATAAGCACTTCCAGGAAAAAATTCTCCGACATCAATTCGCCCTCCCTGTTCACCCAAAAGTCTTACCCCATCCTCAGCCTGATCCTGCAAACAAGAAACATAATAATCATAAACAGGCAAAAGCTCTTCAGGAACACTTTCCCCGAAACTTCCACGCAAAGTAAAATATGCAACTAAAGCCCCAACTATCAACACCGCCAAAATAATAAAAATCGTCACTTGCCCCTTTTTCCTTCTAATTTCTACCATCTAATTTCTAATACCTCAAGACTGCGTCTTGACTTTCTCCTTAATCAACTTCATAATCTCGCTATTAATATCCTTTTGTATACTATCCTTAAACTTCGCCCACAATTCTTCATCCTCGATAAGCAACAAATATTTTTTCATCCTCAAAAAACAAAACAAATCCAAACTTATAAAACTTCCTAACTTACTAAGTAGCTTACTAACTTACTAACAAAAACACTAAAAAAGAAAATCCTCAAATAAATTCAAGATCCCGTAGTCTAATGGCAGAACGCATCGTTGACTTCGATGAGGCCCAAGTCCGATTCTTGGCGGGATCATTTATCCTCATGCTTATTTTCAAAAAAAACAAATGAAATTACTGCCTTAGTCCATGTCATATAAAATAAATTTTAGTACGTGAAAAGACAAAATTTTAATAAGTCCATTCTGTCCATAAATAATATGGCTATTAAAAATCTTACAAATCAATTTTTTGATATCAATAAACTTCCACAGGAGGAAGGCATTTTGGTATTCCCGATTTCCATGAGTAGAATCTCAAACTCTCAAAATGCAAAGAATTGTTGGGAATATATGAAAATCTTCAGTCCTGATAAAATAATAAAGCCCCTAGTTGGCTTAAATTTTATTTATGGCGACTATCTTTACTTCAATTCTGATGAAAAGGCATCAGATTTAAAAAATAAATTCATGCCTTTAATTCTCTCACACAAAAATGAATTTCTAAAACTAATATCAAAAAATCCATTTTACATTGAACAAGCATTTTCTTTTATCACATGGAATCAAGCTTTATTAGAATGTAAAAATTATACGAACCTTCTTGGTCAATTAAAAAAATTCTATAAGAAAGATAAAAGTTTTCAAAAATACATGAAAGAAGATTTGAAAAGCACAGGAAAGGAAAAACTTGATAAGAATCAATTAAATTTCTTTTTAGAAGAAACATTATTATTTTATTTAATCGCTAAGGGAAAAATGTTTTTAAAAAATAATTATGTTCATGGACATGAAAAATGGATCTTGTGGTGTTATCCAGGCAAACCACTGAAGTCACAAATTTATCTAATTAAAACCAATTTATTCAAATTTCACAATAAAAAGAACAAGTTCGAAAACTGTTTTTATGATTTAAAAGAGAAAAAACTTTATGATTTTTCTAGAATAGATCTAGATACATTGCAATTGTAACAAGCGCCAAAATTTACTCTGAAGCTTACCTCGCGAATTATCAAAATGTTATACTGGCTTTCCCTAATTTTTACTGCACAAAAGCTTCCCTTAAAACTAATGCTCTATCCTCACAACCCATTCCCAAAAATTTTATTTCCTCTTCCCAACCTTCCCACCTAAAACCCGACCCCAATTCTCTTCAAGCTCCTCAAATTTCAAAGAACCAAAATCAACACCACTCACCTCACAAAAATCAACCACCAAACTCTTCGGCATCAACCTCACCTCGCTATAATAATTCTTCAAAGTAGAATATGGAACAACAAACCCAAACTGCAACAATCCTCGAAGACTAGGGCTCTTCAACTTCAAGATAACATCATCCAAAAACGCCCTCTGCCCACCTTCTTTCAAAAACCGAATTTTCATACAAAACTAAACCTTCTAATATTAATAAAACATTCCAAAAACAAATTTCCACAAGAAGACAACTGAGTCGAAAAGGGACTGCCTCAACCAAAAAAAATAAATATCTGTGAGGGTACTCCTTGGCTTTTTGTAGAATCTAAAATCTAATCTCTAAAATCTACCATCTATTAAATACAAGGTATTTAACTGTGGGACCATACCAACCCAAAACTTTAAAAACAAAAATCAAACCATAACCTTATGAAAATGCCAAAAAAGCTAAATCGATACTGCCCATACTGTAAAAAGAAGACAGATCAAAAAGTAAAACAGCAAAGTACTGGCAAGCCCTCAACAATGAAGCGAGGTTCAAAGATGAGAGCAATGCTACGAGGACTAAACCGAGGAATCGGAAATCTAGGACGTTATTCTCGTATGAAAAACCAAGCAAAAAATCAACGTAAAACAACTAAAAAAACAGCTATCGTCTACACTTGCACAGTCTGCAACAAAGGCAAAGACCAAAAGAAAGGTATCCGAACGAGCAAATTGGTATTAGAATAAAATGGCAGAAAGAAAAAAATATATCGACGTGAAAGTTCCATTCCTAGGAGAAACACTTAGAGTTCTAGGAACACCACAGGAACTAGATGACAAAACAATCAAATTAGACCTAACAAGAAAATTAAGAGGAAAAGGGCTAACCGTAAAATTAAGAATCTTCAACCGAGAAGGAACCCTATACGCAATCCCAAATAGCCTAATCTTGGCATCTTCATATATCAGACGAATGATGCGAAAAAGAACAGACTATATAGAAGACTCATTCCAAGTCAGATGCACAGACGCAAAAGTTACATTCAAGCCACATCTAATCACACGAAAGAAAGTTTCTCGTGTAGTACGAAAAAATCTTCGAAACACGACAAAAGACTTCATAATCGAATACACAAAAGAAAGAGATTACATGACAGTAGCACAAGACATCTACGACGGGACATTACAAAAAACGCTATTACCAAAATTAAAAAAAGTTTATCCATTATCATTTTGCGACATCCGAGTATTTGAGACAAAAGATCTTAAAAAAATAGATATTAATAAAGCAATAAGCAAAAACGAAGCAGAAATAAAAGACATTCAAGAAATCTCCGAAGAAGAAACCCAAGAAGAGGCTGAGGAAGAAGAAGCAGAGACAGAAAAAGAAGAAGTTGAGGAAGAAGAAGAATGAATTCAGAGCAAACGCTAGTTCTACTAAAACCAGATACAATACTTAGAGGAATAACTGGAGAAATTATAACTCGTTTTGAAAAAGTTGGAATGAAAATAGTTGGAATGAAAATGATTCAAGCTTCAAAGGAAGTTCTAGAAAAACATTATTTCAAAGACGAAGCATGGTTAAAAGAAAAAGGAGAATTATTTAAGAAAAAATTAGGACTTCCAGAGGAAACTGATCCAATACCAGTAGGACAAAAAATTGCAGACAGTCTAATTTTGGACATGCAAGTTTCTCCAATCATAGCAATGGTTTTACAGGGGCATAACGCAGTAAAAACAGTAAAAAGATTAGCAGGCCCAACAAATATCGACGAAGCAGCCCCAGGAACAATTCGAGGCGATTTCTCACACGACACATTCGGCCTTGCGAACAAATCAGGAAGACCAAATATTACAATAATCCATGCAACAGACGACCCAGAAGTTGCACAAAATGAAATAGACTTTTGGTTTAGCCCAGATGAAATACACCTCTATACAAAACCAGAAGAAAGCGTTCATTATAGAAAAATAGAATAAACCCCATAAAACTTATAAACAATTTCTTCAAACTAAATTTATGAAAATAGTTCTCCTAGGCGCACCCGGAGCAGGAAAAGGAACATACGCTTCTCGACTAAAAGATACATATAACATCCCACACATATCGACAGGAGATGTTTTAAGGGAAGCAATCAAAAACAAAACCGAAGCTGGACTAAAAGCAAAAATATACATGGACAAAGGAGACTTTGTGCCAGATGAAATAATAATTGATTTACTAAAAGAAAGACTAAATCAGGATGACGCTAAAACCGGAATGCTTCTAGACGGATTCCCAAGAACAATCGAACAAGCTAAAATTCTAGACGAAATAATCGGAATCAAAGCAGTCCTAAAATTCGACATCAATAAAGATGTAGTATTAAGAAGACTAGGCGGAAGATTAATCTGCAAAGGCTGCGGAGAAATCTTCAACAAGCACAAACTCCCACCTAAACAAGAAGGAATCTGTGACCTCTGTGAAAATCAGCTACATCAAAGAGAAGACGATACCGAAGAAACCATAATCAAAAGATATGATCTTTACCAAAACCAAATAAGTCCCCTAGAAGAACACTACAAAAAAACAAATAACCTTCACACGCTAGACTCAAACATAGATTTAAGCGACCCAGAATGCAAAGTATTAGAAAATTGCAAAATAATTTTAGACAATATAAAATCGAAACTTTAAAAAATCAAAATCATTTATTCCTTCTTAACAACTTTCTTAACAACCTTTTTCACAACCTTCTTAACAACCTTTTTCTCAACAGCAACAGCCTCAACAACAGCCTTCTTTTTCTTAGGCCTAGGTGCTCGATTCCTAGAATTACCATTAACTAACTTAGCTATTCTTTTCTTTCGTCGCGCAACTCTCCAAGCTCTATTCCTATCAAATCGCTTCGGCTTATTTTTTCCTGGCATATTATATCCCCGAAATTTTACTTTTTAAGTCTTTAGATAGCAAAAAATAGTCTATTCTGCGAAAAATTTATATCCCGCAGAGAGTCCATATTACAAAAGAAAAAGACCAGTCCTGAATATTCGACAATATAATACTTAAATTAATAGACGCAATAATAATAGCTACTTCCGCCATTATCAAAAAGAATTTTCCCCACTTGCTTCTCACCATAATGATTAGAAGTTTAAAAAACTATTACAAAGCCTACGAAGGGAGTCAAACCCTCGACCCTCTGTTTACAAGACAGATGCTCTATCACTGAGCTACGCAGGCATACAAACTAACTGGACAATTCATTTTTAAGTTTTGTGGGAGTCAAAGCCTCGACCCTCTGTTTACAAGACAGATACTCGCACATCGAAAGCGAAAAAACAGTCCAATAAAATCAATAATTAATAACTTCAACCTTCTTATCTGCTTGCAACATATCAACAATTTCACATTCTAAATTAGCAACCTCGCCCTTGACAAACGGACCAACAGCGTTACCCTCGACATCCAAAAACTCTGGGCAATCATCCAAAAACCTCACCAGCCGATGCCGACACTCCTTCTCCTTCCCGCCGCCATTCATATCTGCAGCCTGATTCTTCTCAGCCCTTTCAAGTGCCTTCACCAACTCCTCGAACAAATCCTTTTCAAACCCAAGCAAATTCTCAAAATCCTTCTTAGAAATCCCAACTTGCGAAGCCACAAACGCCAAATTCAAAATCTTCTTCTTTCGAATCCTAAGCAAATCCCTAAAACTCGAAACCGCATTGTCCAACTTCTTCTTGCTCTTAATCGCAACATCACTAAACAAATCAGCCTCCTTATTCAAAAACTCTTTCTTATCATTAAAATAATTACTAACTTCAAGCAAAAAACCCTTCGGCAAAATCTGCAAATTCTCACTATACTTTTCCTTCCTCATCGCCTCATAAATATCACTAAAGCTCAACATATACCCAAAAATCACACTTACTTTAAAACAATTGTTATACTCTAACTTACCAAACAAATTTAAACAAAATTCTCCTCAACAAATCATGTTCGGCAAACTAAAAGAAAAACTAAAATCCTGGATAACAAAAAATGAAGAAACTCCAGAAAAAGAAATCTTAGAAGAAACTCCAAAAGAAAAAAGCCTAATAAAAAAAGAAAAGCCTAATAAAAAAACTAAAACTAGAAAGGGGGAAGTCAAGGGGAAGTCAAGGGGAAAAACTAAAACTAAAATCCAGCCAATTGAAGAAGAACCAAAAGAAAAAAAATCATTCTTCTCAATCTTCAAAAAAGAGAAATCTGAAGAAAAACAACAAGTAAGCAAAACAAAATCCCTACAAGAAACAAACAAGGAAAACGAACTCCCCATAAACAAACCCGAAGAAAAGAAAAAATTAGGTCTATTCCAAAAAGCCCTAACTGAAGAAAAATTCGAAGAACTTTTTTCTGAACTCCAAATCATCCTCCTTCAACATAACGTAGCATATGAAGCAGTCGAAGCAATAGAAACTCATCTAAAAAAATCCCTAATCGGAGAGTCAACAAAAGAAGTAAATATAATCAAAGAACTAAAAACAGCAATAGAAAATCTCTTAATTAATCCTCCAAATTTCCTAGAAGAAATAAAAAATTCAAAATCAAAACCTTTCGTAATCCTTTTTGCAGGAATCAACGGCTCAGGGAAAACAACAACCATAGCAAAAGTCGCACACTACCTACAAAAAAACAAGATGTCTGTATGTCTAATCGCCGCAGACACTTTCCGAGCAGCTGCAATCCAACAACTTGAAGAACATGGGAAAAACCTAAAAATCCCTGTCATAAAAAAAGACTATGGAAGCGACCCAGCCGCAGTCGGATTTGACGGAGTAAAATACGCACAAAAAAACAAAATCGACGTAGTCCTAATCGACACAGCAGGAAGAATGCAAAACAAAGATTCGCTAATGAAGGAAATCGAAAAAATATCCAGAGTAACAAAGCCTGACATGAAAATCTTTCTAGGCGAGTCCACTACTGGAAACGACGCAACCCTTCAGGCAAAGGCATTCAACGACTCAATCGGGCTAACCGGAATAATTCTTTCAAAAGCAGATGTAGACGAATCCGGAGGAACTGCCATTTCAGTTGCCCACGTATCAAAAGTCCCAATACTATTCCTGGGGACCGGACAAAAATACGAAGACCTAGAAATCTTCGACAAAGAAAAACTTATTGAAAAATTAGGACTCTAACCCACAAAAAATCCAATGTGATAAAACTCTAAAGTAGTAGCAAATAGCAAAATATTTAAAGACAAATAAACAGCATTCACAATGGAAAAACTAGAAATAAAAACAGAAATCGAATGGAAAGGAACTTCTTTATGCGAAGCCGTATTAAGCTCCATCGGAACACTAAATAGATATCATAACAGAAACAAAACTTCAAAATGTAAAATTTCAGGATGTTCTGGACCAAAAATATATATTGCAAAATCATCAGACATATACGCCTTTCTTGAAAATCATCCGAATAAAAACAAAATTGAAATTGAAAAATGCCTAGACACTTTAGAGAAAGATAATTATATCGAAAGACATTGGACAGGCGGATATCTACTTAATTAATTTTCTATAAACCAACCTTTCAAAGAAAAACTTATTGAAAAATTAGGGCTATAGTCAACTATCTTCTTGATTTTCTCTTTTCTATAGTCTTCCTATTTATCTCAGGAATATCCTCAATCCCAACGCAAACATTCCTTAACCCCAGGGCCCTTCCATTTTCATGAGAAGCAATGCAAAGCCCTCCTTCATACTTCGGCCCTCCGAAACCACTCTTCACCTGCTCAGCCCACTTCTTCACAGCAAACTCACTCTCCATCCCAAAACGTTTACTCATAGCCAAACAAAACTTTTCTAAATTACCAGGCAAATCAAACTTTCCAGGATGAATATCTAAACTATCTACACCATCAAGACTTTTAAGATAATTACTAACCCTTTCCACATCATCCGAAGAAACCGCAAAATACCAATTACCGTCATCTCCAACCATTCCAAAACCAACACCAACACCATCGACCAAAGGTTGGCACAGTTTCATTCCCTTAATATCCTCATACCGAGAATCCTTCCTCAAATCCTCATCCGCAACCGAAATCCAATATCTATCCATAATCAAAAACACCAATTTATCTTTATAAGAATTTGTATGTTCCACTCCTCAACAAACTCAATAAGCCAGGTAGCAACCGTTACCATTAAGTCAAATCCATGAAAATCCATGTTCGTTCGCGTGCCAATTTTCAACAACCATTACCAATACTCAGTATTTCCCCAAATCTCCACAAGAAATATAATACGAAAGCATTGTAATTTTTTGCGAAATAGACTAAAGGTTAAAAGCTAAAATCGACACCCATAAAAACCTCTCAAACCTCCAATTTTACATGATACTAGAAAAACTAGGCAGCAGTCTAAAATCAGGAATAAAAAAAATCTCTAACGCAATCTTCCTAGACAAAAAACTAATAGACCAAATCATCAAAGACATCCAAAAATCCTTAATCGAAGCCGATGTCAATATAACCCTAGTATTTTCCCTAACACAAAAAATAAAAAAAATAGCCTACGACGAAACAATTCCCTCAATAGACAAAAAAGAACAATTAGTAAAATTAATCCACGATGAAATTCTCCTAATCCTAGGCGGAGAATCTCACGAACTCAAACTTCCAAAACAAGCAAGCATAATGTTCCTCGGGCTTTACGGAGCAGGGAAAACAACAACAATAGCAAAACTAGGATTCTACTACGCGAAAAGAGGAAGAAAAGTTGCATTACTAGGATTAGATACACAACGTCCAGCGGCAATGGAACAACTTAAACAACTAGCAGAAAAAACAAAACTAACCTATTTCATAGAGACCCCCGAAGACAAAGAAAAAAACAAAAAAATGTCTTCAACAAAAAGGTCCCTTGATCTAATCAAAAAATACGAATCTGATCTAAAAAAATATGACCTAATCCTAATAGACACAGCCGGACGAGACGGCCTAAACGAAGACCTAGTCAAAGAAATAGAACTACTAAATAAAACTCTAAAGCCCACCTACCGAATCCTAGTCATGCCAGCCGACGTAGGACAAACAGCCAAAGTTCAGGCCACAGAATTCAAAAAAGCCCTCTCAATCGACGGCGTAATAATAACAAGAATGGACGGCACCTCTAAAGCTGGTGGGAGCTTAACTGCCTGCGCAGAAACTTCTGCCCCAGTATACTTCATTGGTGTCGGAGAACAAATCCACGAAATAGAAACCTTCAATCCAGAGTCTTTCATCCAACGACTCCTAGGGATGGGTGACCTCCAAGCACTTCTAGAACACGTAAAATCAGCGACAGATTCGGGACAACAACAAAGAATCGAAGACCGACTTGCAGAAGGAAAATTCACACTCCTAGATTTATATTCCCAACTAGAACAAATGAACAAAATGGGCTCAATGGATAAACTTCTCGGAATGATTCCAGGAATGTCTGCCGCAAAAATACCAAAAGAAGCACTTCAAAAACAAGAAGCCAAAATGAAAAATTGGAAATCCGCAATATCCTCAATGACTGAAACAGAAATTGAAAACCCAGAAATCCTAGAAAAACAAACCTCAAGAATCGCAAGAATCGCAAAAGGCTCAGGAACAACAACCACAGAAATAAGAGAACTCTTGAAACAATACAAGATGTTAAAAGAAATGATGGGAATGCAATCGGGAATGCAAGACGGAAACATTGATCCAAAAATGATGCAGAAGATGGCAAAGAAGTTTAGAGGGAAGATTAAGCTGTAATGATAAATTATGAAATACTTTTGTCAACAGCAATTGGTGTAATAATTGGGACAATAGTAAGTGTAGCTCTAAACTATAAAGTACAAATGAAATTAACAAAAAATAATTTTATTTTCATAGAAAAGATAAAACAATATGAAAAAATATCCGATAAGATAAATCAAATACATGAATGGTATTTCTTAGGTATTAAAATGAGCGAAGAAGGAAACTCTGAAGAATTACCAAGAAGAATAGAGTCTAATGCGAAAGCATTGGATTATTTCCTGATGTTCTCACCACCAAACTTTAATTATATATCTAACATAATAAAAAAACAAATGGAGGAATATAATAATTTTCTTAAAGTAATAGCAGAACAAAAAAATTATAGTGAAAAAAATATTTTGAAAATTTCAAAAGAAATCAATATTTTTACAAACAAAATAAGGGAACAAATTAAGAAAGAACTAAAATAACTATGACACCAAAACTCTTCAAAAAATGGAAAACTAAAGTCTGGAAATCCTTCCTAAAAAAATTCCCCCTAAGCCTAATCAACATAATCCTGATCCTAGCAATCACCTACATCGCAATCGGCTACGTAGCAGGATTCGGAATTCTCGCCTTCATGGGCTACCTCTTCTACAGTACAATCAACCTGAACAAACTAATCGAACACCCATGGAAATCCGCAGTCTGGGCTCTAGTCTACATAGCAGGTGCAATAATTTTCGATATCTTCTTAAGCAAAGCCATCCCAATGTTTTCAAAAGGAGATGGAGCATCCCTATTTTCCGCAACAGTCCTATGCACAATACTACTATACCTTTGGCTAAAAAGCAGGAAATACAAAAAATGAAACTCCTATCCCAAGGCGCCGAAGCCAAAATCTACCTAGCGAAAAATCTGCGAAAATCTGCGAAATCTGCGGCTAACTCACCAGCTCAATTCATAATAAAAACAAGAATCCCAAAATCCTACCGACATCCTCAACTCGACAACCAAATCAGAACAAGGCGCACAAAGTCAGAATCCAAAATCCTAACCAAAGCAATCCAAGCCAAAATAAACGTTCCAAGAATTTTAAACCAAACGACCAAACGACCAAACGACCAAACGACCGATAAATTCCAGATTCATATGGAATTTGTTCCAGGCGACAAACTATCCCAAACCCTAAACGACTATCCAGAACAAAAACAAATCACAGCAATGAAAAAACTAGGCCGTCAAGTTGCAAAACTCCACGCGAACAATATCATTCATTCCGACCTAACAACCTCCAACATCATCTTGTCCTCATCTCACAGGCGAAAGCCGATCTCACAGGCGAAAGCCGATCTCACAGGCGAAAGCCGATCTCACAGCGAAGCGATCTACTTAATCGACTTCGGATTAAGTTACATCTCAATAAAAATCGAAGACAAAGCAGTCGACCTCCACCTCCTGAAACAAGCACTCCAAGCCAAACACTTCCAAAACTGGAAAAAATTCTTCCAAGCATTTTGCCAAGGATACAAATGGCAAGACTCCAAAGCAATCCTAGAAAGACTAGAAATAGTAGAAAAACGAGGCCGATACAAACATTAACCAAGAATCATTTCTACTTCTCATAAAAAACTCTATCATTACAATGCACCCGATTAAGATCCATGTGAAACATGCGCCGAAGGTGCATAGTTTTACATGGAACCCAAAGCCGCTAAAGACTAACAGCTAAAGGCTAACAGCTAATTTCAAATCTTCTTCTTCAAAATACCCTTAAACCTCAAAAAGAAATAAACCTCAACAACCAAAACCCCAATCAAAACCAAATCATAAACCAAATCCAAATAATGCCTGTAAACAAAAAAATAATACAAAGCATAAAGATAAAAAAATCCTCTCATATAAACAACCCAATTAGCATAAAAATAATTCACCCTAAAATCCTTCTTGTTCTTCTTTAAAATTTTATTATAATGATAGGAATAAACAAAGCAAATTAAAAAAATTAAAAAAACAATTCCAAGTGTAAAAACAAAAAAAACAGCAACTCCAATAAAAACAACATATCCCAAAAACATAGAAAGCCACTTCCTATCCAAATATTCATAACAAAGAATAAACCCGAAAACAACCCCAATCCATCCAGCAAAATTACTAGGCGGAATAAAGGAAAAAATATTACCACCGCCAACAGCAGCACTCCAGGTCCAATATCCAAGATTAACACTAACCCCTTCAATTACAAAGTCAACAATAGTCACGAAAAGCGGAATAAAAAATACCCTAGAAATCTTAGACATCTTAAGTTTCAAAGAAAGTAAATAAGCCCCAAAAATCAAAATCGCCCAATCAAGAAAAATAAAAAGCGGAGTTCTAAAAATATAAATCAAAAACTCATTCGAATAAAAATAACCACTAGTCACATCAGCAAATAATAGCACATTAAGATTCTCAAAAAGTATTGCAAAAACTGTAACATAAACCAAAAAATCCAACTTCTTAATTTTATAAGCAATATAAAAAACTATAAAATAAAGTAATATCCCAACAACCTCAACAGCCAAAATATCCATTCTCACAAAAAATAAAACAATCAAGATTATTTAAAATCTCCCCACATGACCCCTTTTTGTTGCACAACTCATTAAAAATCAGTTTTCGGGAAACGACGCTTTCTCGAAAACCGGATATTTGAAAATCATATATTTTCAATTTCTGGTGAAATCTGACAGGATTTCGCCAAAGCTCCCCACAGAAGACTTAAAAATCCACTCAATCTCCTAAACTCAAGCAGTCCCGTAGTCTAGTGGTCAAGGATTCTGGGTTTTGGTCCCAGCGACCGAGGTTCGAATCCTCGCGGGGCTATTTTTATTCGAACCCTTGAGTTTGGAGAAAATCTTCAGATTTTTTCCAGGAAATTTTTAATTTCCGTGTCCGAGCTTGTTCCAAGCGAAGGCGAATCCTCGCGGGGCTATATTTTACAAATCCCAGTACATTTTTCGCAAAATTCTAATGGCTAATGGCTAATGGCTAATGGCTAAAACCCAACCCTAAACCTTAAAAAGCCAAAATTCGAAACATTACAATGGCAGAAATGGCAAAACCAACATGGGTTAAAATGAAAGAACCCGAATTAAAAAAAATCATCTTAGAACTTTCAGCAACATACGCACCATCTCAAATAGGAATTATTCTTCGAGACCAATACGGAGTCCCAACAACAAAAGTCTTCGGTAAAAAGTTAAAAGCCTATCTAAAAGAACTAGGAATCAACAGAAACGAAGACCTAGAAAACGCAGAAAAAAAAGTAGACAAAATGAAAGAACATCTAAAAAACAATATCACAGACCGAAGCGCAAAACACAAGCTACAACACGCACAATCCCGCCTAAACATCACAAAGAAATACTTCGGGATCACGGGCAGAGACAAAAAGGCCAAAAAATAAGCCAAAGTTACCTAAATCTTTTTAAGTCAATCTAAATTCCCTACATCCATGTTAAAAGAGATTGATACTTTCGTAAAAGAGTTTCTAAAAATTTCGGAGAACAAACCCATAAGAATCATCTCACATCACGACACCGACGGAATAACAAGCGCCGCAATTCTAGCAAAAACATTCTCCAGACTAGACAAAAAATTCTCAATCAGAATAGTCAAGGGGCTAGAAAATTCCATCATAAAAGAAGAACTAACCAGACAACCAGCAGAAATAATCCTCTTCTCAGACTTAGCCTCAAGCAATCTCGACCATTTCAAAGACATTACACACCCAGTTTTCATCATAGACCATCACGAAATAGACAAAACCAAAATCAACAAAAACACAAAAATCATCAACCCGCACCTAACCGATTCCCCAGAAAACAACCAAGCCACAGGGGCTGGACTCTGCTATCTCTTCGCAAAAGCAATTTCATCAAATAACCAAGGACTTTCAAGCCTGGCAGTCATCGGATTAATTGGAGACCGATACGAAACAAACCTTTCAAAAATAAATCAACAAATAATAAGAGACGCAACAGACCTCCAAATCAAAAAAGGAATCGCAATCTATCCAGCAACAAGGCCCCTAAGACGAGCACTTGAATGGTCAACAAATCCTTTCATCCCAGGAGTTACAGGCTCAAGCCCAGGTGCGATGGAAATCCTCCGAGAAACAGGAATCCCTTATGACAAAACATTGCTCGAACTCTCCGACGATGAAATGTCAAAACTAATAACCGCAGTTATGATAAGACGAACTGGATACAACAAAGCAGATGACATTTTAGGAAACCTCTACATCTTAAAATTCTTCAACACAAAAGAAGACGTCCGCGAAATCTCAACCCTAATCAACGCATGCTCCAGGCTAGGTTATTCCGACATCGCAATCTCATACTGCCTAGAATCAGAATCCGCAAAAGCCCAGGCCCTAGACATCTACACAAAATACAAACAAGAACTAGTCTCAGGTCTAAAAGTAGCGGAAAAAATGGAAAAAATAAAAGGCAAAGGCTTCGTCATCCTAAACGCAAAAGACCAAATCAAAGACGCAATCGTAGGAACAATCTGCTCAATGCTATCAAGTTCCCCAACATACGACGAAGGAACAATTCTAATAGGAATGGCATACAGCGAAGACAAAATCAAAGTCTCAGCAAGAATAGTCGGACAAGAAGGACGAAACCTAAAAGAAGTCTTAGAAAAAACCGTAATCACATTCAGAGGAGAAAACCCACTAACAATAGCCGAAGTCGGAGGTCACCATTTCGCAGCAGGCTGCCTAGTTGAAAGAGACAAAGAAACCTCATTCATAGAAGTCCTAAAAAAAGAACTAGAAGTTGAAATAGTAAAAGTATAATTTCTCGTCCTTATACCTTATACCTTATAGCCGCCTTAACAAAACCCAAGAACAAAGGCGCCGGTTTAAGTAGTGAACTCTTAAGTTCCGGATGAGCTTGCGTCGCCACAAAGTACGGATGATTCTCTAATTCAATAAATTCAACCAAAGTCCCATCTGGAGAAATCCCACTCAAAACCAGACCCTTCCCTTCCAGCGCCCCATGATAAACAGGATTCACCTCATATCGATGTCGATGTCGTTCACTTACTTCATCATTTCCATACAAATCAAAAACTTTCGACCCCTTCTTAATATAAGCCACATAGGCCCCAAGTCTCATCGTCCCGCCTTTCTCCGTAACACTTTTTTGCGATTCCATAATATCCACAACAGGATGTTTACAATTCTTATCAACCTCCGTAGTATTCGCGCCATTAAGCCCACAAACATTCCGCGCAAACTCAATCACAGCCATCTGTAACCCATAACAAATTCCCAAAAACGGAACACCTTTCTCTCGACAAAACTTAACAACATCAATCTTCCCCTCAACACCTCGCGACCCAAATCCTCCAGGAACGATAACACCGTCAACACCATCCAAATTACAACAATCATCTTTTTCCGTATCAATCCATCGTAACTTAACCCGAACCCCAAGCGTCGCCTCACAATGTCGAAGTGCCTCAATAATACTAGCATAAGAATCTTCTAGTGAAGTATACTTCCCCGCAATGCCCACAACAATTTCTCGAGTCGCACGCTCTCTCTTCTCAATCAAGCATTTCCATCTATCCAAATCAACCCTAATCGGCATATTGAGTCGTCGAGCAATCAACTGCGACATACCCTGCTCCTCAAAACTCAAAGGAATCTTGTAAACATCATCAACATCAATCCCAGTCAAAACTTTATCAAAATCCAAATTCCCAAATTTCGCGATCTTCCCCTTAATAGAATCAGTCAACATCTCACTACATCGAGCAATCACAACATCCGGGTCAATCCCTCTCTGTCTAAGCAAATTCACACTCTGCTGCGTCGGCTTCGACTTCTGCTCATCAACCCCATAAGGAATCGGAACATAAGTCAAATGCACAAACAAAATATTCTCACGTCCAACCTTTCGAGCAAGACTTCGAACCGCATCCAAATACAATTCATTTTCCATGTCCCCAATCGTCCCACCAACCTCAATCATAACAACATCAGCCTTAGCATCATCACCAACTTTCAAAAAATGTTCCCTTATAAAATTTGAAACATGTGGAATCATCTGCACCGTCTTCCCCAAATAATCTCCTCGTCGTTCCTTTTTCCTAATCTCATCAAAAACTCGCCCCATTGTAAGATTCCAGTCCCCATTACACGGCACTCCAAGAAACCTCTCATAATGCCCAAAATCCATATCAACCTCACCGCCATCATCCAAAACAAAAACCTCACCATGCTCAATCGGATTCATTGTCCCAGGATCCACATTCAAATAACCATCACACTTAATCGGAACAACCTTATACGACGAAGATAAAATATTCCCAATCGAAGCCATCGCAATCCCCTTCCCAAGCCCCGACAAAACACCTCCAGTCACCACAATATATTTTCGCTGCATACCAATAAAACGACAAACTACTTTTAAACAATATTATACTCGAATACATACATTTCCAAAAAACCACGCGAATAAAATAAAAAAATCCGACTACCCCAAACACTTAAAAACCAAAATCTTCACTCAACAATATGGAACAAAAAGGAAAATTCATAAAAGTGAAATGCCCAAAATGCAAAGAATCACAAACAATTTTCGGAAAAGCCTCAACGAAAGTAAGATGCCTAGGTTGCAACACAATCCTAGCCCTGCCTTCATCTGGAAAAGCAAAAATCCGAGCGAAAGTCGAAGAAGTCTTGTAAGCTCAAAGTCTTTAAATAAACGAATTTCTTAAATCTAACATGAACGAAGGCGACCTAATACTCTGCAAAGTGAAAGAAGTCACAAACACAATCACATTCGTAGAAATGCCAAACGGACAAGAAGGAACAATTATCTCTTCAGAAATAGCAGCAGGCCGAATCAAACTAATGCGACAATACGTAGTCCCAAACAAACAAATCGTATGCAAAGTCCTAAGAATCGACGGCAATAACGTCAACTTATCCCTAAGACGAGTAACATCAAAAGAAAAAAAAGAAGTAATGCAAAAATTCAAACAAATCCAAGCAGTCAACGTAGCATTCAAACAAATCTTACAAAAAGGAGAAGAAGAAATCAAAGAAAAGATTTTGAAAGATTTTGAAAATCTATTAGAATTCGTAACAGAAGTCAAGACAAACCAAAAACTTATACAAAAATATATACCAGAAGAATACCAAGAAGCACTAGAAAAAATAATTAACAAAAAACGAAAAAACGAACAACTTAAACAAAGCATAAAAATCAAATGCCTAGAAAGTGACGGAATAACACGAATCAAAAAAATCTTCGACTTAAAAAACGAAAACATCAAAGTAAACTACATCTCCGCAGGACAACTTTCTCTAAAATTAACCGTAGAAGATTTCAAGCAAGGGAAAAAAGAAATGACAGACTTATTAGAAGAATTGGAAAAAAGAGCCAAAGAAAATAATTGCGAATTCTTTGCAACCGAAGACAAATAAAATGGAAACCGAAGATGTTAACATCATATCAAGTGGCGCAAGACTAAAAAAATGTCCAAAATGCAAAACCTATACCCTCAAAGACATTTGTAAAACATGTTCCCAAAAAACCCAGTCCGCACACTACATCTTTCCAAAAATCAAAAACGCCCCGCCAAGGTCGGCCCCATTCAAGAGAAAATAATCTAGCCTCTGGGCTCCAACTTAAAATCTCTCAAAAAATCCTTAACAATCTCCATATCCTCTTCCCAAAGCGGCGTAAGCTTAGTCCGATTATAAATTATCGCAGCCGGATGAAATAACGGAATCAACCTTATTTTCAAACCCTCAATCTCAACATCCAAAACTCTACCATGAACCTCCGTTATCCCGGGCATCTTCCCCATATCTTCAACTTTTCCTTTCGCCAAAAAAAATTTCGTCGCATAATTTCCAAGAGAACAAACAATCCTCGGACGAATCTCACGAATCTGTTTCAATAACCAAGGAGTATGTGCAATAATCTCTTCAACACTAGGGTCCCGATTCTCAGGCGGCCGACATTTCAAAATATTAGCAACATAAATATCATCCAAGCTAAGTCCCACGTTAGCCAAAAGTTTATCCAGATTCTTCCCTGCCGCCCCAACAAACGGGAACCCCTGCAAATCTTCGTTACGCCCAGGGGCTTCCCCAACAAACATAATACCCGCACTCAAATTCCCCTTCCCAACAACGATATTTGTACAATCCCTAAAAAGCTCCGTCCTCTTAACAAGTGCCGCCTCTAAAAAATTAAATTCCTCCGACCTTTTATTAGATTCCATAAACAATTAAAACCCACAATATTAATAAATTCTATGCTCTCGTAGTTCAAAGGATAGAACACACCGTTGCGGTCGGTGAAATCGGAGTTCAATTCTTCGCGAGAGCGTTTACTGTGACTGGGGTTAAAGAAAATCTATAGATTTTCTTTCAGAAAATTTATTTTACAAAAGATATAATAAAAATTCAATTCCCCACAAAAACATAAATCAACTTATCTCTCAAAAAGAATATCTCCAATATCCTGCAACCTTTTCCATCCCGCGCTAGCCTCATCCGCCCTTCTCCTCCACTCCAAAGAAGATAACTCATAAGCCTTGCCAATTATCCTCTCAAAATCTTTACTTCCAGAACAAACAACCTTATGCCCACAAGCTCCCTCAACTAAACTCCAATCAGGACGAATTTCCCAAATAGCCTCCAAAATATCATGCGTATATTTAGCCCTACTCCCGACTTTTAAAAAAAGCTCTTCATTTTCTCGATATAAAAACAAATACTTATCTCCCATAAAAAACAAAACAAAAAACCACTTATAAAAATCTGTATACTAAAAAACAACCTTTCAAAATCAACCCTTAAAATTAGAAGCTTCCTTAACTCCCATAATATCATGTGGCTTAGCCTCAATCTGCCCAGCGCTAGTTACTCGATTAAAAGCTTTCCCTTGCAACTCTAAAATATTCCTAGCCCCAACATAACCCATTCCACTCCGAAGACCTCCAACATACTGAAATATAATATCTTTCACTGGACCCTTATATGGGACCATTCCCTCAACACCCTCAGGAACCATCTTGCCAACACTTTGAGAATACCTCTCGATAGAACTAGCATTATCAGTCATCGCTCCAGCAGACCCCATCCCTCGATAAGATTTAAACTTCTGACCTCCAATCTGAAGCGACTCACCAGGCGCCTCCTCAGTCCCAGCAAAAACACTTCCCATCATAACAACTGATGCCCCAGCAGCAATAGCCTTCACAACATCCCCGCTATATCGAATACCGCCATCGGCAATAATACACTTCCCAACTTCCTTAGCCGCACGAGAAGCTTCTGATATAGCCGTAATCTGAGGAACCCCAGCGCCAGAAACAACCCGCGTAGTACAAATCGAACCAGGACCAATTCCAACCTTAACAACATCAGCACCAGCCTCAAACAAAGCCCTTGCCCCTTCATAAGTCGCAACATTTCCCGCCACCAAAACAAAATCATAATCCTTCCTAAACTTCGCATTCACATTCTTAACAGTTTCAATCACATTCCGAGAATGTCCATGCGCCGTCCCAACCAACAAAACATCACAACCCTTCTTGAGCAATCTCTCGACTCGCCCCAAATCATTCACGCCAACATTTGCCCCAACACGAAGTCGACCTTTAGCGTCTAAATTATATAAATGCCTATCTCCCTCAACAATACTCTTCACATCCTTAAAAGAATACATCCCACAAAGTTGCCTCTCCTCATCAACCAAAATCAACTTAGGAACTCGCCGTTTCATCATCAGATGATAAGCCTCAACAACGCTAGTAGTCCCCGAAGCAACAACGACATCTTTAACCATAAAATCCCTAACAAAACTATCTTCCCCAGCAAACTGCATCTTGTCCCCAGTCACCAACCCAACAACACGCCTATCCTCGTCTACAACAACCAATGAAGAAAAACGATTCCTATATCTTCTCAAAACTTCCAAAACATCTTTCTTAGTTTGACTGCCCAAAACACTAATCGGCTTCTCAATTTTTCTGTTTAATGTATTCTTAACATCTTCAACCGCCAAAACCTGAGACTCCAAATCACTCTTCCAAAGAAAACCAATCCCACCTTCAAACGCCATAGCACGAGCCATATCAGCTCCACAAACCGTATCCATATCCGCAGCAATAAATGGAATCTTCAGAGAAAAGCCCTTAGTCAAATCAACATTCAACAAAACATCCGACGGCAAAACCTCACTATATCCAGGGACAAGTAAAACATCATCAAAAGTCAAACCCAGACCTTCTTCCCTAGCCTTTCCTAAAACATCTGCCATACAAAAAAACAGATTCTTCCTTTTTAAAATTTTATATAAGCTATTTTTCCAGCCTTAACTCTCTAATAATTTCCCCATCCAATTTTACAGGATTATGCCTACAAAAAAATTCCACCCGACTCGAATCCCGATGCGCATCATCATAACACATTCCCTTCGCCATCAAATTCCTCTCATGCAACTCATGAAGCAAAACAAATTTCCTTTCACTCAAAGAAACATCATTATCAATCCAAACCTCTCCTTCTGGAACAAACTTGTAAACCTTATCATGTCCACCTTCAGTAAAATCAAGAAAAAACAAACTTCTAACCAATTCTCCATCAACAATCCAAACACTAACTCTCTTATTGCAATATTTCTTTATCTGTTTAATTCTAACTTTCTTCAATAATTCTTCTCTAGGCATGTCCCCAATTCCCTTAGCCAAAACAACTCCCTTTGCCCGTTCACTCTTCTCCATAACATCCGCCCGGCAAACAGCCTCATCATGAGGGACCCCCTTGGCAAGCAACCGATGCATCATAAGCATACTATCAATATAATATCTCTCTTCTCCAAGCGACCTTTCCGTATCAATCCAAAACTCATTTTTAGGAATAAACGAAAATCTATAATGCTGTCCATAATTAGTAAACTCCTCGTCAATCTTCGTCCTAATATATTCTCCATCAACAAACCAAACCTTAAACTTATCAACATCACAAATCTTCTTCACATAGACTTTCTTTAACTTAGACAAACCCTCTTTACCTACCACGCAACAAACAAGAACTCATTCCTTAAAAACTTGCCTCAAAAATTATCCAGAATAAATCCCACAAGAAGACAAGCGAGTCGAAGACTCCTTGGCTTTTTGTGGAAATAAAAACCAACAATTTTAATTCTTAGCAACCCCAAATCTACCTTTTCCAAGGCTGGCTTCACCTCTAGGCAAAAAATTCCCCTTGCTCATTGCAGTTTCAAAAATCACATTTTCTCAAACGCCAAAATCTGTTCATCACCCTTCTTCTTATTTTCCCTCAAAAAAACCTCACCATCTCTTCTTACAATCCTATCATAACTTTCCCTATCAACATCTACCGCACTCCCACCAAAAACAAACCCAACATCCTCAGCAATAATCCCGCCACCATGCGCTTCACAATCACAAAGCTTACTAATATCTTTAATAATATTAACATAAAAAACCTTATCAAAATTATCCTCAGCAGTCTTAGCACAATCTGCAAGCAATTTATCAAAGACTTCCACATTGGGTTTCAACGCCCCGGCAGGACAATGCACACAACAATTACTACACCCATAACAGTCACTAAAAATAGGCCCATCCTCCCCCATCTTAATAAAATCCAAAGGACATTTGGTTTCGCAAATCCCACATTTATTACAGGCACTTTTATTAAATTCATAGTGTCCTCCATTATGAATCGCACCCTTAGACTTCTTTGTCACAGCACCCATTCCTAAATTCTTAATCGCACCACCAAATCCACTACAAGGATGCCCCTTTACATGACTAATCACAAAAACTCCATCCGCTTCAATCAAGTCACTACTAATCTCATAATCCATATATCGTCCCTTCTTTACAGCAAAATCATCATTAATTCGAATCTCACCAAACTCTCCATAACCTTTAGATAATGCATATTCCCGATGCTTAACGGAATCAGCACGAATACTATCATAAGCAACCAACGAATCATACAAAACCAAATCATAACCAAGCTCCTTTAAAATATCCATAAACGGCCTAATCTTATCGGGAGTCAAACTTGTCTGATTACCAGGCTCTCCAAAATGAAGTTTTACAACAATACTTTTGCACCCAGAAAAAACTTCTCCCACCCTCTCTTTAAGTTTAATCAAAAATTCTTTACTCAACTCTTCGCCAAAAACAGCCACCATACATAAAACGAATAATCAACATTTATATCTTTTTGCAAAACCCCACAAGAAGACAAGCGAGTCGAAGAGGGTCTGCCCCAACCAAGCAAAAATAAATATCTGTGAGGGTACTCCTTGGCTTTTTGTGGAAACAAAAACCAACAATTTTAATTCTTAGCAGGCAAATTCGCAGCGTAAAAATTTTCGCAGTGTGCTCTCGCACATAAGAAAATTTTTACCAAGAAGTTGTCGCTAAGAATTAAAATTACAATTCAATATCGCGAAGTCCGCCCTTCTCTATCATAAACACCGTCTCATTATCTGGAAGATCGGGCGAGTCAATCAACTTACAAACCCTAGAATCCTTCTTCCCTCTTCGAAGATACATACGATAAGTACAAGCATGCCCAACAATATTTCCGCCAATCGCCTTCGTAGGGTCCCCAAATAACTGCGCAGGGTCACTCATAACTTGATTCGTAACATAAACCGCTAAATTATTCTGCTCCGCAATCTTCATCAAATTATGCAAATACCTATTCAACCTTTGCTGTCGATCAGCAAGCTGTCCCCTGCCAGAATATTCCGCCCGAAAATGCGCAGTCAAAGAATCAACAATCATCAAACGAATCGGTTCACCATCCTTAACCAGCTCAGCAACACGGTCAAGCAAAAGCATCTGATGATCCGAATTAAAAGCCCGAGCAACCAAAATATTTTTCAAAACCTTATCTGGATTCGCACCAATCCCCTCGGCAAACTGCCTAACTCTCTCAGGCCTAAACGTTCCTTCAGTATCAATATAAACTGCCTTCCCATTCGCTCCACCCCTCTCAACTGGAAGCTGAACGCTAACAGCTAAAGACAAAGCCAACTGAGTCTTCCCGGACCCGAAAGCCCCAAAAGCCTCAGTTATCGACTTGGTCTGTATACCTTTTCCCCCCAAAAGATTATCTAAATTTTTAGATCCAGTAGTAATGTGAAACAACTCCTTCCTCTTCTCCTCATGTTCCAACCCGTCGACAAAACCCATATCCATCATCTTCCGCGCAGCCTGAATTGCCTTTCTCGCAACCGACTCACTCATCCCCGCAGTCTCAGCCAACTGAGCAGGAGTTAAAACAGCAAGTCCCATCAACTCATAAATACCAGCAGCCTCAAGCTTAGCAACAGCCCCAGGTCCAACACCAGGAATATCAATCAACTGCGGACCCTTATCATCTTTAACCTTAGAAACCTTCTTCGTCTTTTTATCCTCGTCGACCATGAGCAAAAATAGCACCCATCCTTTATAAGAATTTATATCATCTAAAAGAGACTATTAAAAACCAACCAAACATCAACCGCCAAAACAAAAACAAAAACAACATCTTCAACCCAAGAACCACTTCTAATAAACCCACAAACTCTAAACTCAAAAGGCCAAAACAGTTTCAATCCAGTTAGCGTAAAACAATCAATTATCAAATGAGACAAGTACCCAACAAAAAACCCAAATCCAGCCCACCTATTAAAACCCGCAACAATCGTCGACAAAACCAAACATCCAACTAAACTATGTAACATACCACGATGCCTAAAAACCCAACTCAAAAACCAAACCTTCTTCCCAATCCAACTACTACAAGAATCAATATCAACAAAAGCAGTGCCCAATAAAACAAACAACAAAACAAAAATCGGCATCTCAATTACCCTATCCAAAATAAACCAAACAAAAACACCAAACAAAATATGAGTCCGAAACAACATAGGACAAGGACAATTCAAAACCTCTTAACCCTTTCTAATTAAAAAAATCCATACGAAATGTGTGCCGAAGGCGCACAATTTTGTATGGAACCCTAATCAACAAAGACCAAAAAACTCAACCCAATCTAATCTTCTTAATATTATATCCTTCCAATCTATCAATAAGACGATGATGTATAGGCTCAATAGAATTTTCAATAATCAAGCTACTCTTCCCCCAACCATGCTCCGCCCCATTTCTATCTTCCAAAATATCTGGAAATTTTTCAATAAAAGGAATCGTGTCTTTATATCTCACAACATTGTCTCCAACAATTCTAAACCCGACACTTCCCATTTTAGAACAAATAGTCCCATAAAAATCTCCTTCGACATGGTCGCTATATCTTCTCCCATAATTTTTGGGATGAAACAAAATAATAGACTTCGTACCCAAAAACCCCTCTCTTAACAAAGTAGAACCAAGGTCACTAATCGCATTTTCTGTTTCCCTAGAACTTCTCTCAACAGAATACGCACTAGCAATATTGCCAATAGCCCTACCAGCACCATTCACAACATACAAATCTCTCTTAATAATATCAATCCTTCCCATCTAATTCCGTAATCAACTTCTCAACATCAACTCTCTCAATACCACTAGCAACAATCTCTAAATTATTAAACAGCTGATTCCTATTAACCCTACCAGATAAATAAATCTCCGTCCCAATAAATTCATCCCTAAACGCCGCGCTCTTAACTTCATCAGCCAAATCTTCCTCAGGAACTAGAGCCTTAATTTGATCCGAAAACATAACAACCCTCATACTCTCCGTCCCATCATCAAGCACAAAATTCAAAATCGCCTTATCCTTTTTCTCAATCTTCCCATGTTCAGCACACTTAAACTTTCCATCATCTGAAGCAACAACCTTCTTATTACATGTAGGACAAACAAAATAAAACCTAGGCTGAAAAACCTGAACAACAACTCCCCTAACCTTAACGCTCATTCCCTGCCGAGCTTCCTCAAGCGTCCCTTCACTCACAGCCGGAGCATTCTTAATAGCATTCATCACAATCTTACTTTTTTTCAACTCGCCAAAACTACTCAAGTGAATTTCGCTATCCCGAGTAGACCCATTCCGAATCTCAACAACATCTCCAACCTTAATTCTCCCATCTTCAATCAACCCAATATGATTCGTATCCCACAAAACAACACGAGTACTCCCAGTCTCATCAGCCAAAATAAAATTAGCAACCCTCCCCTTCCGATCATTTTTCTCAAACTCACGAATAGGGAAAATATTCATAACCTTCCCAATGACATTAACCTTCCGCAAACCTCCAATCAACTCGCTAATCTTCAAATCCTCTTCCTCAAAACTAATTCCAAGCTCAGCCGCAATAATCTGCGCAGCACCTTCCTTAGAAATCAGCCCAGATAACTTCGCTTTCTTTGCCTCAACTTTCAAAACAACTTCCTCTCGACTTAAACCCGAAGACTTAGCAATCCTATCCACCAACAACTCATAATTCTTCATATACAAAAAACAACCCCTCACTATTTAAGTATTATTGAGATACAGTCCACACCAAAAACACCGCCCACAAAACTTATAAAGCAAAATAAAAGTATTCTATTATGAAATGTACAAGCTGCGACAAAGAAACAACAAAAATAGTAAGGTTGCCATGCCCAAAATGCGGCAAAGAAATCCTAAGATGCGACAAATGTAGAAGTTTATCAATCGAATATAAATGTCCAAAGTGTCAACACCAAGGACCTTAATCTTTCGATACTTAAATTATGGCAACAGCAGGAATACAATTTAAAATAATGCCCGATGGACTAGACGTAGACCTAGAAGAGCTCAAAAAAAATTTAAAAAAGGCAACCGAATCTTTTGAATCAGGAGTTTTCAACGACGTGAAAGAAGAACCAATCGCATTTGGACTAAAAGCACTAATAGTAACAATCGCACTTTCAGAGTCCGAAGAATCCGATGCCGTAGAAAAAGCATTCAGTGAAATCAAGGGCGTCTCCTCAGTAGAACTTATTGACTATCGAAGAGCAATAGGATAAAATTTTATAAAACAAAAGATATTTAAAGATTAATAACTTAGAAATAAAATCATGGGAGATAGTTCTTTAGAAGCCCTATACGAAAGTCCAAAAAAAAGCCCTGAAGCTTCGAAATATTGCGAAATCATAAAGGGATGTATAGGACGAAAAAATGATCGTAATTTAATATACACCCAAACATTAATAACCCGCATAGACGACGGGTGCTCTTTTAGAGACGCAGAGAAATCGGCAGAATTTGCCAGACAAAAAGTACTTTCCCTTTTAGAAAAAGATTAACTCTCAAAAAATTTATAACCCCACCACTCCTTAACTTCCCATGCCCATTACAACAGAGGAAGCCAATAAAATCAAAGAACACCTTCTAACCCAACTAGACAACTTCCCAGAAGACAAACGAGAACAAATCGCAGAACAAATCAATTCAATGTCAGACGAACAAATCGAAGCTTTCGTTAAACAAAACAAACTAACTCATCTCGGTGGACAATGCATCTTCTGTTCAATTATAGCAAACAAAACCAAGTCCTACAAAATAGCCGAAGATAAAGACAACATAGCAATCCTAGAACTTATGCCAATAAGTAAAGGGCACTCTCTCATCGTACCAAAAGAACATCTAGAAAAAACCTCAGAATCAACAAACTCCCTAGTGCAAGAAGTATCAAAAAAATTAAAGAAAAAATTCTCGCCACAAGAAATCAAAATCAACGAAATAAAAATAATGGGCCATGCACTCCTGGAAATAATTCCCATATACGGGGATGAGACCGAAAAAAGACAAGCCTCAGAAGAAGAGCTAAAATCCCTCCAAGAAGAAATACTAAAACCCTCAGAAATCAAAATAGAAAAACCTCAGGAAATCAAAATAGAAGAAATCCCAATCCTCCCTCCAAGAATACCCTAAATCCCAAACAGCCCCAAAAACCAACCCTTCAAAAAAACATATCCTAAAAACGCAATCAAAAATGCCGGAACAAACGGCAACCCTTCCTTAATCATAACCCTCTTCTCCTTCCTCAATAACTCAATATCATCTAGCGACAACCCATCCCAATTCGCCTTAACAACTCTTCGTCCAACCTTAACATCTTCAACCAACCAATCCCCCTCTCGAAGTTCAAAACCACTAACTTCCCTAATCATCGAAACATTTTCGAGCCCCTTAGCAAAAACATAAAGAAACGGAAAAATAAAAAGACAAACTCCAATCAAGAAAAAAATAAAATTTTTAACACCAAAAATCATCAAAACAGATGCCAACAAAACAACTCCAACAAGCCATCTCTTTTCGCTAACCAGCCTTCCCATTTCCGCATTAATTTTATCTCGATTCAAATACCATAAAACACCAGAATAACAAAGCCCATAGACAGATCCCGCGACCATCAAAAACAAACAAAAAATTCCAACATTAATTACCGATTCATAAAAACTAGCACCCAAAAAAAACACCGTCATCGCAAACAACAACTTCGCATCCCCCCCAGCAAAAACCCGACCATAATAAAAAATATTCATAATAACAAACATAATTACCAATAAAAACCCAACATGAAAAATAATATCCAACTCATCTCTCAAAATTGCACCATAAAAAACAAAGACCAAACTAGAAACAAGCAAAAACAAATTCAACCAATTATCAACCTCACGCCTTTTCAAATCCTGCATACTAGCAACAACAATCCCACAAAAAAACAACCAAAACAAAAACCCAAACTCCATTTATCCCAACCTATCCTCATTAATTAAATGCACAACAATAACAGAAATCATAATACAAAAAACAAATCTCTTTATTTAATACTTTCTCTTCTTAACCTTGCCAAAACCTTTTTTCTTTTCTGACAAAACCTTCCCCATCTTATCCACCTTCTCACCCTCAACCTCATCAACATTAGCACTCCGAAACTTTCCTCCTACCTTATACCCACGATTAATCCGCTTCCTCTTCAAATCACCCTTCGTCGTCCGCTTATCACATCCACCAAAATCCATTACTTCAAAACCTCCACAACATACTTCCCACTTTTTCGTGTAATCAAATATTCTCTATCAAAAACAAAATCATATTCAACGGGAAAACCAATCTTCACATCTTCCGAAACTTTAAGCAAACCTCTTTTCCCAGTTTCCTGTCTTTTCAAAACCAAACCATCACTAACTTCCTCGACAGAATACAAAACATCTCTAAAAAAACCATTCTCATCAAATCCAGTCCCAACCTCTACCTTAGAACCTCTCCAAAACAAATCCTTCAAAATAAAATCCTTCATCTCTTGACTTAAACCCGAAACAAACTCTTTCTCAAATTTCTCCTTGTCAATCCCACTCTTCTCAACCGAGTCCAACACCAACTCTTTTTCTCTCATCTCAAAAATATCCAACTCATCTCTAATCTCCAAAACAGCAAGCGGAGAAACTAGAGCAATACTAAGTTTATTCTGATGATTAGAATAAGACAAAAGAACCATCCCGCATAAAACCAAAGTCAACAAAACAATAGGAATCGCCATAAAAACCCCGCCCCTTTTATCTCGACAAAAATTAACTCTACCCATTCTCAAAACCTCCAGCAACAAGAGCATCATCAACATCATAATCTCCAGCGACATAAAACCGCGCCTTAACCAACCTCTCATAATCCTCATTCATATAAATAAAAAATTCTCCCTCTTCTTCACTCTCTCCAAAATAATTAGCCAAGACAGGCTCCTCTGCAAAAATCTTAAACGGCTCACTCAAAAGAATAAATCCTCCAAGAATAATCGCAACAAGAATAATCGCAAAAAACATAGAAATAAGTGTCCCAAGTTGTCCCTTCTTACTTTTCATAATTAATCAAAACCTCCACCTTAACAAAACCATCCCTAGTCACTCCATTCTCGAAAACAAACGCCTTATACTCATCACTAAAATAGCCAGGATTATACTTCGCAATCTTTTCAACATTCTCATTATTCCATCCGCTAACCGCATTCCCAGTAACAACCACCTTCTCGAACAAATCCCTAACCCAAAGTAACCCCTCATCTCCATCCTTTAGATAAACTTTCCTAGCATCACTATCAACCTCAACCCCAACATAAATCCTTTCACTCTCTTCAATCCCACAATGCCTCAAAATAAAACTTCTATCTTCTTCCTTAATATTATCCAAATTCAAAACACCCTCAGGGAATAAACACTCCACAATCGCCCTACCAAGTAATAAAGACTCAGCATCTCGAACGCTAATATCATAAGCATAATAAACAGAAGAGGCCCCAAAAATAACAACCGCAATGGCCGAAATCAAAACCAAAACCGGAACCATCTCAACAATATCGCCAACCCCGCTTCCTCGTTTATTCATCCAAAACATCCTCCATGTTTAATCCAACTTCTTTAAATCGCCAAGCCCCCAGCGAAGCTGAGCTTTTCCACATCGTGAGCTTTTCCACATCGTGAGCTTTTCCACATAGTGAGCTTTTCTGAAAATGAAAATTTTCCTCTTTCATCATTTAACTCTAACCACAAATTTATCTAAATCCTCTTCAACAAAAACTTCATTACTAGAAAAATAAGGATACCCCTTACTAGAAGGAAGCCCATCAACCTTAACATAAATTCTCCCATCTCTGACCTCGACCCCATCAACTAACCCATTCAAACTCTTTTTCACAATCTCAAAACTAAACCCACTCTCACTAGCATCAATCAAAAGCGCCAACTCTTTTTCCAAAACCTGCTGTTTAATTCCTCTCGCCTCAAGCCTTCCCTCTAGTGCAAGAAAAAAAACAGCAAATAACAATCCAACTAAAATAATCTGAATAACAGCCTTAGATAAAATATCCCCCTTCTTACCAAATCGTCTCATCCGGGAATTCCCTCCCATTCATCACAAAAACCAACGCTAGCAGATTCTATCTCATCAACCCTCTTCTCATATTCAATCCAATTTTTTAATTGCAAAAATTCCCAAAAACTCGCAGATGGACTAAAAATAAAATTATTCTGCACTTCCTTAAACGAATCATCTTTTTGTCCAGATTGAAAATAAAATAAATAGGGGACATATTCGCCAAACCCTTTCGACTCACCCACAACCAATTGAATACCCGCAACAACACCATAATTAATCATCAAATCTCCCTCGTCAATATTAAACCTCTCTGGCAGAGAAACATTAATACTACTCATCTTCGCCTCAAAAGTTACCCCATTAGCCCTATTCACCAAGTCAACACTAGCCCAATCCCACTTCTTACTTTCAACACTAAAATCTTCTCCATTTAAATTAAAAGGAACAGCATTTCCAAAATTAAGAGCCGAAAAACTTTTTCCAGAATCCTGCAAATAAGAATAATAAGTAAAACCTTCTTTCATTTTCAAATCCAAAGCATCCTTAATATTAATCTCAACCTTATTATCCCGAGCATATTTCTTCGCCTCGTCCGTAAAATGAATTCTAGCACACGGAACACATACACTCGATTTAAAAAATTTAGCAGGAAACACATTCAAATCTCCATTCCCATAAAGGTTCCAACATTCTGCCATAGACTCTGCAATCTTCTCTTGAGCAACCTTAACATTTCTAACATCCGCCTCACTCACCTCAACAACCATCGTTTTACATTTCAAAGGGAAACTAGATTTAAATTCAAGCTCATCTGCCCCAAGTCCAGAGTCGGGAAGCGTCGCCCTCAACTGAACACTCTGCCAACAAACCTCCTTATCTCCCTCGTCACCAACCCAAAACTCCTGATAAATAAAAAAAATCGAAATAGCCAAAACCAACACTCCAAGTATCAAATACAAAAGAATCCCATACATATAGTCCCCCTTCTTATCCATAAACAAGAAACCCAAACCAACTTAATAAAACTTACCCAGCCCAAACATCCATAAAAAACCCCAACCAAAAACCCAAAACCTCTCAACAAAAATCCGTGCTAATCCGTGAACTATTTTTTATTAACCAAACAACCTCAATCCCAAAAACGAAAATTCGCGTACATTCGCGCAAATTCACGGCTAAATAATTCTCCATCACTCCCCAAGTCCCCATTATTTTACCAATCTACAACAAACAAAACCATCATCTCTCCATGAGAAATTATGCGTGTCGAAGACACCATAATTTTTTATGGAACCCAATCTCTAATGTCTAATGTCTAATCTCTAATGTCTAATCCTTATTCCAATCCGTGCTAGTCCGTGAGTAAATAATTAACAACCATTCCCAAAAAAATCCATGTAATCCATGTTCTAATTTTCCCCAAGCCCACCAAGTCAACCCTTACATCACCCAAACAAAATCCGCGTAATCCGTGTAATCTGCGGCCAAATAAATAACCAAACAAAAACTTACCCAGCAGCCCTAGAAACAATATTCCGTATAGCAAAACCAACAGCAACAATAACCAGAATAACCAATATCCATTTAATAGTCTCACCCGAAACCAATTCCCCCCGCTTACTTAGTGGAAAAAACATAGCCTCCTCCATCTTTCCAAATCTCAACCCGACCACCCTCAACAATCTCCCATGTACCAGAACTCAAATCACTAGCATCAATACTATGCACACTGCCAACAATACTCCGAGCAGACATACTCAAATCCAAACACTCTCTACAATAATTTTGCTCATCCTCTCCATCCCAATAACAAACACAAATCACATTATCCCCAATCTTCTTATTCTTAAAATATTCCTCTCCTTCAACATCACCAAAACTAGCAACACTGCCAAAATAAACCAAATAAAACTTCATATCCTTATCCCCCCTATCAAACATAATAACTTCGCCAACCCCGCCCTTATCCGCAATACCAACCCCTTCCTCTATAACCTTCAAATATCCCTCACTAATTTTATCGGCTTCATCATACAAACCATAAAAACTAACCGCAAAAATAATCAAAACAGCAACAACAGCAACAGCAATAATAAGCTCAATAGCAGAATCACTAACCACCTCTCCTCTTTTCTCCATCAACATCGCCTATCCAAAAATTTAGAAATAACACTGGCCCTATAAACCTCATCAAAAAAATACTTACCAAGTCTATAAGTCCCCTCATCTCCACTCTCAATCCAACTAGAACCATTCCACGTAACAAGCAACACCGGATAATATTCCAAATCAACTCTATGAAAAGCATCATTAACCCAAAACTCAAAATCACTTACAGTCTTTCCTGCCCCAGACTGCTTCAACCCAAACTTAGATTCTCCCTTTGAAAAACTTAAAACTGCCTTCCCTTCACTTTGCTCAACTCCAACAACAAACTCTTCACCCTTCAAAACAACTTTCTCCCCAGCAAAAGACTTCTTCAATGCCTCAATATCCGAACCAGAAACACTAGAAGAAACAAGAAGTCTCGTACGCAATCCAGCAAAAATATCTTTCAATCTCGCCAAATCAGCCTCACTATCCAACTCACCAGAGTCCCCATAATTCTCAGCCGAAACAAAATTTTCATTTTCCAAAACCTTGTAAAACGCAACCTCATACCCAGCATCCTCCTGACTCATCTTATTTATCCCAAATCTCCATTCCCTCCAAACATTATCAACATCTCCTTTGTGCCTTCCATAAATCTCCGCAAGCATTTTTTCCACAACAATCTTATACATCATCTTATCCTTATCGCTATTCAAATCCCCACTTCCCCCATAATCATATCTAGAGACATCCTCCCCAGTCTTAGGATCCTTCTTATCCCTAGGCATATCCTCTCCCCCCCATTTCAAAAAAGTATTTCCCTGCTCAACAAACCTTTCAAGATATCGCTTCTCCCTGTCATCCCAATTCATTCCTTCCTTTTTCAAATACCCTTGAGCCAAACTTTTAGTCAACTGAAGCGGGCCATAAGCCGTAGAAGAAGAACCATCTATCTTTGTCCTAATCCAAGGATCATAGCCATCTTTCAACCGACCGCTATTATAATCAAAATATCCCCTATGTTCCGCAGCCATAACAGCATCATAAAGAGTCTCCGTTTTCAGATACTCACTCTTCACCTTCTTATCTTCAACTTTCTCTCCAAAAAGCAAACTCTCTAATCCCTTGCCCTCACCCTTCAAGTACTCAACCCCAACCTTATTCTCAGAAAGTCTCCAATTAACCTTATCATCATTAAAAATATCTTTAACCTCATCATAAAACAAAGTCAAAGCCTCATCGTCATTATCAATCTCCCTAACAAACTTTCCATTTTTCCAAAATTCCCAAATACCATTTTGCCAACGTAATTCAACATTCGCATCTCCACCACTTCCATCCCCAATTAAACTAAACTGCATAGTGGAGCCTTCATCCATTAAATCCCTAACATCAACACTTTGCAAAATACCAATCCCGACATGATAAGCCTCCCAATCAAACAACGCAGAATCTTCACTACCAACAATCAAATTATTATATTCTACCCATTCCCCATTTGTCAATTTCCTAAACTTTCCTTTCATCATCTCATAATCATCCAAACCACCTCCCTCAAATGTACAAGTCCTATCACGACACTGCTTAAACCCAATATCGTCGTCTTTAATACCCAACTTCTTCAACATCTCACTTCCCAAAACAAAATCTGAAATCCTATAATCGATACACTCCTCAAAAGGCCCTCCGTTATTACCTAGCGACATCAACATACCTAAAACCTCATTTGCCTTTCCCCCAATCTCCTCTATTTCAGGAATTATCCCATTCCCAATAAGAAAAGAAAGAAAAAGCAAAACCACAACTAAAATAATAATTTTAATAAGTCTGTTAAAGGCCTCATTCCCCTTTTTCCCATTCAGCAAATTCATCGCCCAAACCTCAACAAATCCTTAATGCTACCTAAAAGCTCCACGCCTTTCCCACTAAGCAAAAACCCAACGGCCCAAACCATCACAACTAAAATAATCACAAAAATAATCATCTTAACAATCTCCTCTATTTCCATACATCGTCAACAAAAAACAAATTAATAAAGATTCCTAATATCTTCAAGAACAAATTACTCTACAAAAAAACAAATACTACTAAATTTTATGAAGCAGCTTTAACTTCCGGCTCGCAAGTAAACTTTTCATCACATTTCTTAAATCCTAAACCAGAAGGAAGCAATACACCATCAATAAAGCCACCAACACTGAATTGATGGCAACTTCCACTAATCTTCTTCAAATCACCTTTATCATCAAAAAACCTTAAATCTTTCTTCTCGCTACACCAAGAACTTTTCTCATTGTTATTACAATCATTTTCACAATCTGCAATCCTCAACTGAACATTAGATCCACTAGTCCTTCCAGCAATCTGATCCCACATATTAGTCCATCCAGTACTAAATCCCCAAATCAACAAAACCAAAACAACAATCCCTAAAACAATAGCAACAATAGTTCCAAGCGTCATCTCCTGTCCTTTCTTATTCACCATCTTAACAATCCAACAACTTCATTATTTATAAAACTTCCCAAACCCTTTGCGGCATCAATAAATTGCCTAAGCGAGCCCAGCCAAAGCAACCGCCCCAACAATCGTCAACCCAATAATAGAACCAGCCGCAACAACCAAATACATAATCATAGAAACCTTCAAATTCTTACCGCCTTCCGAAGTCATCTGAATCGGATCCCGCCCACTCTTAATAGTCACCAAAGTAGAGGTTAAAATAAAAACGACCTCAATCAAATAAACACCGACAACAATCTGCAACCAATAAGTCGGAATCATCTTCGTTACATCAAAAATCGCCAAAATCCCACTAACTCCACCAGCCTCACCAATAGCTCCTCCGCTTAATCCTCCCGAACTAAACATTGAATTCAAAGCCGAAAGAATTGTAGTAATCATCCCAGACAACCCAACAATAATCCCAGAGAGAAGCGGCGCCAAGAAAGTCATATTACTTTTCATATCCGAAATAATTTCAGCCAACAAATCATTCAACCTATCATTAATCTTCTTAATACTCTTAACATAATCACTAATCGACATCAATGACCGAGCAGCAACCTGCAACCCCTTCTTCACCGACTCAACCAAAATCTTCATGCTAGTAGCAACAAGTTGCGAAGGATAAAAAATAACAGCTCCCCTCTTCGGATCAAAAAGCGCCCTTTCCAAACTCATTCCAAGTTGCCCAATATTCTCATTCACAATTTTGAAGAACCCTTCAGTTGCAGTGCCTTTAACGCTTCCAGAAACTTTAGCAAAAGCAATCTCCGCCGGACTCCCGTCCCCAATCCTATTTCCCAACTGGAACAAAGACGATGTAAACTCAGCTTCAACTTCCTTGTATTTATTTCTCGTAACTAAAATTTCCTCAGTTCTCTCTTTTGCCCCCACAACAAAAATAACAGCAATAGCAGCAGGAATACAAAGACTCATCAAAAGAGCACCACTACCAAAAGGACCAGACAAATTTCCAGCCGAATCAGTCAAAATCCCAAACACGCCTCCTCCGCCCAAAAACCCAAGCCCAATAGAGGACCAAGCATAATCCCTTGTAGTCCCAAGCCAAATCGGAACAGGTGTATATCGCCAAAGAAAAGGAATTAGCCCAATAACAAAAAGCGGAAAAGCCAAAACCGCACCCTTCCAATATCCAGCATTACTCTTATATTTAGAATAAAGCGGTGTCTTCTGCAAAACTCCAGACTCACCATACCCACCAGGACGCTTCATCATAACATTTTCAGTTAAAGCAATCACCATAAACGGAATCAACACATTAAAAATCAAAAGCACATGATACCAAGCAATCGCACCACCAAGCATAGTAGAAGCCAAAGGCAAAATCGCAAGAGCCAGCGTAGGCAAAACAATCCCAAGCATATAAACATTAGTAAGCGGAGCCTTAGCCTCATGTGTATACTTAAGCATCTTATCATAAACCCCATCCAAAATAACCTGCAAACTTTTTTCCAAAGTAGCAATTCGCCGCGCCTCATCAGGTTCATATAAACTCGATTCAATCAAATGAAACGCCTCGACAAATTCCAAACTATAATCTTTCCATCGAAGTAAATAATTATCAATAGACTCTTTTATAGTAGAAAACTTCCCTACCTCGACATCCCAAAACACCTTACGAAAATCAGTACTCAAAGGTGCCCGCAAATGCTCCGAAGCAAAAGCCACAGCCTTCTCAAAGTTACTAGTATGCTTCATATAAATCACAATATACAAAATAGCAGGAACCATCTCAGCCGAAGCACTAAGTCTCCATCGCAAAGCAAGCCTTTCCGGAGTCTTCGAAGAATAAAAAAACAAAAAGATTGAAAAGACGAAAACCAAAAACAAAAACATCATAGAAAAAACACCAGTCAATAACCACACCGCAACAAAAAAAGCAATCCCACCAAAAAGCGAAAGAAACAAAAGCATAGTAGAAAAAACCAAAACCTCACCAGCTGTAACATTCAAATGCGCAATGTCAATAGCCTCATCAATCCGTGCCTTATCTTTTTCACCAACCTTAATAGAAAGAATATTCCCCATCGACTTACACCATCTCTCATACCGCGAAAATTCAGGCGCCATCTCTCCTTGAAACTTCTCGTAACTCTTAGAGAATCCCGCCCCCCGTCCCCCATCCCCCACAGCCTTATCATATCCCTTCATCTGCCTTTCTATCTTCGCCCCATACTTATTCAAAATATCTTCAGTACTAACCACATTTCACCTCCACAATCCCAAAACACCAATACTCTTAAACTTTATCCTCGCAAAAATCATATTAAACAATTTTAAATAATAAACCTATGACTTCAATTTCAAAAATTGTTTTTTAACATTCTTCCAATAAATTATTACAAAAATCAACAAGACAACAAGAACAACAATCAATCCCGCAATAAATCTATTCCCGCCTATCGTATCAAAAACTACATTCCCAGTAATAATTCCCTTATCCATTTCCTCCGTCTTCACAACAGGCATTTCTTTGGCAGGTACCACGTCGACACCAGCCACAGCTCCAGTAGATGCAACCGGAACACTCTCACTAATAGACGTCAAAAGAATCTCAGCCCTACCAGCAGAAACACTCTTAAGATAAACATCCAAATCATAAACTCCATTACCATCAACATCCACCTTCTTTGTCTGCCCGGGAACAAGGTCAAAAGTAACAGGGGTACTAGAAACCGTAATCGTCACCTTATCGCCAGATATACTATCGACTTTCAATGTATGACTCTGTCCAGCCAAATTAAAATCAACCTTGTAACCTCTGCCTAAAGAAATATCATACCCTGTAGAAAGATCTGTTGCAGAAGGACTATATGTGGGATAGCTTCCACTACTACCTGAAGAACCAGAAGAAGCAGCATCTACAGTATAAGTAGTTTCAGCTAATACCGAATTTCCAGCATAATCAACAGCGGTACAATTCGTAGTAATGGTCCCAGCAACAGAAGTGGAGGGATTCGTAGTATAAGTGATCGAACTTACTCCCGAAGATGCATCAGTTGCAGAACAGGTACAAGTAACGGTGCCACCGATTTGAACAGCAGAATCGCTACAGGCAAAAGTTATAACAGGATCAACACTATCTAAAAGAATAGTATAACGCCCACTGTTATTCGCATTTCCAAGAGTATCATTTGAAGTTGCATTATAATAATAAACTCCATCAGTCAGATTAGTAAAATTAATAGATGTGGGGGAACTTGTACCCAGGCTTGAATTAATTAAAACTACAGAGGAATTATATAATCTAATAAAAATAGTACTCAATGTCCCTGAATCTGCAGCCGTTACATTAATAAAAATATTTGAGGTGGAAACATTAGAATTATTCGCACTAGGAGACACAAATACTATAGAAGAAGGACTCGTGGTATCTATATTAATAGTTCTCGTAGCCGTAGAATTAATATTCCCAGCAATGTCTACAATAGTCACATTGTAAGTATGAGTAGTATCACTTAACCCTGTCCAATTAATTGTATGAGTAGCATCAGTGTATGTCGTAGTATTAACAATTCCCGTCGTATTATATAATCTAAATGTTATATTAACTTCATTTACTTCTGTAACACTCGCATTGACATAAATATTAGAGACGGACACATTAGCATTATCAACAGAAGTTCCAGTTCCATAATCAATTGCTGGAGTCGTAGAATCTATTTGAACAACATATGAATCATTTAGCCCAAATGTACCCAACGTATCATTTGCATAAACAAAAATTGTATTATTCCCATCTGCTAATCCCGTCAAAGCAATTAAGCTAGTATTACACCAACCAGAAACATATGCAATTGTTTGGTTAGTTCCATTTGCATTAACAACACAAGCACTTCTGCCAGTACCTTCATTGGTAAGAGAAATATTTAACGTTAAAGTTTGCAAATTTGTCTTTGTTGTTCCATTTACATAAAGTGGCAAAGAAATTCCAGGAGGAGTTGAAGTAACATTACTAACTGAAATAGTATTAGCGATTAATGTAACTTCTTTTTGCCCCAATGCTCTTCCAGTCAAAACTGCACCGTTCTGTAACGCAATAGTTGTTGTATCCGGCCCGCCTAAAATATTTCCTTTAAACTGAGAAGTTGTTCCAAGCGTTGTTGTTCCAGCAACTGCCCAAAAAATATTACTTGCTTGTGCGCCACCAGAAAGAACTACACTTGTAGCAGAACTAATATCCAAATTTCCAGATATACTAAAAATCCATACATCGTCAGAATCCCCATAAAGTGTAACATCTGTAGGTATTGTTACTCCGGTAGTCCAATCATAAAAACCCGCCACCAAAGTCATTCCTCCAATATTTCCTGTACCTAATTCATTAGCAACAGGATTTGTTCTTCCATTGGCATCCGTCCAAGCAGCTTCCATTGCACTTACAGCAGCAGTCAAATCAGCAGGAGTTGTACAATTTAAAGTACTATAGTCAGCCGCATAAACATTCCCTGACACTAAAGACGAAGTTGAAAAACATTCTGAAGAATCTAAAGATAATCCAAATCCTTGAATAAAAGATGCAGCAGCTGGGCTCACTCCAATATCTCCAATAATAGCAGTAGTTCCAGTCGTAGTTATTTGAGTCTTTGAAAGAATTGTAAAATTCGCCGCTGTTCCCAAATCAACTGTTGCTTGTGTATATAACGAACCATTTATTTGAACAACATAAGAGTCATTGAGGCCAAAATTATTAAGCGTATCATTTGCATAAACATTAATTGTGTGGTTCCCATTAGCTAGGTTTGTTAAAGCAATCGAAGTAGTATTACACCAACCAGAAACATATGAAATTGTTTGATTTGTTCCATTTACATTAATAATGCAAACACTTATGTTCGAACTAGCATCTACAGCTGAAATATTAAGTGCCAAAGTTTGAAAACTTGTTTTTGTTGTTGCATTTACATATCCTGGCAATGCGATAACTGGTCCTGTCGTATCATTTACCGTTACTCCTATAGTTGAAACAACAGTCCATCCAGTAGAATTCGTTGTTGTAATAGTAAAATTATAATTTCCTGGACTTGAAGCAGTAGCATTAAACCAAAAATATGCCAATGTTCCATTTTCTACCAAGCTAACAGTATCATTATTCCAAATTAAAGAAACAGTAGTATTAGAAAATAAAGAGCTAGTAACATTTGTTCCGTTCGAATCTGCCGCAAAAGAAAATACACTAGGAAATGTAATATTAACTCCGGTTATATTATCAAGTGTATCTATATTACTAACCGTTATATTATAAACCGACTCAACAGATTCATTAACAGAAAATGCACTAAGGCCACTAGTTGGCGCAACAGTCAAAGCTGCAAAAGCAAAAGTAATAGATAAAAAAATTCCCAAAAATAAAAAAATTCCCAAAAATAAATTATAATTATTTTTAATTAATCTTTTTTTCATACTTTATTGCTACTACAATAAGCTTATCTATTTTCTCACTAAGATATTCGTATGTACCCGCGCAAAATTATCAAAGTTAATTTTATACCCTTTGCCAGAATAAATATCACACTCAATAAAAAGTTCAGTCCAAGAAAAAAACATATTAGAGAATCACTACTTCAGAATAAATTACAATCATAACCACAGCAGTCACAATTAAAGCTTAAAAGAACTATCCATAATATTCTTCTTCAAACATTCTTAATATTAAAATAGTTAATGCGAGCAACAAAGGACCTATAAAAATACCCATTACTCCGAAAGATAATACTCCCACAAAAATACCTACAAGACTCACTAAAGGATGAATTTTTGATATCTTTTCAGCCAGATAAGGTCTTATGAGATTATCTATATTGCTTAATATAAGTCCAAAAATAAGAATTCCTCCGCCTGCCCTATAATCTCCTTGAAAAAATTGAATCACAGCTGCAGGAATCCAGACAAATGGAGGACCTATAACCGGGAAAAAAGATAATATTGCAGTAACAAATCCCCATAGAAATGCTCCTTGAATTCCAAATATCAAAAAAGAAATAGCTAATAATCCCCCCTGAATCAACGCAATTATTCCCCCAACAAATACGGTACTGTAAGATATGTCCTTAAGTTTATCAACCAATTCATTAGAATTTTTTTCATTAAATGGAACAACTTTCTTTATTTTATCATATATTGGACCCTGAGTTAGCATAAAGAATAATAAAAAGAGAGCAATAATCAAATTTATTATAAAATCTCCAATATCTAAGGCAATATTCAAAAATAAAGAAGAAACCAATTTTCCAAATCCAATTAATTGTTGAGCCAAGATTTCCTTGCTTAACCCAGGGAATATTTTTGTTATCCCCTTACTAACCATCTCACTTGTATCAGATATTATATTTGGATCTTGAAAAACGGAAAAGAGTTCGTTTCCCACTAATCCTAATAAAAATAATAATGGGAGGATAATAACAAAAAGGCTAATAAAAACTATAATCCAAGCAGACAATTTTTTACCCCATCCTTTTTTAATCATTAAATCATAAAGAGGAAACAAAACGACATACAAAAGCAATCCTCCAAAAAAACCTTCAGCAAACATGTAAATCGTGTACAATAAAAATGCCGATAAGATTAAAACTATTATTGTCGCAAAATAAAACCTAAACTTTTCTTTATTCATTTTTCTAAATAATTTATCATCTCAATAATTTATTTAGTTTTAATCTTGTCCTTAGCTCTTTTTGCCATTTTCCCAATTGCCCTTTTGAGGACTTTCTTCTCTTCGTCCACAATTTCCTCCGTCAAGGGATCTCTCGCAATTGTTTCAGCAATTGTTTTTAATTGTTTTTTCATTTTCATTTTAAACTCCTATAGATTAAGCCAATGACATAAAGAAGAACTCCCAAGCCAAGATAAATCATCCATATTTTAATCATTGGGAAAAAATCATTAATCATTAATCCTATACCTATTAGAAATAATAAAGATCCCAAAAGGACAAACATAAAATATGTTATTTGTTTTTTTAAAGTAGATTTAAGGAAAGAAAAATCTCCTAACTTCTGAAGCAAATCCTCTGTGTTATCCCCTATAGATTCAAACAATGACCCCACAATCCTATCAAACAGCAACTTCAAAGGATATGTTTTCTTCATTTTTTTAATTTCTTTTTTCTTCATTTTTACCCAAATATAATTTAGCCTGCAATCATTACAGAATTAGCATCCAATATAACCTCTTTTTGTTCAAATACTCTTTCGTTTAATATTGCACCAATATTAAACACAGCCAACCCATCAACACCAACGACCATTCCTCCAAATCCTCCATTTCCAATAATCACACATTTTTTCATATTTTTATTAATTTTTTAAATTATATATACCTGAAGACGAATATATGTTCACTCTCCACGCCAAAATAAATCATAAACCAACCAACTATGCAAATTATTCTAGAACAATCCGTCTCATCTAATTAGATTTCATATCCCTTATTTACTCCAATCATATCTAAAAACTTATCACATATTCCGACTCAAAACCAAAACTCCGACAACCCCAACCGCAAACAAAATAGCCCCGAATAAACCACTCCCAACATCAGCAAACCCAACAACATTCCCTGTAATATTCCCAAGTAACATCAGCCCACCCAAAGCAAAAAGAGCAAGCGCCAAAGAATACAAAGCCTTAACCTTCACACGAGGGTCCATATGTTCCCTAACACTTTTATAATCATAATAGGCTCTTCTCTTTTCAAGTGGGCTCAGATTCTTAACATTCCTTATCCTTCTCTTCACAATCCACTCAGCATTCTCCCATTGGCCATTATCAATAAAAGCATAAAGAATCTTCCTATATTGTTCATCTACTTCGCCTCTAGAAATATCACCTAAACCACCAACCATATCAATCAAAACGATCTTGTCTATATAAAATTAATCATACTAAAAATTTTCCCTCTTATCTCTCTTGGAATAAATTTCACTCCCAAGAATCGCAGATATAGTATATGCTAACGCAAACTCACAATAAATAGAAGGAAAAGCAAGCCCCATAGCAGGAAAAATAGAAAGCAAAAGAAGTGGAGCGATAATAGTAACAGTGCCAATAATAATCCAAAAATAATAAATTTTATGCATATTTCTTTTTTTAATATGTAAAAGAAAAATTACCCCCACTATAAGTATAAACCCAAAATAATAAGTTAAATAAGCAATAGATAAAAAAAGATGCTTGGAAGAATACAAAAATGTTTCAACATAAACAAAAAGCCAAGAACAATTAGCATTTAAAATAAAATCTTCTTTAATAAAAACAATAAAAGTGACCACTACGGGGAAAACATAAAGAACCCAATTCCAAAATTTAGTATTGGTAAATCTAATCGCCATATGCAAACCAACGGCAGGCAAAAATGTATATGTCGCAAACCCAACAGATGCCCACAAAAAAGAATTACTAGAAACACAAAGCATAAATTCACTAAACTGATAAAAACCCAAAATATAAACAAAAATAGCAGAAAAAACTGGAACCAAATAATTTTTATATCTAAACAAAATAAAACTAGCAACGACAAATTCTACTATTGCAGTAGTCAACGAAACCCATGGAGTAAAACACATATTAAAATCCAACAATAAAAACACTATTTAAATATTTTCAAACCCCTAATTTCTTCGCTTCAACTTCAAGCCACCTCTTCCACTTCGCAAAAACGATATCTCCTTTCGGCACTCCAACATCCCCAGTCACCTCATCGCTAATCTGATGAAACGCATTGTTAGACATAACCGTAAAATCCCCTTCTAAAATCTCAGGCAGATTCTCTCTAATAGAAAAATCTACACTCTCTTGCTTAATCTTAGCACGAAGCAAAACATTATCCCAAACCGCATCCCAGTCCCCAGCCCAACCCTTAACATTACTTGCAATCTCTTTCATAATCTCCGAATCCCCATTCATCAAATCATCAGTCGCCTCCAACTTATCTCGCTTAACATCGTACTTCATCAAATCAACAAATCCCCCTTCGGCCAAAGGGTCCTTGTCCCAATGCTTCCGAACCTCACTAATAGACAAAACCCGTCGCCAAGAATGAAGCCCATCCGCAGTCTTAATCGGATTAGCGACAACAATAATATCCGTCGCCTTAAAACTCGTAACCGGAACATCCAAGTCATTACAAACTCTATCAAATACAGAATATGGACTTCCACCATGAATCGTACCAGCAACAACATTTGCAAGAGCCCCAACCCTCATCGCCTCATACAAAGCCTTCGCCTCACTAGAACGAATCTCTCCAACAATTAAAGACGAATCGCCCAAACGAAGACTCGCCCGAATCCCTTCCTCTGCAGAAACCTCCGACGATTCACCCCCCAAAGCCGACCGAACCTTCATTGACAAAATATCATAATCAAGCTTCCTCATCGCAGACACGGGCAACTCCAGAGTATCTTCAATAGTAATAATTCTCTTATTGGGCATAATCTCCAAAAGCAAAGCCCCTAAAAGCGAAGTCTTTCCCGACGACCTAGTCCCAGCAACAAGCATCGTCCGTGCCCCATCAATCATAAAACTCAAAAGCCCCGCACTCAAACTATCCATCATCCCATTCTTAATAAAAAGCGGCAAAGTCCAAGGCTTACTTCTATGTCTTCTCAAAGTATAAGCAAGCCCACCAGCGGACAAAGGCTCCTGAATAATCGCAACTCTCGCGCTCACATCCCCAAGCTCCAAATTCGTATCTAATATAGGGTTAGCCTCATCAAGTGCCCGCCCACTAATCATCCTAAACTTCGCAGCCCAAGAATCCGCATCCTCCATCGACGGAACCAAATTACTAACACACTCACCAAATTCATTATGCCTAACAAAAATCTTAGACAAACTAACCGGAGCATTAACCATAATATCCTGCAAATCCTCATCTTGCAACAACACTTCTAAAACTCCAAACCCAATCGTATGCCGAACCAAAATATTCGCAAGCTTCTTCAAATCCCCATAACTCAAAACAACATTCTTGCTTCCAGCCAAATCACTAATCAAATCCCGAGCAACATTATAAAAAACTTGCCGCGTTCTCTCAGGATCGCTAAATTCTTCAGCAGTCGGTCGATGCTCAATTAAAACATTCCGCGCCAAATTTAAAAGCATATGATGGTCCTCATCTAACAAATATTCAGGCGGAGACAAATGATAAACCAACTTTGCCTTATTCGGAACTTTAAAAATACTAACCAAGCTCTCATCGCTCCCACTCGCAATGCTATACTGCTTCACAATCTCGGCATCCGTCGGAATCTTCGCAACCATCCGCGTGAAAGTAAAATTCGGCATAATATCCGCACGAAAAACCTCTCCATATATCGCCCTATCTCCAACAGAATACGAATCAAAAAAATCCTTCAACCGTCGAACAAGCTCCAAATCCTCAAACCATCCTTCCAACTTCTCCAGCAACCGAACATAATCACTCTCCCTACTCCTCACACTTTGCCCCTTACCCCTCTTCACCTGTTGTGCCTTCAACCGAAACAATTTCCCACGCAACTCACGATAAGCCAAAATCGGATCCACAGATAATAACTCATTAACAATCCTATTCAAAAAAACATAGGCCTCTTCATAATCCTCGCCAAGTCCGCTAAGTCTCTCGGAAGAAACAATCCGCTCCTGCTTCATTAAAAAAGTAACTAATGCAGCAACCCCCTGCAACATTCTAACCTGCGAAAAATCATAAGAATAATTTCTCTGCTGCACAAAAACAATCCGCGCAATATTAGACTCCTCGCGAAGCGCATCAATTGTCCGTCCCATCACTTCCGAAAAATCAACAAGCGACGGAACAATTCGGTCACCCAAATAATTCACATACATCACATTCTCTCCACTGTCCCGAACAACCTCATAAGAATACAAAGCCGCGTCCCCCTTAAACATCATTTACCGTATTCACCTCGAGCAACCAAAACAAAAAAGATTATTAAAACATATGTGTCCTAAACAATTATAAACTTCTGAAACCTTCCCATAATCATGACGCATCCGCAAGACACCGACGCCCAAATCAAATTCCTCTTATCTGATTTCAACACAAGATTAAAAGACACAGACGAACGAAACAAATTAATCAGAGAACGAGTCCTTCTTCTAGGAAAAAACCTAATCTCATCTCGCCAAGAAACAGAAGACGAAATAAAAGCAATCAAACAAGAAAATGCCCAAATAAAACAAGACCTAGAAAAATTAAAAAGAACTTCTCTTTCCCTTCTAACAGAATTCAACAAATTCGTCAAGCGAGAAGAACTAGCCCTAGTAGAAAGAATGCTCAAAGATTTCCAGCCACTAGAATTCATGCGAAGAAAAGACGTAGAAGAATTAATAGACAATAAAATAAATATAAAAACCACAAAACCCAAACAATAACATGACAATTTTAGATAAAATAATTCAAATGCAAAAAGAAGGTATATCCGACAACGAAATAATGGCACAACTGCAAAATGAAGGAATCCGCCCATCTCTAATAAGCGACGCATTCCAACAAGCCAAAATAAAAAACGCCGTCTCACCTCTAGAAGAACCAATAGACCAATATCAAGAACAACAAATGCCATATCCTCAAGAAATGCAACCATCAATAATGCCAACTCAAAGCCAAACAGCATCACAGCCACCAATCCAATACGCACCACAACCTCAAGAACAATACCAACAGCCACAACAACAATACGACTACTATACACCACAACCTCAAGCCTATTCAGAACAAGATTACTACCCACAACAAGAAGGTTACGGAACAGAAACAATATCAGAAATAGCTCAACAAGTAGTAACCGAATCCCTCGATGCCTACAAATCAAAAGTCGGAGACATAGCCTCATTCAAATCCCAAATCCAAAACAAAGTAAACGATATAGACGACCGACTAAAAAGAATCGAAAATTCAATAGACCGTCTTCAGCAAGCAATCCTTGGGAAAATAGGAGAATTCGGAGAATCAAGTGCCATGATTCATCAAGATCTAGACAACCTCCACGGAACAATGTCAAAACTGATGAACCCACTAATTGACAACGTAAATGAAATGAGAAAAATTTCTAAAAAATAAAAACTAACCCTTCTTAGTAATCGTAACCGAAACTATACCTGCAATCACCAAAAGCAAAACCATCCCAAACCATTCCGTATCAAACCAACTTCTAATCATCCCCCAATTAATAGCCCAATTAAAAATATAAGCAGAACTAATCACAAAAAAAACCACACCTAGGCCGAAGACAATCATACCAAGCCAACTTTTCTCTCCTCCAAAGAATTTCCCTATATCCACTCCAGGAACAAGTGCAACTAGTGTAATCAAGAAAAAGACTGTAACAACCGCCATCCCAAACCATGCACCACTCCATTCGACAAACTCAACAAGCTGAGCCTCAACAATAAAAAAACTAGAAACAATAAAAGAAATAAAAATCATCATCGTAGGACTATTCCCCAAAATAGCACTCTTAACAAGCAATGCATAAACAACAATAAATACCAACAAAAAAGCAAAAATAGGCAAAAAGTACCCAATCGTAGAAACAGAAGCTACTGCCATTAAGGACCCTTCTTCCCGCCTTTTGAAGCAACAACAATTACTGCAATAATAGCACCCAAAACTAAAAGCGCCCAAACATTTTCAGCAAACCATCCGCCGAATCCACCAAGATTACTCCATTCATCCCAAGAGCTAAGCGACCAGATAATCGTCCCAATCCCAATAATAAAACCAAATGGAACCAACTTGCCCAAATCCGTGCCATCACCCTTAGTAAAAAATCCCAAAAAAATTAATATCACCAAAAACAAACTAAGACCAACTCCAAATCTCGGAAAAACGATTGCATAAAACTGACTTACAAAATCAAACTGCAAACTAAGCAAACCCAAAGCAACCGAAATAATCGCCAAAATTCCATCATTCTCATCTCCCAAAATCTTACTCTTCTTCAAAATAGCAAACACAACCGCGAAAATCAACAAAAACGGAATCACATAAGAAAAAACGCCCATATCATTCCAGATATTCAAAACATCCGTAATCGTAGTAACCATATCCTAAACCATCAATCCATATTTATATATCTTTCCAACTAAGACTTTTTCTTCCCGCCAAAAACAGCAACAGCCATGACACCCAATATAATAACAACCATAATCACATTCATCCAAATATCATCACCAGCCCCACCAAAAGAGTCCCAAATCTTATTCCCCCAACCCGTAACAAACAAAACAACCACAACAGTAAACACAGCAGCCAAACCACCAAAAGTATATTTTAAACCATTAGGCATAGAACTCAAATCCCCAGCAGCAAAACCATACAAAACAAAAAACACCAAAAGAATAGCAACACCAACAGCCATCCAAGGCATCAATCCAACAACAATATCCCGTGGACCAGGAACACCAATCAAAATCAAACCAACAACCATCCCAACAATCGCATCAACCTGAGCCTTCCCATCTCCCAAAATCTTCGACTTCTGTAAAATCGCAAACACAACAACAAACACTAACAAGAACGGCAACAACATCTCCGTAAAAAACACATTCTCAAATATCATATCAACACTAACAATCAAACTTATTTAAAACTTACTAACCTCTAAATCCAATCCCATCCATATACTAATTCCTAAAATCAATTAAAGAATAAACCTGCAAATTAAATGTTCATGCGAAGACATGCGGCGTAGCCCATGGATTTGCATGAAATATTAATAACCAACAAAAACCCAACTTCTAATTATCAAAAATTAACAAATACAAATCTTCAATTTATTAAAATTTAAATTTCCCTTTTAGGCAAAAATATCATTAGCTATTTTTTTTATATATCCAGGCTCACCTATGCCATAAACAAAAATCATCCTCTTGCCATAATTAATAACATCCCCAATAATCTCCTTATTATGAGGACTCAAGATATCTTCATAAACAGAAAGCATTTAGTTTAATCCGCCTATGGCCGAAGTTATTTTATCAACATATTCTCTGCTAGAAAACTTCCTTATAGAATCCTCAAAATTGGCAACTCTCATACCTAACTTATGATACTGCGAAAACTCTGGAATAAAAGTCAAATCTTTTGATATTTGCTCATCAATAAAATACCCATAAGCAAACGCTCTATCTACCGAAATTTCTTGTAATTCATTATCCTTCATAAAAAACATAACAAAAAACCTTTTATAAAAATTAGCAACCAAACCTACCTACATTTCTTCAGCATCATCAGCTTCAAAATCCATATCTTCCTCTCCCCTTTGAACCGGAACAGCATTCTTATTAATAATTACAACATCTCCAATCGCCTTGATAAACTGATGCGGAACAATAATTCCTCGAGCTCCACCCAAAATCTCAATCATTCCAGAATCTCTAGAAACAACAATTCTCCAGCCATCAATCTTATTATCAATCAAATTCAATTCCTCAACAACACCAAATAAATCACCAGAATCTGTATAGACTCTCAGTCCAATCACGTCACTCATTCGTTTTATTTTTAACATAATCGACTTACCCCACTTTCATTTAAATACATTTCTATGCTAGACTAATCATATCACACCAATACAAAGCCGAAACAAAGCCAACCCATTAGGTAACTTTATAAAAATCTCCAGCCTAACTAAATAATGGATAAAAGGGAAATAGCAACAATAATCCTAGCAACAATAATCATGGCTCTAGCAGCCTCGTTCAAAGATACCTCAATATTCTATGTAGCCACTCTATCCTTCCTAATAATAATATCAGTAAATATTATCGCAAAAAAAATTGTAGGCTTCCATTTCGAAACCGATGTCAAAACAAAATTTTGGACATGGTACAGATTCGGACTCAGGCAAGACATGCATTTCAAAAGTCCAGTCCCAATGGCATGGCTACCTCTTCTATTAGCTCTCTTCACAAAAGGGCACCTTTTATGGCTCGGTATCTTAGAATTTGACATTGCGGCAAAAGCAGAACGAGTTGCAAAAAGACATGGGATATATAGATTCACTCAAGTCACAGAATGGCACATGGCATGGATAGCAATCTGGGGAATCATAGCAAATCTAATATTCGCCATCGGAGCCTACGCATTAGGATTTGAGCTCTTTGCAAAACTCTCAATTTACTTCATAGCATGGAACACAATCCCAATCGGCAGACTCGACGGAGCAAAAATATTCTATGCAAATCGAGCTCTTTGGACAATAATATTCGCGATAACTGCAATTGTACTAGGATGGGGAATAGTCATATAATGCCACATAAAAAATACAAAATAGACAGACTCAAAAAAACCAAATTCTCATTAGTCCTATCAGGGGGGTCATCATTAGGGCTAGCCCACATCGGAACAATAAAATTTTTAGAACATCATCACCTAGAACCCTCTGAAATTATAGGAACATCAATGGGAAGCATAGTCGGAGCACTCTATGCGATGGGAGAAACTGCAGAAACAATAGAAGAAAAATTAAAAAATTTAGAAATAAACGACCTCTTCGAAATCAAATACCTACAAGGAAGAATCGACTATAGAAAAGCCAAAGCCTTTCTAAAAAATATATTCCAAAATAAAAAAATCCAAGACACAAGGATACCATTAAAAATAATAGCAACAAAACTAAAAAATGGAGAAGAAAAAATATTTACGAAAGAAGACAATGTAAAAATTTACGATGCCATAATAGCCTCAATATCTATCCCCGGAGTTCTTGAAGCAGAAAAAATAAAAAACGAAATATATATAGACGGATGCGTAAGCTCAAATCTGCCAATAGAAGCAGCAAAAAAAGACAACATTAAACTAGCAATAAATGTAATAAACAAAAAAGCTAGAAACTACCACTACGAAAACCCCAAACATAGCTTCATAAAAAATCTGATAACAAAGTTTCAAATTCTAAGACGATCTTCAAGATACTACATTCTGAATCAAACAGAATCAAAAATAAAAACAACAAAAAAACTAATCCTAATAGAGCCAAACCTAAAAAGATTCAACTCATTCAAACTAGTAAACCATAAAAAAATAATCCAAGCAGGATATCTTGAAACCAAAAAATATTTCGATGAAGCAGAAAAAATATATAATAAAAAACATAAGAAAAAAACAATGACTCCCCTAGAAAGAGTAATGACCTTCCCATTAAGAAGCACAAAAAAAATGATAGAAAATATACAAAAACTAAAATAATATAGAAACGAAATTTATCTTTTCTAAAAACCAATGAAAGAATTAAGCCTAACCCCCAGAGCCTACCAGTCTTCAATACTAGAAACCTGCAAAGAAAACGATTGCTTAGTCGTACTCCCGACAGGAACGGGAAAAACCTTAATAGCCCTAATGCTAACCATCCACAGATTCAAATCTTTTCCTCTTCAAAAAATCCTAATCCTCGCTCCAACAAAACCCCTAATCGAACAGCATTACGATTCATTCAAAAAAAATCTACCAAGCGACTGGGCAGATATGCAACTCTTCACAGGGAAAACCCCTTCAACAAAAAGAAAAGAAATATGGGAAACCGCAGAATTCATTTTCTCAACGCCTCAATGCATCGCAAACGACATAAAAAAGGAACTCTATAAACTCTCCGATGTATCCCTCCTAATCGTAGACGAATGCCACCGATGTCTAAAAAATTATGCCTACAACGAAATAGCCAAGCGTTACAAATCACAAGCAACAAATCAAAGAATACTAGCACTAACAGCTTCACCAGGCGGAGACAAAATAACAATCCAAGAAGTCTGCAAAAACTTAGGAATAAAAGCCGTAGAAATCAGAACCCGAGAATCCCCAGACGTAACTCCATATCTCCAAGACTTAGAATTCGAAAAAATAGAAGTAAACTTCCCCCCATCCTTTCTAGAAATAAAAATACTTCTTGAAACAATCTATAATAGGAAAATATCCGAACTAAAACATCGAGGCATTTTCTTCGGACAACCCTCAAAAACTATGCTCCTAAAAACTCAAGGCCGGCTCATCCAAGAAATAAAAAAGAAAAAGGATCTAAATAAACTCCTTGCAATGTCGGCAACAGCAACCGCTCTAAAAATATCACACGCCCTAATCCTACTAGAAACCCAAACAGTCTCTTCCTTTATTGCCTACATGAAAGACCTTTTCCAACAAGCCGCAGAAAAAAAATCCCGCGGAGTAGAAAGGCTAACCAAATCTCCAGAATTCACAAAAGCATTTTCCCTAGCTTTAACCCTAGAACAAGAACATCCAAAACTACAAAAATTAAAAGAGCTAGTAAAAACACAATTTGAAAACGATCCAAAATCCAAAATCATAATCTTCGCACAATACAGAGAAACCGTCCGAACAATTTCCGAAGAACTAAATAAAATACCGCAAGTAAAAGCAGACAACTTCGTCGGACAAGCAATCAAAGAACACGCAAAAGGAAAAACAACAGGACTAAAACAAAAAGAACAAAAAGCGATGATAGAAAAATTTAAACTAGGAGAAATAAATATATTGGTCGCAACTTCCATTGCCGAAGAAGGCCTCGACATCCCAGAAGTTTCCGAAGTCATATTCTACGAACCAATTCCCTCGGCAATTAGAAGCATACAAAGAAGAGGCCGAACCGCAAGACTTTCTAAAGGAAAATTAAAAATACTTGTAACCAAACAAACACTAGATGAAACATTCTACTATGTAGCACAAAACAAAGAGAGAAAAATGCATTCAGCAATTGGCCAAATAAAAAAAGACTTCGAAAACCCAATAAAAGAATATCAAGAAACTCTTTTGTAATTTATTATTTATTTTGCAATATACCCAATAATCCCCTAGAAGAAGAAAAGCTATCTAAATATCTCTTATAAAATCCAGGGTCATTTTCCTTAACTAACATCTTCAGTCCATTTCCTCTTTCCGCCAACTTAATAACCCCAAGATCAAGACCCTTATTGTCCCCATAATCAAGTCGCCTAAAACAATAATAGCACTTATTATTTTTCTTATCAGGATACACATGTCCTTTTTCGTCACATTCGTCATGTCTCTGTTTAAGCACAGGATTATACTCCATCATTCTAGAAATCATCACTCTCTGAATAATATTTACCACATCCTAAACAAAACCTCTAATATTATAAAGATTTAGCTATTCCACTAACCATGAAACAAATAGAAAACATTTTCTCAAAAACAAAAACAAAATCAGAAGCCATCTGCCCAAATCCAAAAACCCCAATCATAATCGATAAGCGCGAAAACAATTCCCTAATCAAAGCCAACCTTATAGAACAAAAAGCAAATATCCAAGAAGAAATCCTAGAAATCGGAGACTACCTAATTAACGACACAATCCTAGAAAGAAAAACATACAAAGACTTCACAGCCTCGATAATAGACAAACGCCTCTTTAATCAAATCCACCAAATGAAAAAATACCCAAATCATTTCCTAATTCTAGAAGGCTTCGACTTCACCTACAAATCCTCACTTCACCCAAACGCAATCCGCGGAGCAATCCTTTCAACCGCAAGCCAAATCCCAATTATCTACACAGAAAACGAATCCGACACCGCAAAATTCCTAATCACAATCGCCAGACGCCAAGAAAAAGAAAATCAAAACTACAGCCTAAGGCAGACAAAATCCAACCTAACAAAAGAAGAACAAAAACAATTTATCCTAGAAGGCTTCCCAGGAATCGGCCCGACCTCAGCACAAAATCTTTTACAAGAATTCAAATCCTTAAAAAAAATATTTGGAGCGACAAAAGAAGAATTAAAAAAAACCCTAGACGAAAACAAAATAGAAAAATTTCTATCAACCTTGAATTAATTCATCAAAAATTTTATCCTGTAAATCACTAGGAAACTCCCCAAAAAACCTACCGCCATGATATACGACACCCCTAACATTTTCAATAATCTTTTTAACGTAAACACCCTCTTCAGAGCCATTATACTTCTTTGCCAAATCCTCTATCCCAGACATACCACGAGAACGATAAACAGAAGAAGCCTTTTCAATGATTTCCCTAATCTCATAACTTTCCATCTCCTCCTCCTAATACACTTCCCTTATAAAAATTCCTGCTCCCAAAAACCCCAAATTCCAAACCAATAATCATATAAAGCTACAAAATCTTTTTAGTCTATATTTCTCCATACCTTTACAAAAATAAAATTACGAACTCAAACTAAAAGAAGCAAATTCCGTCTTACTTGCTAATTTTCTAATATCGTCAAGTGTAACTTCATTAATTTTCTTTTCATAATCATAATACTCTTCAACTTTACCACGAACCTCTGACATAACTAAATTAACAGCAGTCTCACTTGAACCTTCAGACTCAACTTTCCTGTTTCCTACAACTTGCACCTTAGCTTCATCTAACTCTTTCTGCGTCAAATTCTTCATCTTAGAAAATTCTTCCAAACAAATCTTTTTTACTTCTTCAACCTTAGAAGAATCGGTGCCAGCCCAAATCACCATATAACCAAAATCTCGTCCACTATCAAAATCACTTTTAATACCATAAACTAATCCCCTCTTCTCTCGAACCTCACTAAAAAGTTTACTACTCATCCCCTGCCCCAAAATCGCAGAAAAAACCTCTGCCGCATAATTTCCCCTATCTCCAGCCTTAGGAAAATGAAAACCAAGTGCAACATTTGCCTGCTCAAGTCCCTCTCTTTTTTCATCATCGCGAATATTTCTCAAAGTAATTTTCGGCATCTTCAATTTCAAACTTTTAATTTTGGAATTTGGACTCAAGCTTTTCGCAAAAGAAATTATATCTTTAAATTCATTATTGCCGACAACACAAAGTATAGAATTCTCGAGGACATAAACCTCATCGTGCTTTTCCTTCAATCTATCCCTCGTCATCCTTCGAACAACCTCCTGTCTTCCTGCAGCAAAAATCCCAAACGGCTCATTATATAAATTACTCTGTATTCTCTCAAGCGTATGCCTCATGGGATTATCGCGATGCATCTTAATTTCCTCACAAATAACACTCGCCTCTTTCTCAACATCTTCCTCTGGAAAAATAGGATTAAAGAAAACATCAAACATAACATCCATTGCGACATCTAAATGTTTAGATGGAAGCTTGGCATAATAAGCCGTAATCTCCTCATGTGTAAATGCGTTAATCTCTCCTCCCAAACTTTCTATTTCAAAAACAATCTCTCTAGTACCTCGAGTAGGTGTCCCCTTGAAACACAAATGTTCAATAAAATGCGCCATCCCCTTCTCCTCAGCAGAATCATAGCCAGAACCATACCGAACTGCAAGCATCACCGTAGTCACATCAACATCTCGCTTCTCAAATAAAACAGTCAACCCATTAGCCAAAACCTTCTTCTGAAACTTCATGACAACAAAAATCCCAATTAACTTATATAACTTCCTAGTCCTTCAAGTCAGAACAAAAACGACCAAGCGCATCCGTTCTATCTCTAGAATCAGAAAAAGAAGTAACTCCTTCCCCTTTAGCTAATTTATAAAAATCATCCACGGCATCAACCAAAGGGAAAACAGAAGAAACCACAGAAACAGCCGCAAAAGAATACATAGAAATCATATAACTATTTTCATTACAAAAACTAAAAATTTCTCCAAGTCCCATTAGCCAAAATATTCCTCCAACTTAGGAATAACTTGCTTCTTCCTAGACATCATTCCCTTATACCACCCATCCTTAGACTTCCCAAAAACCTTATCCCTTAAACCCTCTCTCCCAACATAAAGAAGCATTGTTCCCTCTTTCATGATATCCGTCAACATCAAAAACACGGCCTCTCTTCCTTCAACCTTTAGTCTTTCCATCTCTTTCAATAACTCTAATCTCTTCCCTTCAACCATTCCCAAATCAACAACCTCCAACTGCCCAACCCCAATTCTTTTCCCACCCATCTCAAAATCCTTATAGTCTCTCGCAACTAAATCACGCGCACTCTTCCCTTCAACTTCACTTTTCACCTTAAACATCTCCATCCCCAAACTCTCCACTTCACCAATACCACAAATTTTAGACAATTCTTTTACAACTCTTTTATCCTCGTCGGTACAAGTCGGAGATCTAAAAATAACAGTATCACTAAGAATCGCACAAAGCATCAACCCAGCCGTTCCCTTTGAAATCTTCTTCCCATAATAATCAAACAAACCCTTAACAACACTAGCGCAACACCCAAGCGGACGAATCAAAACTTCAATCGGAACCTTCGTAGTCACATCACCAAGCTTATGATGGTCCACCAGCCCCACAATCATAGCATCCTTCATCCCATCAACCGCCTGTGACAAATCACTATGATCCACCAAAATAACCTCGTCCTTAAGACCAACGCTCTTCAAAACCTTAGGAGCTTTAACCCCAAACTTCTCCAAAATAAACTTAGTCTCAGAATTGAGCTCCCCCGCAACTCGAGCCTCCGTCTCAAAACCAAGCAATTTCTTCAATTCCGCAACAGCAATAGCAGAACAAACCGAATCACTATCCGGACTTTTATGCCCAACAACATATATCATAAAATAACAAAAAAAAATAAACTTAAATATCTTTCTTAAACGCAAAACAAAACAAATAAAAACCCTAAAAAATGTTATAACTCAAAAATGACATATAGAATATCGGTAATTGGAATAGACGGAGCAGGAAAAAGCACAGTCATATCTAAGACTATAGCAAAACTCTCTAACGAATATAAAATATTAAAAACCGGAAGACCAATATATATTGAAGAAGCAGGAAAAAGAACTTACTTTTACGAAAAAACTACGAAGAAAATAGATGCGATACATCAATACTTCGACAACACAAAATTCAAACCAGGTATTTCCTTTGCAAACGGCCTAAATGTTTTCATACAGCCGACACTAGAATCAAAAATGATAACATACCACAATCCAGACATAACAATCGCAAGCAGAGATATGACAATTTGCCCAGCAACATATTTAACATTTTATCATCCTAATTCAAAAAAATTAACTCAAGCCCAAAGACTAAACCTATTCAATAGATTCAGAAGAATGGGCTATCCAAATCTAATTACATATCTAGACATAAATCCAAAAGAAGCAGTAAAAAGAATAGATTCAAGAATAGAACAAGAACAATTACTCAATAAAGCTACAAACCGAAATAAATGGAAACATCTCCATGAGACAGAAGACAAACTAAAAGAAATAAAAAAACATTACGAAAACGCATTAGAATATTTAATAAAAGAGGGAGAAAAAATAAAAATAATAGATGCAAATCAATCCCTGGAAAATGTAATAGATGAATTTGCTCAAACAATCATAGAAAACATGAAATCTTTTAAAAAAATTAACTATTAAAATCTCTATTTTATTTTAATTCCAAATCTTCTAAACTAACAATTATTTTATTTCTCACTAACTTAAAAAATCTTTCCAGAAGCCACATCTCTAATTAAACCCAAACCGTCTTCACCGAATCTAGCCACAAATCCATCTCTTTCCTCATAATTAAAATATCTTATCATAGGAGAAACACAACCATCTGGTCTTACATAATCAGGAGCCGCACAAAAACGAATTTCCAAATCAGAAATATTCTTTCTTGCCGATTCTGCCGATTCTCTAAAAACAGCAGGAATACCCTCTCCATCAAATCCCGTAATTTCTAACATTTTTAATTTCATAAAAAGAAACAAGATTCTCCATTTAAATTAATTATTATACCAAACCACCCTCTTCCATAAACTCTCACTTCTTCTGAACAACCAAAATCCTCTCCCCAAACATCTCAAAATCTCGAAGAACATTATAATTCTCAACCAAAAAATCCATCAGCCATTTTCTCTTAACCGCAAATTTCTTCCCACCACCAAGACTAACCAAGGGAACACTTAATACTAAAACCTCACAATTCTTCATAATCTCGCCAATTAACTTCAAAGAAAAATTCCTCTCCATGTTCTCAAGCGCATCCACAACCTGAAACAAAAAAACAACTCGCGGACACTTTGCCTTTTCCAAAATACCCCTAACTAAATCCAAATCAAACAAATCCCCGCAAATAGCCCGCCCATCAAAATCATTATCCTTAAAAAAAATATTCATCTGGTCAACCAACTGACCAGCAGCCTCAACTCCAACATAAGAAACTCCCCTAGGCAAAAACTCATAACTAAACCCATTAACCCCACAACCCAAATCAACAATACTTTTCGCATCCCTAATCCCAGAAAAAATCTCTCCATAAAATTCCTCATAATCTCGCTTCTTACTAGAAATATGAACATCCAACTTTTTCCCAGATTTATGCAAAACCCTATTAGTCAAAAACACTCCAAAATATTTCCGAAGAAGTGCACGTGCCTCCTTAACATCATCCCTTGATTCATTAAGAGCTCGCAAAATAACAGAATCTGGCAAACCAGAAAATTCCTTCTTCTTCTTAACCTCTCCAGTCAAATCCAATCCGTGAGAATCCGTGAGAATCCGTGAACCATTTTTATCCATAACAAATAAACAAAAAGAAACTTTAAAACAATTACCAACAACGATTCTTTAGCCCCAACCAAATCCAATCCGTGTAATCTGTGTTCTAAATTTTTCCAAAAGCCTCCCACCATTCACCCTCATTTATCAACAATAAGCCCAATCTTCCACCTCTCCATAAGAAATTATGCGTGTCGAAGACACCATAATTTTTTATGGAACTCCTCCTAAAATATCCTTGCCCAATACCCCCACCTTACAATCCAATCACAAACCAAATCCGTGTAATCCGTGTTCTAAATTTTAACAAACATTCCCAAAACTCACAAAAACCAAATAACCCCAAACCCCATTTCGCGACTTCCAGCATTCCCTTAATTTTCTAAACTCTTCCAAGCTCAACCCATAATCTCCAATCTCAATACCCGGAACAACTTCAACGCCCTTGCCCCTAGCATACTCAATAGCTTTTCTAGAACCCCAAACAACTTCATGATCAGTAATAGCAATCACAGAAATCTTTTTCTCAATAGCTAAGTCTACTAACTCCTCAGGAGACAACTCTCCATCCGATGCCGTAGAATGAATATGTAAATCAATCATTATAACAAAGCAAACCTCAAAATCAAATCCCTATTCCTAACCTCAGGATGAAATAAGACCCCATAAAAATTCTTCCAATTAACAGCCTGAGCAAAATATTCACCCGCAAAAATCCTCCACTCCTTAGGAAAATCAACATAATTATTATGCAAATGATAAACCTCTACTTCACCCTCTAGTCCCAAAAAATCACTAACAAATTCTTCCTTAAAAAAACCGACTTCCTTTTTCTTCCCAAGCTTCCCACCAAACACCAATCCCAAAATCTGAAACCCAGCACAAATTCCAAGAACCGGCTTCTCAAAATCCTTCAACCAACTAAATTTATCAATATCCTCGACAAACCCATCATCCTTCAATGAAGTCCCACAAATAATGACCTTGTCACATCTAGCCAAATCATCCAAATTCAAATCCAAATAATAAGTACACAAAACCTCTTCATCCTTAACAATATCTAAAACCGGCTTAACAAATTCATAAAAATGCAATCTCTCAGCACAAACATCAATAACCAAAATCATCTTCCAAAACCCCCAATCCCAAACAAAAACTTAAATTTATTTTTTCCTTTCTTCCCAAAAACAAAACCATCACAACTAGAAATAATAAAAGTTCTCCTAAAAATCCAAAACCTCAAATAAACATCCCTAAATTTTTTTGGCAAAACAAAACCTTTAATACGAAACTCCCTATTTCCCTTTTCAATCTCCGTAGAAAAAAAACTCTCATTGCCAAAACCAGCCTCGGCATAAATTTTCTCAATCATTTTAACTTCCCACAAAATAATTATTTATATCAAATCCCACCCATAAAAAATCTGCGTAAATCTGCGTAAATCTGCGGATAAAATTACTGCACATCATAACTTAAACCCCTCTAACTTTTCTCGAATAGCCGCAATCAATTTTCTATGAGTATTTGTGAGCTCCCTCTTCTCTTCCAAAGCATCCAAAATACCCAAAGTCTCCTTCGTCTTTTTCCGAGCAAACTCAACATCCATTTTATCCAAATCCGAAATATTATCCAACCTATCAGCAAGCTTAATCACAAGCGCCCAACTACTTATCGCCTTCTCATTAGAAAACTTCCCCGCCAAATATTCAGTCTTCCCAACAACCTGAGACCGAAGTTTATCCGTAGTAAGCTCAACAACAAGCAAAGCAACCACCTCACCAAAATTTTCCCGAAGCTCACTAATCCCAGTATTCGTATCCTCAAGCGTATCATGTAAAAGTGCGGCCGCAAAAAGCTCATCCATTCTATTCCTTTCCTTAAATTCAAAAACAATATTCATCACTCGCTCAACATGCCCAAAATAAGGCGTCCCATCTTTTCGAAACTGCCCCTTGTGTTTTCGCTTCGCAAAAGCCCGAGCCCTCTTAATCAAATCAGATTCCACAAACTCTCCTTTTCATTTAAGCTCAATCTCCCGTCTCCAAGAGTTCTTCTCTCCAAAGTCCTCAAAACCAATAACATCCAACCCCCTAGAAAACAATGGGCAGTCTAAAACAAAACTTTCAAACTCACCCCCCTCTCCCGCCGGATTAATATCAAACTCATTACGAAGCCTAACCATCTCCTCAATAAAACCCGCATCAATTTTCTTGCCTAAAAAATCCTGCCCCAAAGGATAAGCCGCAACTCCAACTATAATAACACTAAACTTCTCTTTAATTAAATCCCTAAGCAACTCAATCTGGTCTTTTTGCCAAAGCGGATTAAAACATTCTAATCCCAATTCTCCGCAAATCTTCTGAACTCGTGTAGCCTGATAAACAGAACCGATAGCTCCAGTCACAACCCCTTCAATGCCAAACCTATCAATAGCATCCACCAAAGCAATCTTTAAATCTTTAAGTTCAGCTTCCTTCTTCCCGCTACTCTCTTTTAAAATCAAAGGAATCCCCATCACCTCAGCCTGTCTTACAACCTTATCAATAGAAGGCACATGAAACATAAAACTTTCTTTATTCTTACTAGAAATAGAAACCAAACAACCAAGATCATAACCTTCCTTTTTAGCGATAAAAGCCGCAAGCGTAGAATCCTTTCCCCCACTAAATAAAACAGCCAACTTCATCCAAATAACAAAAAAACTAAACTTAAAATACTTAGCATTACTCCCACTTATTCTTAGGACCACGAATAAATAACCAAATAAAAATCCAAACTATAACTAAAACTAAAACAATCAGTCCAAGTGCGATATAAAAATCCCTTGTAAAAAATTTCCCATCTTCTTTCAAAACATCTTCAGAAACAGGCGCAATATAATCCAAAGTAGCATCCACAACCTCACCAGATTCCTGATTCTCAGTTGCTGTCTCCTGATTTACTCCCTCAACATTTATCTCCTCCCAATCCTCAGCAGCAGTAGCAAAACTAAAAAGAAAAAAGAAAATAAACGCCCAAACAAACAACTCCTCCATAAAATTCATAAAGCTTTACGTCTTAAAAACCTTATGACAAAAAGTAAACTCACACTCCATACTCTTATTTATGTCATCAACTAATCAATCCCCCTTCTACCAAAGAGCCGAACAAGAATACCAAGAAGCAAAAACCGATGAGGAAAGGCTCGCATGCTTAGAAATCATGATGAAAGAAGTCCCAAAGCATAAGTCTTCCGAAAACATGCGAAAAAATCTAACCAATCGTTATAAAAAACTGAAGATGTCTCTAGCCAAACAAAAAAGTTCAGGCAAAGGAACTCAAATCGGAATAAAAAAAGCCGACATGCAATGCGTCCTAACGGGATTCCCAAATACAGGCAAATCAACAATCTTCCAAACTCTAACAGGACAAGAAGCAAAAATCTCCCCTCACGAATTCACAACCTTCGAGCCTCAACTCGGAACCTTCAATTTCGAAGATGCACAAATCCAAATCATAGACATCCCATCCTTCCCAAACCACGACAAATCCCTAGTCAACTCAACCGACACTCTGCTCTTAACAATAGACAACTTAGATCAAATAAAAAAATCAGAAGCCTACGCATACAGAACAAAAGCCAAAATAATTTTAATCTTCAATAAAGAAGACCTTCTATCTGACACAGAAAAAAGAAAAATAGAAGCAAATCTAAAATCAAAATTCAAAAATTACGACTATATATTCTTCTCACAGCATCCAACAAAAATACAAACACAAGAATTAAAGCAAAAAATATTCGAAACTTTCCCAATAATAAGAGTCTACACAAAAGAACCAAAAAAAGAGCCAAGCAAAGAACCAATGATACTAAAAAAAGGCTCAACATTTAAGGATGCCGCAGAAAAAGTCAGAAAAGGAATGTCTGAAAAAATAAAACGTTCCAGAATATGGGGCCCCTCAAGCAAATTTGGAGGACAGTCAATCGGACTTATGCACATCCTAAAAGACAAGGATGTAATAGAATTCATCGCCAAATGAAACCCAAAAATCTTTACCTCGTCATAACCCTTCTAGGAATCCTAGCTCTAACCCTAATATCACAAACTCAAAGTTCAAAAACCGCAACCATAGAATCAATCCAGCAATCCAACTTCAAAACAACAATTTATCTCCAAAACAAAACAACGGAGCTTATCATTTTCGACAGTCCAAATCTAAACCTAACCACTGGAGACAAAATAAAATTCCAAGGAAAAGAAGATATCTACAAAAACCAAAAACAAATCATAGTCTCAAAAATATCAAAAATAAATTCATAATTCTATTCCTCAAATGGAGTTATATTAAGTGAATAATAATCCTTCATTTGCGCACCCAAATATCTTCCATCGGTATCTTTCTGAACATTCCTAACACCAGAAAAACTCTTAGGCTCAACCCCAAAAACACCCTGCATAATACCAGGAGTCCAAATCATAGTATTCCCAAAATCATGCCCAAATCCAATAGTTATGCCATTTTCCTTATTAACAAATTGCAACATCTCGACACCATCTAATAATTTTACATTGCCTTTTTCCCTCAAAACATCGGCCAAAGTAAAACTTTTATTACCACCAGAAAAGAAAACTCCCTTCTCATAATCATGAGGAGCAATAAACATAGGATGAGTTAAAAAATCATAATGAAAAGATTCCTGCCCAAACCCCTCATTTTTAATAGAAGATTCTATATGCAAGGACCCATTATCTAAATAAAAATCCTTATTCAAAGTATAAGGAAAAATCGCATCTAAACTTTCAGGACCCTTACCACTTTCTTTAAACTTAATATTTGAAATTTTGGTTTTGCCATCATGTGTTTGATAAAAATATACTGCATCTTTAACGGCACCATTAAAAATAAATGGAATTGACCGTGGTAGTCCATGTGTATCATAATTCATAACCTCTCCCTTTTTTGTAAAAACCCTATCTGGTTTACCCACAAAAGGGAAAGCCTCCAATCCAGAATAGTTAGGAGCGCCCCTAGATATTCTACTAATACAATCTTTATCTCTCAAGTCCAAAGGCAAACTGCCCTGATGAATTAAATCAATATTCTTATACCTCATAGCAGCAACTTGACCATTACACAATTCAATGCTAACAATATCTTTTCCAAGTGTTACTATGTCATAATAATTACTCATAATAAATTAAATATTTTACTTTTTATAAAATTATCTCAAATAATCTTTCTCCCATCTCTTTCCAATAAACCAAACACCCATAAGAAATCATGCGGCGAAGCCCATGATTTTTTATGGAAACATTGCCCACTACCTTTTATCCCAAACCCCAAATAAAACCTAATAACAAACTCGCATTACAAACGAATGCTCTTCTTAATCCTTGCCCTTTTCCTCGGAACCCTAACCGGAACAATCTCTGGCCTAATCCCCGGCATCCACATAAACCTCATCTCAATCTTCGTCATAGCCCTTCTCTCAAACAATCCAGCAATCACAAACCTACTCCTAATATTTCTAGTCTCAATGGCAATAACTCACACCTTCCTAGATTTCATCCCATCAATTTTCCTCGGCGCCCAAACAGAAGACACTTTTCTCTCAAGCCTCCCAGGACATTCATTCCTCCTAAAAGGCCAAGGACACCAAGCCTTGAAATTAACCCTAATCGGCGGAGCAATCTCCATCATATCCCTAATAATAATCACCCCCATATTCATCTTTCTTGTCCCAAAAATTTATCCACTCCTCGAGCGCATGATGGGAATCCTCCTAATCTGGATAGCAATTTTCCTAATCACGACAGAAAAAAAATCCAAACTAAAAGCAACAATAATCTTCCTCCTAGCAGGATTCCTCGCCCTCGCAACCCTAAACTTGAACGTAAACCAACCTCTCCTCCCTCTCCTAACGGGACTCTTCGCAACGTCAAGCCTAATACACTCCATCCAACAAAAAACAATCATCCCAAAACAAAAAATAGAAAAATTAAACCTCAACAAAAAAGAGCTAATCAAACCAACCATATCAACAATCCTCATCTCCCCAATCTGTTCCCTTCTTCCAGGACTAGGTTCTTCCCAAGCCGCAATCATTACTTCCGAAATTTCAGGCAAAACAACAAAAGAACAATTCCTAATCCTCTTAGGCTCAATCAACACCCTAGTCATGGCAACCTCTTTTTTAACACTAATCCTCTTCCAAAAATCCCGAACCGGCGCAGCCTTCGCAATCAATCAAATCACAAATCTAACTCTCCAAAACCTTCCATTAATTCTAGCAACAATTCTAACCTCATCAATTCTAGCAATCTCCATAGCTCTCTTAATCTCCAAATCAATAGCCAAAAACATCCACAAAATTCCCTACACAAAAATCTCAATAATAACCCTAATTTTCCTAATAACAATAACCTTCCTAGTCTCAGGATTTCTAGGCATCTTAATCCTAATAACTTCAACAACCCTAGGCCTAACTTGCATAGAATTTTCCACCAGGAGAAGCTTCCTCATGGGCGTAATCCTAATCCCAACAATCATCTTCTACCTTCCATTCTAACTCCAATGAAACCCTGGTTTTTTACACCTCTAGTCAAACAAGTTATTATAAATCAAATTTCAATCAGATTTACTCTGTCGAAATTTGGACATTTGGAAATTTTCAATTTTCAATTTTTGGTGAAATCCTAGTGGATTTCACCAGAGCCCCATTCTAAAAACTTATAAACCAAAAAAACCTAACCTTTTCATGACAAAAGAGTCTATTCTTCTAGGAATCGCAGGAATAGTCCTTGGAGTTGGGATAGTAATAAAAACACAACACTACCTTCCAGCACTAATCCCAACAATAATAGGAATCGCGCTAATAATATTCTATAAAGAAGAAGATAAACTAGAAAAAAGGAGGGATAAAAAACAAAAAACAAAATGAAAGAACTAATCACAACAACAACCTTTGAAATACCAGGCAAAAAAATAACAAAAATCCTAGGCGTAGCAAAAGGGAACACAATCCGAGCAAGACATATCGGACGAGATATCATGGCAGGACTAAAAAATGTAGTAGGCGGAGAAATAAAATCATACACCGAAATGACAACTCAAAGCCGAGAAGAAGCCTTCAATAGAATGGTAAACGATGCAATAGAAATGGGAGCAGATGCAATAGTCGGAGTAAGATTTTCAACCGCAATGATAATGCAAGGAGCAGCCGAAATGTTAGCCTATGGAACAGCGGTAAAATTAAAATAACTTTAAGTTAAAATGCCAAGACTAAAACTAAACACACTTGAAAGAAAAATGCAAGAAAAACATTACACTTTCGAAAGTCTTCCAGAAAAAGTCAACTGCCCAGGCTGTAAAGGAACCGCAGAAAAAATATTCAAAACAAATAGATACGTTTCAGGTACAGGAATACTTTACCATTGTAAATCTTGCGACCTAGAAAGAGAATACATCATCTAACAAGGACCTCTCGATTTATAGCTATTCCATCCCCCAGAAAGCAAAGCATCATTTTTCCAAACCTTTCCAGCAAGTCTCCGCGCATCCTCACCTTCAGAAATATTCCGACTACTTTCAATACTCAAATAGTCAGCCTTTCCAAGATTAAGACTATATCTAACCCCAAGACACTTATTTCTTTCATTATCCCAAGAAACCACATCATCATTTTTCATCTCAAATCACCTCCCTTCAATTCATAAAAAACAACCTCTCCAAGCTCCGTCAAATCATTCCCACAAATAAACCCAATCTCTCTAAGCTCCCGCAAATTCCCCCACAAACATCCAACCGAGCAATCAAGTTCTATCGCCAAATCCTCAATTAATCTAGTAATCCCTAAACCACCAATCCTGCAAATCAAAATCTTCTGTTTAGAATTCAACCTCAACTTAGCACAACTAATTAAACTTCTTAAAACCAAACCGATACTGATCAGCGCAAATCAATTCCCCAGCAACGCCAATCCCTCGTCGTGTTCTACTAGTTTCCATAACAACAACAAATCTCCTGCCTTTAAATAAATTTCCTACATATTATTTTATAGTAATCACCACTCCCGCTTCAAGAAAACCAACCAGCAACCCAAAGTCCAAAATTAATAAAACCAAGCTTCATCTTCTTTCCAATCCCAACAGCCTCAATCCTCAACTCTTCACTATCCCTTTTCTGATTATAAAATTCAACAAAATCCAAATCCGAACCACTTTCTGAAATCTCCATAAGCAATCCACTCGTAACAAAAATATTATAACTAGCATCTTCACTAGCTTCACATCTCATCCCAGAAACCTTCTTATCAAACAAATCAAATCCAGCAAAAAAAACATCATCAACATAAACATCAAAAATATCATCACTAAACGGGATTGCCTCCGGAACCGCATACCCAGAATACTGTTCATCAAAAATAAACTTCGCCTTATCACATTCATTCCCTTCAACTCCAACCACAACAGAAAGTTTCCCATCAACAACCCGTCCAGTCATCCCACCGAAAACATCCTCAAAAAAACCAGCCGAAACAATTCCCACACAAAATACCAAAATCAAAACAGCAACAAATCCAATCCTCATAATATTACAAAATAATTACTTTATTTAAACCTTAGTAAAAAACCGATTCCTCCAAAATTAATAAAAAACAATCGCCTCCTATCATCCTATTTCTATTCTTTATTCTCTAATTTCAATCCGTGTAATCCGTATAATCTGCGGCTAAATTATTTTTCAATTCCCAAGCCTAAAATCATTCTAATCCCTAACACCCAATTTCTACCTCATCGCCTCACAAACTAAAACTGACTTCGCAATAAATGCATTTCCAAATTCCTCCGACTCCTTAAACCTCCCAGAAACCCGAACCCCATCCCCAACCTTAATATTGCCTTCACCTATACACTCCTTAAAATCTCTCGGAAAAATCGTCACCTTTAATTCCCCATCCCTCGAACCCAAATCCATAAATGCCATATCATCTCCATTCTTCGTAACAATCTTAGTAAACCTCTTAACTAAACCAAAAACTTCCATTTCCAAATCTTCCTTCAACTTATCAAAAGCAACAAACTCATTATTTTTAGACTCAAGGAACGCATCAACAGGATGCCCACTAATACAAACCCCAAGCAACTCCGCTTCTAAATCGAGTCTCTCCTTCAAACTCAACTGCTCCAAATTAGGATACTCAACAACACCACAAACCCCACCACCAAAAAGCGTCATCTGTTTTTCTGTGGAACAACTATTTTTTTGAACCTTATCATAAACCGCCAAAAGACTCGCCCGATTAATTCCGAGTTCATCAAAACATCCAACCGAAATCAGACTCTTCAAAACCCGCTTATTCACCTTAGACAAATCAACACGATTAACAAAATCCTGATAAGACTTATACGGCCTCCCTTCAAGAATCTTCGCCATCGCCTCACCACCAACATTTTTAATCCCGCTCAAACCCACTCGAATAACCTTCTCATACTCTTTCCCATCTTTCAAAACAAACCTCTCTTTATTAAAAACCCCCTTTTCCTTCTTCGCCACTTCAACAAAATCAACACTAAAATCCTCCTTAGAATTATTAATATCCGGATGCAAAATCTTAATCCCTTCGCCCCGAGCCGACTCCAAATAAAAAGCCAACTTCTCAGGATCCCGAACAGCAGAAGAAATTGTCGCAGCATAAAACTCAACCGGATAATATCTCTTCAAATAAGCAGTCCGATACGAAATAAGAGCATAAGCAGCCGCATGACTTTTATTAAAAGAGTAAGCCGCAAACTTCACAATATCATCCCACAATTGATTAACAGCCGACTTTTTCATCCCAGAAAATTCGACACATCCCGACTTAAACTGCACCTCCATCTTCTCCATTAAATCCAACTTCTTCTTCCCAATCGCCTTCCTCAAAACATCACTATCCCCAGCCGAAAAATTAGCAAGAGCCCGACTAAGCTGCATAACCTGTTCCTGATAAACCATAATCCCATAAGTCGGAGCCAAAATCTTTTCAGCATTAGGATGAACATAAGAAACATCTTCTCGCCCAGCCTTTCGATTAGCATAAACCTCAATATACTGCATCGGACCCGGACGATAAAGTGCAACAATTGCAATAATATCATCAAAACAATTCGGCTTAACCTGCGCCAAAACTTTCCTCATCCCTTCCGACTCTATCTGAAAAACCCCAATCGACTTCTGCTTCCGAAGCATCTCATAAACCAAATCATCATCCATCGGAATATTCTCAAGCCAATCCGAATCCTTCCCAGTCGCATCCAAAACTTTCTTAATAACATTCAAAGTCTCTAAACCCAAAAAATCAAACTTAACCAAACCATAAGTTTCAACGTCAGGCCCTTCAATCTGCGTAATCACATCTCCATTTTTTCCATAAGTCGGAATATATTCTACTATCTCCTGCTTCCCCCAAACAACACCACAAGCATGAACACCTTTATGCCTAACACATCCTTCCAAAACCTGCGCAATCTCAAAAATCTTTTCATGCTTCTTCTTAAAATTCCTAAGCTGCTCCGCCTCATCCGTCAGCCTCCCGTCCCGCTCCGCATCAAGCGACTTCTGAATCGTCTTCTCATTAACAAGCTTTGTAATCGCATTAGCATCTTCAAACGGAACTCTAAAAACCCTCATCACATCTTTCAAAACAGCCTTAGCCGACATCGTCCCATAAGTCCCAATCATCGCAATCTTTTCCTTCCCATATTTCCTCCGAACATAATCAAGCACAATATCCTTATTCCCAAAATCGATATCAAAATCCGGCAAACTTACTCTATCAGGATTAAGAAACCTCTCAAACAACAAACCCAAAGCCAAAGGGTCCAGCTGTGTAATCCCAAGCGAATAAGCAACAATTGAACCAGCACCACTCCCTCGCCCAGGACCAACCTGACAATGCTTCTTCGCATCCTCAATAAAATCCGCAACAATCAAAAAATAAGCCTCAAACCCCATCTTCCCAATAACGCCCAATTCAAAATTCATTCTTTCAATCGCCTCATTATAATTCGCCTTCCCTCCATAAATCCGGTCAACTCCCGCCTTACACAATTTATACAAATAATCCCGATGGCTAAGTCCCTCAGGCACCTCAAAATCAGGAAAAATCGGCGTCCCCATCTTGAGCTCAACATTACACCTGTCCGCAATCTCGCAACTCAAATCCAACCACTCCTGCGGGAAACTCTTCCTCATCTCTTCCTCGCTCTTAATCCAATAACCAGACCCACCAAACTTAAACCTCTTATCGACATTCATATCCCCATTCGTCTGAATCGCAAGCATAACCTCATGAGCATAAGAATCACCCTCCTTCAAAAAATGCGCATCACAAGTCGCAACAATATTCAAACCCATTTCCAAAGCAACCTTCTCATAAAACTTTCTAACCTTATACTCCTCTACAATCCCGTGGTCCTGCACCTCTAAATAAAAATTCTCCTTCCCAAAAATATCAATATAATCTTCAATCAACCTCTTCGCCCTATCCTCATCCCCACCAATCACTGCCTGGTCAATATCATTAGCGATACACGCCGTCATACAAATCAAACCTCGCGAATACTCCCGAAGCAACTTCTTGTCAACCCGAGCACTATAATAAAATCCCTCATTATTAGCAATCGAAACCAGCCTAACTAAATTCTTATAGCCCTCCAAATCCTTCGCAAGCAAAATCAAATGATACCTCTTTATCTCCTTATCTTTAATCTTAATGTCATCACAAACATAAAACTCACAACCCATAATGAGCTTCACACCTGCCTTCTTCGCCGTGTTATACTTCTTAATCACCGCCCCCATATTCCCATGCTCCGTAATGGCAACTGCCGTTTGTCCCAAACTTTTCACATGCTCAAAAAGTTCCGAAACTTTAGTTGCCCCATCAAGAAGTGAATATTCAGTATGCAAATGCAAATGTGTAAACCCCATTAATAAAAAACCTCCAATTCTTCTTTCCTATCAAGTTTCCATAAGAAATCGTGTGGCGAAAGCCCATGATTTATTATGGAATA